>WHSL01000109.1 GCA_009380095.1 Streptosporangiales bacterium | reverse complement strand
GGCCTCAGCCGGGGATGCCGCGCCAGAACGCGCAGCGGTGTTCACGGGCCAGATCGACCGGTACGGTCCCGCCCGCGGTGATGGACAGCACCGTGCCGTCGCGGTACCGCGGCCACTCCGGCCCCGGGTCCCCGGTGCGGGCGAAATCCGTCCAGAACCGGATCAACGTGTCGCCGACCGGCGACTGCGCGACGGCGGACGCCTGCCCCTGGGGGAACCGGCCGCCGAACATCTGCCGCACGTCGTACCCGTGGTACGCGCCGAGTGGGAACTCACCGATCGTCTCCGTGGAGGGCTCGGCGAACTCGTACGCGTAGACCGGCGCCCGCCGGGCCGCCGCGTCCAGCGCGGGCAGCTGCGAGCAGGAGCCGAGGAAGCGGCCCTCGTCGCCGAGCAGTGTCGCCAGGGCGAGCCCGGGTGAGGGGTACGCGTCCGCCGGATACCGGTCCACGATCTTCCGGGCGCTCTCCGCCCCGTACAGATCCCGGACCGCTCCGGGATACCGCTCCGCGGTGAGCGGCCGGCCCTGCCCATCGTGGTCGCGGGCGACGAACGGGCGCACCTCGTCGCGCGTGCCGCCGTGGATCAGCGGTACGCCGGGCCCGTGCCGGAGCGCGGTGAGCGGCTGCACGGGCACCGCGGCGGTGCCGGCGACCGGCAGCCACGGGAGCGTGGCCTGGTACCGCCGCACCCCCGTCAGGCCCTCCTCACCGAGCCCGACCAGGTCCGTGAGCGGCTTGCGGCGCAGGCACTCCAGCGCGTGTGCTGGATCCGTACAGCCGAGGTCCGTGGCCGTCACGCGGCCCCGGCGCTCCGACTCCTCACGGGTCAGCAGCGCGTTCCCGCACGGCCCGCTCTGCACGATGGCCTTGTGGAACAGCCCGTGAGCCGTGGGCGAGGCGAGGTGCGCGCAGACGCTGAACGCGCCGGCCGACTCGCCCCACAGGGTCACGTTGCGCGGGTCACCGCCGAAGGCGGCGATGTTGCCGCGCACCCAGCGCAGCGCGGCCTGCTGGTCGGCCACGCCGAAGTTGCCCGCGTACGGGTCCCGCATCGACGGGTGCCGCAGGAATCCCAGCGCCCCGAGTCGGTAGTTGAGCGTCACCACGATGACGCCGCGCTCGGTGATCCGGGACGGCTCGTACGGCGCGCCCTGCCCGCCGATGAACCCGCCGCCATGCAGGAACACCAGCACCGGAAGCGGGCCGCTCGCGCCGCGCGGCGTGTCCACGTTCACGGACAGGCAGTCCTCCGAGCCGACCACCGGCGGGTCGTCCGGGAAGTGCGGCGACTGCGGGCATGGCGCGCCCGCGGTCGTGGCGTCGCGTACGCCCGACCAGGGTTCGGCCGGGCGCGGCGCCCGCCAGCGGAGGTCTCCCACTGGCGGGGCCGCGTACGGGATCCCCAGGAACGCGCGGTGGTCGTCGGTGACGGTGCCGCGTACCGCGCCGTTCGGGGTCCGTACGACGTCGTCGCCGGTCCCGATCGCCGCCTGCGCGGGGACGGTGATCGCGACGGTCGCGGCGAGGCCGATGAGGAGGGCGACGGCGTTCCGCAGCGTACGGCGCTTCGGCCGGCCGCTCCGTGCGGTTCCGCGTGCCATCGTTGTCACCGCTCCCCGGCCGGCGCGCGGCGCGAGCCGGCGATCAGCGCGGCGCCCACGGCGAGCGCCCACACCATGCACAGGATGCGGCCGACCGGCAGCAGCACGGAGGCCATGTACACGGGGATGGACAGCACCGCGAGCACCGCCGGCACGGCGGCCACCATGCCCAGCACGCGGGTACCGCGCGGCAGCGCACCGGTGCCGCGGGTGGTGAGCAGGGCGGTCCCGGTGAACAGCCCGAGGCTCACGACGTGCGCGACCCCTCCGGTACGGAAGTTCAGCTCGCGCACCAGGTCCACGGTGCTCAGGTCCATCGAGCCCGCGGACAGCGTCAGAGCCAGCGAAAGCAGGGCGGACACCAGCAGGAACGCCGCGGCCAGCACCCCGGTGAGGGAGGTGATCCGCGCCGGGGCGGTACGGCCTTCGGTGGCGCGGCGGACCGCCGACGTGATCGCCGGGACGAACAGGAACAGCGACAGCGCCGCCAGCACCTGCATGATCCCCACCGTCAAGGTGGCGGTGCGGGCCGCCTCGACGTAGGCGACGGTCTGCTCGGCCGGCGATCCGGGCAGCGGCAGCTCGCGCGTGGTGAGCAGCGCACGGGCGACCTCACCGCCGATGAAGAACAGCAGGAACAGTACGCCGCCGAGTGCCCGGCGGTCCGGCGCGCGGCCCGCTATCGGGCCGGTCTGAGGGGATTGCATGAGGGCCTCCTCGGCTCCTTCGCGTCCGCCGTCGTGGCGGAACGACGCCACGATCGCCCCGCGGGCCGTACGCACGAATCCGGCGCGGGGCGGCTCTGCGCGTACGCGCCGGGACGTACGGGCCGCGTCCCCGGCCTGTCGGTGGGCGGGGACAGGGCGCCGGCGGTTCCGTTTGGGAGGCCGGGTCTCGGCCGCGGCGGCGCCGTTACGGCGGTGGGACGGGTCGGCGCCATTACGCCGGTGGAGCGGGTCGGCGCCGTTTACGGCGGTGGGGCGGGTCGGCGCTCGGGGTAGGTGAAGCCGTCGGCCATACGGCGGGGTGCGTAGCGTTCGGAGACCGTGACGAAGCGGTGGCCGCGTGCGGACAGGACCCTCAGCGTCCGGTCGAGGGCCGCCGCGGTCTCCGGGCCGGACTCGTGGAACACGAGGATCGCGCCCCTGCCCGACGCCGCGATCGCGCGATCGGCGATTTCCTGGGCCCCGCCCCCGATTCGGCCGGCCGCCGGATCGGCGGTCCAGAAGATCAGTGGACCGCCCGCGTTGGCGGCGACCCGCGCGTTCACAGCCCCGTACGGCGGGCGGACCGGCCGTGCCTCCAGCCCTGTCGCGGCCCGGACCGCCGCGCGGGTGCGGTCCAGCTCGGCGCGTACCTCGCCCGGGGAGAGCCGGGTGAGATCCCGGTGGGACCAGGTGCCATCGGCGATCTGGTGCCCGGCCCGCCCCGCCGCGCGCAGCAGGTCGCCGTAGATCGACACGTGCGCGCCGGTCACGAAGAACGTCGCGCGCGCCTTGTGCCGGCCGAGTACTTCAAGGAGCCGCGCGGTCTCCGGCCCAGGTCCGCCGTCGAACGTGATCGCGACGCAGCTGACCTCGTGGCACGGCACCGGCTCCGCCCGCGGCGTCGGCATGCGCGGGACCGGCGAAAGGCCCGCCGGCATCATGGGCGGGGTGGGCAGCGCGGCCTGGGCACGGGCCCGCCGCCCCAGGTCCGAGAGCTGGTTGCGCACCTTCGCCTTGGGGACCCGTACGGCCACCGGCGCACCGGAGCCCGTGCCCAGCTCCGCGCCCTCATAGACCACGACGAGATCCCCGTCCCGGGTGAAGGCCGCTGCCCGCAGGGCCTGGTCCGGTTCGGCGAGCGTCTTCTTCAGGCGCTCGAGCCGAACTTCCGGCCGGGACTCCAGCTCGCGCCGGACCTCGTCCAGCACGGCCACCACGGCGTCGTCCCCGTCGAACAGGGCGGCAGGCTCGTGCACCTGCCGCTGCCGCCGGTCGTACCAGAGGTCGCGCGCCCCCACGCCCTCCTCAATCCCGTTGAAGTACGACGTCTCCTGCCGCACGCCGACAAGATCGCCCGACAACGCCAGAAACGAGAACCCCACATTCAGCTCAGGCGCGGGCGGCGTGCCGCGTCCAGTCGGAGCATGGTCGGGGTGGGTGTTGAGGAACTCCTCGACCTGGCGTTCCGCGTGGCGCTTCAGCCGTTCGGTGAGCGGCCCGGCGCCTGGGACGTCGGGGTAGACGGCGTGGAGCCGGCGGCCCGGCCGGACCGGTTCCGCATGCCTGACTTCGACGCCGGTCGCCCCGGAGGGCATCACCGTCGTCGTACCGTCGTAGCGCGGATCCGCCTGCGACACGACCCGGGGAGTGGGCACCGGCGGCCTCTCAACCCCGGCCATGCCAGGGAAACCGCAGCCCGCGCCCCCGATCGCGAGCAGTGCGACCAGCGCGAACAGCCGTCGCCGCACGCGACGAAGGTAGCGGAGCCCGCCTCCCGCCACGCCGCCCCCGCAAATCCGGCCCCACTCCTCCCCATTTGCCCCAGGGCCGGCGCACAGGCATCCCCGGCCGAGGGGCGCAGCGACCCCGCGCTCGGAGGCCGGCGACCCCGCGCTCAGAGGCACAGCGCCCCTCGGATCAGGGGTCGGTGATGGTGAGGAGGGCGGGAAGGGCGGTGCGGAGGGCCTCGCGGGTGTGGGCGAAGGGGTCAGGTGAGCGTTCGGCGATCGCGCCGATGAGGAGGCCGTCGGTGAGGGCGAGCACCAGCCGGGCCCGCGGCTCGCCCGCGGGTGCGTTCGCGCGGGTCAGTACCGCGTCGATGAGGCGTACGAGCTCCGCGTTCCACTCCTGGACGATCTCCGCGTACGCGGGGTGCCGGCCGGCCTCGACGTAGCGCTCATAAAAGGCGAGGAGCGCGGCGGGGTCGTCCCCCGTCGCGGACGCGGCCACGATCCCGGCCACAACGTCCGCCACCTCACCGGCTCCTGCCATCGCACCGCCGGTCCCACGAGCGGCACGCCCGTCGGAGCGCGCCGGCGGCCGCTCGGTCGGCTGGGGATTGAGGGGTGCGGGTGTGAAGTCGGCGGCGACTGCTCGGGCGCGGGAGGTGGCGATGTCGGCCATCCTGCGGAGGCCCTGGGCGATCAGGTCTTCGCGGGACTTGAAGTAGTAGGTGGTGGCGCCCAGGGGAACGTTGGCCCGCGCGGCCACGGCACGGTGCCTGACCGCGCCGAAGCCCTCGTGCAGCAGGATCTCGCCCGCGGCCTCGACGATCTCCGCACGCCGTCGCTCGCCTCGCGCGTTCACCACGATCCCTCCCCCTCGACTCGCCGCTCACGATTTCTCGCAGGTCCCGGCCCCTCGACTCCGCGCGCGGGGTGCCTGCGCCGCGTCCTCCCGCACCGCCCACGATGCGGCGGCCTCCACGCGGGACCCGCGGCGCGGTCGCGGCGGCCGCCGCCGAGCCACGGCACACGCCGCACAGCTCAGTGCCCGCCGGCGAGGCGGAGGCCGACGACGCCGGCGACGATCAGGGCGATCGCGGTGACGCGGAGCGCCTGGACGGGCTCGTTCAGGAACATCATGCCGACGATGGCGGTACCCGCGGCGCCGATCCCGGTCCATACGGCGTACGCGGTGCCGACCGGCAGCGTACGGAGCGAGATGCTCAGCAGGACGAAGCTGGCGACGCTCGCCACCCCGAAGATCACGCTCGGCACCAGCCGGGTGAAGCCCTCGCTGTACTTGAGCGCGATCGCGAACGTGGTCTCCAGCGCCCCCGCGATCACCAGCAGAACCCAGGCCATGACGAGATCCCCCTTCCGGACTTGTACGGCCGTACAAACTAGTACAACTGTACAACGTCGAAGAATGTTCCGGCCCGCGGCGAACGCCGGAGAATCACCCGATTCCCCAGGTCATCGCCACCTCGACAGCGGAGCACTAGGTTCAGCGGCGCTGTAATCGAGACCCGCCGACCTAGGGGAGCCCCGATGCGCCTCCGTCACCGGCCCGCCCTCGCGGCGCTGGCCCTCCTCGCCGCCGTGCCGGCGTACGGTGCGCTCGGCGCACCCGGCGACACCCCCGCGAGCGCCGCCGTCGCCCAGGACCGCGTCGTCTCGGCGGACCCCTCCGACGACACCCCGCACGTCTTGGACGGCACCGTCCGGGCGATCGCCGTGGTCGGCGACAAGGCCGTGGTCGGCGGCGACTTCTCCCAGGTCAGGGCGGCCACCGGCGGCCCCGTCCACAATGTGGACAACGTCTTCGCGTACGACCTGAGCACCGGCGCCATCGACCCCGCGTTCACCCCGCACGTGGACGGCCCGGTCCACGCGATCGCGCCCGGCCCATCGGAGACGGTCTACCTGGGCGGCTTCTTCCGGCACGTCAATGGGGGCGACAACCGCGGGATCACCCGCGTCTACCTGGCCAGCGGCAAACGCGCCGGTGCCTTCATGAAGACCCGCGTGGACGACGCCGGCGTGCGCACGGTGGAGTACCGCGGCGGCCACCTGTACGTCGGCGGGTCCTTCAGCGGCGTCAACGGCACCGCCCGCACCGGCCTCGCCCGGCTCGACCCGTCCACCGGGGCCGTGGACGCCGGCTTCGCCCCGCGCCTCAGCGAGCCCCGGTCGGGCCGGCTGGCCGTCATCGACCTGGCCGTGAGCCCGGACGGCCGCCGCCTCGTCTTCGACGGCAACTTCCGCGAGGTGAACGGCTACGCCCGCCCGCAGATCGCCATGCTCTCCACCGCGAGCGGCCGGCCCACCAGCTGGTCCACGGAGATGTACCGACCACACTGCCGCTCCGCGTACGACACCTACATGCGCGGCATCGACTTCGCCCCGGACGGGTCGTACTTCGTCGTCACCACCACCGGCGGCCCCCGCGGCGACGACAAGGACACCCTGTGCAACACCGCGGCCCGCTGGACCACCACCGCCACCGGCCCCGGGCAGCGGCCCGGCTGGGTGAACCACACCGGCGGCGACGCGCTGTACGCGGTCGCGGCGACCGGGTCGGCCATCTACGTCGGCGGCCACCAGCGGTGGCTGGACAACCCCGAGGGGCGCGACTCCGCGGGACCCGGCGCGGTGTCACGCCCGGGCATCGGCGCCCTCGACCCGGCGACCGGCAGGGCACTGTCCTGGAACCCGAAGCGGAGGCCGCGCGGGCACGGGGTCGAGGTGCTGACCGCGTACTCCGGCGGGCTGCTCGTGGGCAGCGACACCGAGTGGCTGGCCGATGAGTTTCACGCCCGGCTCGGCGGGTTCCCGCTGGCCTGATCGCCGGGGGCGCCCTCGCCGACGTCCGCGACGAACTCCGCGATCCGCCCGGCCACCAGGCCGGGCGCGGTCAGCGGCACCCAGTGGCCGGCGTCCAGGTCGTGACGGCGCAGCCCGGGCGCCCAGCGCGGCAGGTCGTCCAGCAGCGCGGGCGACACGTACGCGTCCCGGACCGGCACCAGGGCCTGCACCGGGATCGTCGCGTACCGGTCCCGGGGGTACCGGGTGCGGGACATGTTCGCCCGGTAGAGGCGCATGCCGTGCAGGCCGTCCGCGGTCCGTACGGGCGGCTCGGCCGGCACGCCCTCTCGTCCGCGCATCACCGTCACCACCCGGGGCACCACGCCGGCCCGCCACGCCAGGTCGGACACCGCCTTGAGCCGGAAGAACCCGATGTACCAGGACTTCAGGGCCTGCCGGGCCAGCGCGGGGTACGCCCCCGGCCGCCTCCGACGCTCCCGCATCCAGTGCCCGATGTGGTCCAGGCAGGGGCCGGAGATCGTGGTGTAGGAACGGAGCCGTCCGTCCAGGTCACCGCAGGTGACGGCCTCCCAGCCCTGGATCGACCCCCAGTCGTGGCCCACCAGATGCACCGGCCGGTCCCCGGCGACCGCGTCGAGCACGGCGCGCAGGTCCGCGACGAGCAGCTCGAAGCGGTACGGACTCGCGTCGCCCGCTCCGGGCGCCGCCCGCGGCACGCCGGAGGCGCCCGCGCCCCGTACGTCGTACGCCACGACGTGGTGCCCGGCCTCCAGCTCCGCCGCCACCCCGTCCCACACCCGATGGGTGTCCGGGTAGCCGTGCACGAGCACGACGACCGGCGCGTCCGGATCGCCGACCCGGCCGGCCTCGTACACAGCCAGCGTCACGCCCTCGGACGCGACCTCACGCCGCCGATAGCGGGGACGCCAGAGGGGCGCACCGTTATTGGACATGCTGTTCAACATAGTCCCCCGCACCCGCACGACAAGGCGTTTTGTCGGGATCTCCTAGAGTGTCCGCATGCTCCGCGACGCAACTGGTGCTGACCCTGCTGGCGCTGCTCGTCGCCGCGCTGGGCTCCGGCGTGACCCTCGCGGACCTGGGCGTACGGCTCCCGACCGGCTTCGGGCCGGTGGCCGCGGCCGCCGTCGGCTACCTCATCGCGCTCGTCGTGCGTGTTCGGCGTCTTCCTCGGGCTGCTGTACGCCGCCACCGGCAGCCTGTTGCTGCCCGTGGTCGTGCACATCGCGCTGGACGTCCGCGAGCTGCTGTTCACCCCGCGCGGCCGCCGCCACGCCGCCACCGGCTGATCAGGCCTGGGCGGCGGCGAGCATGGCCGTGGTGATCATGTCGACCTCCTCGGCCGTGACCGTGTACGGGGGCATCGTGTAGATCAGGTTCCGGAACGGGCGCAGCCAGACGCCGTGATCCATCACGACCTTCGTCACCGCGGGCATGTCCACCGGCTCGGCGAGCTCGATGACGCCGATCGCGCCGAGCACCCGTACGTCCGCCACCCGGGGCAGGCTCGCCGCGGCCGCGAGGCCCTGCCGCAGCCGGGTCTCGATCACCGCCACCCGCTCCTGCCAGGGCGACTCCAGCAGCAGCTCGATGCTCGCGCACGCCACCGCCGCGGCCAGCGGATTGGCCATGAACGTGGGGCCGTGCATGAGCGCCCCGCCGGAGCCGCGGCCGATCCCCTCGGCCACCCGCCGGGTGCACAGCGTGGCCGCCATGGTCATGTATCCGCCGGTCAGCGCCTTGCCGACGCACATGATGTCCGGGCTGATGCCGGCGTGCTCGGCGGCGAACATCGTGCCCGTACGGCCGAAGCCGGTGGCGATCTCGTCGAGGATGAGCAGCGCTCCGTACGCGTCGCAGAGGTCGCGCAGCGCCTTCAGGTACCCGGGCGAGTACACCCGCATCCCCCCGGCGCCCTGCACCACCGGCTCCACGATGACGGCCGCGATCCGGTCGGGCTCCTCGGCCAGCGCGCGCTCGACCAGCGCCAGGTAGTCGGTGTCCAGCGGGGCGTCGAAGCCCTGCGGCGGCTCGGGGGCGAACACGTGCTCCGGCAGCACGTGCTGGAACAGGTGGTGCATGCCGTTCACCGGGTCGCAGACCGCCATGTCGCCGAACGTGTCGCCGTGGTAGCCGCCGCGCACGGTGAGCAGCCGGTCCCGGCCCGGCCGGTCGCCGGCCAGGTGGTACTGGAGCGCCATCTTGATGGCGACCTCCACCGACACCGAGCCGGAGTCGGCGAGGAAGACCTGGGTGAGCGGGGCGGGCGTGAGGTCCACCAGGTGCCGGGCGAGCCGTACCGCGGGCGGATGGGTGAGGCCGCCGAACATGACGTGCGCCATCCGGTCCAGCTGGTCGCGGACCGCGGCGTCCAGGCGCGGGTGCCGGTAGCCGTGGATGGCGGCCCACCAGGACGACATGCCGTCGACGAGGCGGCGGCCGTCCGCCAGCTCCAGGCGCACACCCTCGGCACCGACGACGGGCTGGACCGGGGCCGGGTCGAGCATGTCGGAGTACGGATGCCAGAGGTGGTCACGGTCGTAGGCGAGCAGCTTCGCCACGTCCAGCTCATGCTCCATGGGCGCCGACACTACTCGGACGTGCGCGCGCCGTGGCGCTTCTGGCCCGATCATGGGAATCATGGACGGCGAGTTGACCGGCGAGGTGGTCATCGGATCCATGACGGTGTCGATCACCGGGGTCGTCGACCTGATGGGCGTCTTCGCCGCCGCGCTGCTGGGCGGCTCGGTCGCGGCGCATCAGCGGTTCGACCCGGTCGGCTTCATCGCGCTGGCGCTGATCTCCGGGGTGGGCGGCGGCATGATCCGCGACGTGCTGCTGGGGCAGGGCCCGCCGTGGGCGCTGACGCACGTGTCGTACCTGATCACGGCGCGGCGCGTACTGCTGCTCGCCGACACGCTGGCGCTGGCGTTCTGGGGCACCACCGGGGCGCAGCGCGCCCTGGACGCCGGGCTCGGGGTGCTGCCCGCGCTGCTGCTCGGGGTGATCACCGCGGTCGGCGGCGGGGCCGTACGGGAGGTGCTCACCGGCAAGACGCCGGAGATCTTCCACGGCGGCGCGCTGTACGCCACGTGTGCCTTCATCGCGGCGCTCACCATGGTGGTGATGAACGCGACCGGGCGGGCGAGTTCGGCACGCTGGCCGGCTCCGCCCTCGGTTTCGCGTTGCGGCTGCTCGAGCTGCGGTACGACTGGCGGCTGCCCGGCGAGCCGCCGCGCATCTCGCGCCCCTGACCCCTCGGGGGTGGGGTGTCGGCGTCGCTGATTTGTCACATTGTTCTGACTCATACCGATTCGGGGGAGGCGGGTACTGCGCGTAACATGGCTGGGCCCCACCCGTTACACCCCCCGCAGCACTCCCGGAGCAGTCCGTGGCCCGTACCCCCGCACGTTCGCGGCGTTCGGCTCGGCCGGACGCGGCCGCGGCGACCGAGCAGGCGGAGACGGCGTCGCCTGGGACCTCGGCGGCCGAGGGGGTGGCACCCACGGCGCCCGGCGGCACGGCACCCGCGGGGGGCACGGCGCCCGCGGGCACGGCACCCGAGGACGGGGCGGCCCAGGGCACGGCACCCGAGGGCGCGACGGCGCCGCCCGGTGCCGCGGCGGATCGGAACAACGCCCTCGACCACGCCAAGGTCGTCACGATCGCGCTCGTCGTGATCGGGCACACGATCGGCAACATGGCCACGGGGACGCTCACCGTCTCCCTGTACCTGTGGATCTACCTGTTCCACATGCCGGCGTTCGTACTGATCAGCGGCTACCTGTCGCGCAGCTTCGACTACTCGTCGCGGCGGCTGTACCGGGTCGCGACGGGGATGCTGATCCCGTACCTGATCGGCCAGTACGCGTACCTCAGCCTGGCCAACTTCGTGGGTCACCGGGACGAGCCCTGGTCGCTGTTCGAGCCGTACTACCTGATGTGGTTCCTGATCGCGCTGTTCATGTGGCGGATGACGACCGGGCTGTGGCGGACGGTGCGCTGGCCGATCACGATCTCCATCCTGATCTCGCTGCTCACTCCGCTGACGCCGCTGGAGAACGTGCTCGCGCTGAACAGGTTCACCGGGCTGCTGCCGTTCTTCGTGATCGGGCTGTCGCTGCGCGCCGAGCACCTGGCGGTGCTGCGGCGGAGGTGGATCCGCGTCCTCTCCCCGTTCGTGCTGCTCGCCGGGGTCGGCGGCGCCGCGTGGGCGATCTGGTACTTCCCCGACGACATGGTGAAGCGCCTGGTGCTCTGGGCGCTCAGCTACGAGATCATGGACGTCTCGCCGTGGGAGGGCATCGCCACCCGGGCGGGCATGCTGGTCGTCGCCGCCGTGCTGACGGCCGCGCTGCTGGCGCTGATGCCGGGCCGGGACAGCTGGATCGCGCGGCTCGGGCCGTACACGCTGTACGCGTACCTGCTGCACGGGCTGATCGTGCTGGCGGAGGAGTACACCGTGAACCTGCCGCCGGCCCGTACGGCCCTGCAGCTCGGGCTGCTGGTGAGCGCGGCCGTCCTGGTCACGCTGCTGCTCATGACGCCGCCGGTGCGCTGGCTCACCCGGTGGGTGATCGAACCGAGGGTGACCTGGCTGCTCTCCCCCGAAGGCTTCCCCCGCAAGAGGAAGGACCCGGACGGGTCCTCCAACGCGCCGGACGGACCCTCCAACGGAGGGCCGGCCGAGCAGGCGCAGGCGAAGGAGGCGCGGGGCAAGGAGGCGCGGGGCAAGGAGGCGCGGGGCAAGGAGGGGCGCGGCAGGGAGCGGCGGCGCAGGAACGGGCGGGAAGCTCGGCCGGGGCGGCATCGTTCCTCCTAGAGCGGTCGTCGAGGACGCGGCTCAAGCGCCTCGACCAGGGAAGAACATCTCGTGCTTCGGTAGTCACTCGAACGACGGCCTGACGGCCTGTGGGGTGAACGTGCGCTTTCTGAACGACCAGGTCCCGCCGTACGACCTGACCTACAACGACATCTTCATGGTCCCGAACCGGTCGGCCCTCGGCTCCCGGCTGGACGTGGACCTCACCACCGGCGACGGCAGCGGCGCGACCATCCCCCTGGTGGTCGCCAACATGACGGCGGTCGCCGGGCGCCGGATGGCGGAGACCATCGCGCGCCGCGGCGGCGTCGCGGTGATCCCGCAGGACATCCCGATCGAGGTCGTCGGCGACGTCGTGCGCTGGGTGAAGGAGCGGCACCTGGTGTACGACACCCCGCTCACCCTGGCCCCCGCCGACACCGTGGGCGACGCGCTCAACCTGCTGCCGAAGCGCGCCCACAACGCGGTCGTGGTGGTGGACGGCGGCCGCCCGGTGGGCGTGGTGACCGAGGCGGACTGCACCGCGGTGGACCGGTTCACCCAGCTGCACCAGGTCATGTCGACGGACGTGCTGTCCCTGCCCGCGGGGACGGACCCGCGCGAGGCGTTCACCACGCTGCACGACTTCCGGCACCGGCTGGCGCCGGTGGTGGACGCTGAGGGCCGGCTCGCCGGGATCCTGACCCGGACGGGTGCGTTGCGCTCCACCCTCTACCGTCCGGCGGTGGACGCGGACGGGCGGTTGCGGGTGGCGGCCGCGGTGGGGGTGAGCGGTGACGTCGCCGGCAAGGCCAAGTCGCTCGTGCAGGCGGGCGTGGACCTGCTGGTGGTGGACACCGCGCACGGGCACCAGGAGAAGATGGTCTCCGCGCTCAAGAGCGTGCGGGCGATCGATCCGCCGGTCCCGGTGGTGGCGGGGAACGTGGTCACCGCCGAGGGCGTACGGGAGCTGGTGGACGCGGGTGCGGACATCGTGAAGGTCGGCGTGGGGCCGGGCGCGATGTGCACGACCCGGATGATGACGGGTGTGGGGCGGCCGCAGTTCTCCGCGGTGCTGGAGTGCTCACGGGCCGCCCGGGAGCTGGGCCGGACCGTGTGGGCGGACGGGGGTGTGCGGCACCCGCGGGACGTGGCGCTCGCGCTGGCCGCAGGTGCGGCCAACGTGATGATCGGCTCCTGGTTCGCCGGGACGTTCGAGTCCCCCGGTGACGTGCACCGGGACGCGGACGGGCGGCTCTACAAGGAGAGCTTCGGCATGGCGTCGGCCCGCGCGGTGCGCTTCCGCACCGCCGACGACTCACCGTTCGACCGCGCCCGCAAGGCGATCTTCGAGGAGGGCATCTCCACGGCCCGGATGTACCTCGACCCGGAGCGCCCGAGCGTGGAGGACCTCGTCGACACCATCATCGCCGGCGTCCGCAGTGCCTTCACCTACGCGGGCGCCAGCACCATCCCCGAATTCCACGACCGCGCCGTGGTCGGCGTCCAAAGCGCCGCCGGCTACACCGAAGGCATGCCCCTCCCCACCAGCTGGTAGCAACCGCCGTCGTCTGACCCGCCACACAAAGGCGGCCCCAAACCCCCCCGGGACAACACCGCGCGGGGCCCCCCGGAAGGTGCGCCGAAGGCGCACCGAACAGGGGGCGCCGCCCACGCGATCGCCGCCCACGCGGCGGATCAGACGACGGCCCCCCTCGGCTCCTTGGGGACGAGGATCCACAGGGCGATGTAGATCAGGAACTGTGGTCCGGGCAGGATGCACGAGATCACGAAGATCAGCCGCACCCCCGTGGGGGTCATGCCGAACCGCTCCGCGAGCCCCCCGCAAACACCCGCGATGACCTTGTGGTCTCGCGACCTCGCCAGCCGCCTGGCCATGGCCATGGCCCCTCCACTTCCTGTGAGTCGGTCGAGCCCGTCGTGGCTCTCACCTTTCCCTCACAGACGCTAAACGAACGGGGACCGCCGCACGTCCCCCGAAAGGACCAACCTCGTCCTCCCCCAAATTGGGGAGAACCGGAACCTCGGATAGGAGAGCCGGATGCGGCGGCTCCACCATGACGGCCGGCCGGGGCCACTACGCTCGGGCCCTATGACCGCCACGGCCGAGCGGCCACTGGGGGCCGCCACCTCCGACGTCGGCGCGCAGGCGCGCGACCCGTTCTGGGACAACGCGAAGTTCATCGCCATCGTCCTGGTGGTGGTCGGCCATGCCCTCGGCCCGGTCTTCGGCACCGCGCCCGCCGGGGCGCTGAGCTGGTGGATCTTCATCTTCCACATGCCGGCCTTCGTGTTCATCGCCGGATACCTGTCGCGGAGCTTCGACTACGCGCCGCGCAAGCTGGAGAAGCTCGTCTCCACCGTCGTGGTGCCGTACCTGGTGTTCGAGGTCGTCTACACGCTGATGGCCAAGTACGTCTCCGGCCAGGACATCTCCTCCCTCACCCCGCTGGACCCGATCTGGCTGAACTGGTTCCTCGCCGCCCTGTTCATCTGGCGGCTGAGCACGGGCTTCTGGCGCCGGCTCCGCTGGCCCCTGCCGGTGGCGGTGCTGATCTGCCTGGCGGTGGGCGTCGTCGACCTCGGGGAGGATCTGGACCTCACCCGCGCGCTGAGCTTCCTGCCGTTCTTCGTGGCGGGCCTGGTCGCCAAGCCGGAGCACCTGGCGTTGCTGCGGCGGCGGAAGGTGCGGATCGCGAGCGCCGTCGTCCTCGCCGCGATGTTTGGGATCGCCTGGTTCGCCGCCGACCGGCTCAGCATGGAGTGGCTGTTCTGGCGCTCCACGCTGCTGGAGCGGGACACCTCGCTGCTGCTCGGTACGGCGCTGCGGGCGGCCTTCCTGGTGTTCTGCGCGGTGGGCGTGGCGGCGCTCCTCGCCGTCGTGCCGCGCCGGCGGACCTGGTTCACCGCGCTCGGTGCGGGCACCCTCTACTGCTACCTGCTGCACGGCCTGTTCACCCGGGTCGCCTCGGCGGCGGGCGTCGGCGACCACCTGGCCAACCCGCTCGGCGTGGCCGCGATCATCGTGGTCTCGGCCCTGGTGGCGACGGGCCTGATGACCTCCCCGGTACGGCGCGCCACCAAGTGGCTCGTCGAGCCCAACGTCGGCTGGCTGTTCCGCCGCGACCGCAAGCCCCTCGCGCAGGAGCACGAGACCCCCGCGCAGGACCACGCGGGCGCCGCGGTGCCCGAGGCCCGCGACGCGGGCGAGACCCGGGACGTCCAGGAGGCCCCGGACGCCCGCGACAGACCCTAGCCCTGCTGGGCGGCGAGCGCCTCGGTGGCCGTACGGCGGGCCCAGCGGTAGTCGGCCTTGCCGCTCGGCGACCGCACCACCGCGGTGACGAACGCGTAGCTCCGTGGCACCTTGTACCCGGCCACCCGTCCCCGGCAGTGCGCGTCCAGCTCCTCGGCCGTCACCCCCGCGGGGTGTGAGTCAGGGAGTGTGAGTCAGAAGGCGATTCGGGCGGTCTCGGTGACCAGGCGGAGCTTGGCCTCCTGGACCTCCCAGGTGATGCCGGGGTTGCCGCCGGCCGCCGAGGCGAAGCCGCACTGCGTGGAGATCGCCAGGCGGTCCTTGGGGAGGTGGGCGGCCGCGGCGTCGACGCGTCCGGCGAGTGCGTCCACTGACTCCAGCTCCGGGCGCTTCGTGGAGACGAGGCCGAGCACCACCGTCGCCTCTTCCGGTACCTGGCGGAGCGGTTCGAAGGAGCCCGAGCGGGGGTCGTCGTACTCGAGGAGATAGCGGTCGAAGCCGGTGGCGCGCTGGAAGAGCGCCTCGGCGATGAAGTCGTAGCCGCCCGAGGCCATCCAGCGGCCGGCCCGGTTGCCGCGGCACAGGTGGATCGCGTAGGTGATGCCGGGGACCGTGGTGACCTCGCTGAGCAGGTCGATCCCCTCGGTGAGCATGGCGTAGGTGGAGATGCCCTGGGACTCGTACCACTCACGGGTCTCCGGCTGCACGAGGGTGGCCAGCTCGGGGGCGTCCACCTGGACGTAGGTGCAGCCGAGGTCCGCCAGGTCCTGGATCTGGCGGCGGACGATGGCGGCGGCGTCGGCGGCCATCGCGAACGCGTCGCTGTAAGCGCCCGTGGAGTGCTCCGGTGACCAGCGGAGGAACATCATCAGCGGGCTCGGCACGGTGACCTTCAGCGGGAGGCGCGCGATGGCGCGGGCGTAGGCGAACTCCTCCAGGACGACGGAGCGGCGGTGGCCCAGCTTGCCGGTGACGACCTGAGGGATCTCCTCCTCGACCGGGCCGTCCTCGCAGTACCAGGTGCGCAGCACGCCCGGCACGTACTCCAGCCCGTCCACCGCCTCCTCCAGCGGGCCGGTGAAGATGCCGCGGCGGAACTCGCCGTCGGTGACGACGTCCAGGCCGACGCCCTCCTGCAGGGCGATGGCCTGCTGGACCGCGCGGTCCTCCACCTGCTTGAACCGGGCCGTACTCAGCGCGCCGTCGCGCCGGTCCTGCCGTGCCTCCGCGAGGTAGCCGGGCCGGACCAGGGACCCCACGACCTCGGCCCGAATGTTCTCCAGCATCGCGACCTCCACTCTCGTCGGGGAATGTCCTTCCCCCATCCTCCCGAGCGGAGAGCGCGAAACGATCACCAGGGGCGGAGGACCAGGAATCCGCGGATGACGAAGAAGCCCATCAGCACGAGCAGTGGGCCCGGGAAGCCGCCCTCCAGGGCGAACGCGGCGAACAGGGCGAGCGGCACCACCGGGAAGAACGGGAACCAGCGCGGCCCGGGCGGGCCCCACCCCTGCCGCATCCGCCGCCAGGGCGCGCGGCGATCCCCCGTGGGGAGGGCGGGCTCGCCGTCGAAGCGGACCCGGACCGGCAGGTCGGCCAGGAGCGGGCGGAGGTCCGCCCAGGTGCGAGCCGCGTACGCCGCGCCGGAGCGCTCGTCCAGCTCCTCGAGGGTGAGCCGGCCGATGGCGGTCTGTTCCCGCAGGCTCTCCACCACTCGTTCCCGATCGGCGTCCGACGCGCGCGTGTCGTCGCCGCGCCCCCGCTCCACGTCGTGTCCGGCCATCGGAGCCTCCTCGAGTCCAGCACCAGCCTGCCCCATGCCCTCTTCCGCGCCATCCTCCCCCCGAAGGTTTCGCCTCTACGTCCCCCGACGTACATCGTCACCCACGGATACGTGCGGACGCGTACGAGAGTTCGGCCCGAAGCCCGATGGTTCGCGGAGGGTGGGGCCTCGCCCGGGGCCGGGGGGAGGCTTCGCCGGAGGCACGGGGGCGGGCCTCACTGGGGGCGGGCCTCACTGGGGCGGGATCAGGCGTCGCCGGGGCGGGGGCGAGGGCGGGGGTGGACGGGGAGGGCGGACCCGGGCAGGTGCCCTTCTCCGCGCGGACCCGGACGTCGTAGGAGAGGCCGGGGTCAAGGCCGGTCAGCCGGTACGGGCGGTCCGGCGTCCAGGGCTGCACGGGCAGGCGGCGCGTGGCGGCCGACGACCAGGGCGCGCCGGCGACACGGAACTCGACCGCGTACCGCGTCGCCCCCGGGACGTCCGGCCACTCCAGGGTCAGCGTTCCCCCGTCCCGCCCGACCTCGGGCGGCGACGCGACGCGCAGCCCCGAAACGACGGCCGGAAGCGGAGCGGTAGGAACGCCGAACGCCGCCCGCATCGCCCCGGCCACCGCGGCGGCGATGCGCAGCTCACCACGGGCGCTGGGATGGACCCCGTCCCACGTGTCCCCGCAGTACCACGACGACGCGTCGTAACCGGCCCCCGCATCCGCCACCACCACCGGCACACCGAGCCCGTGCCCCCGCCCACGGATGGAGCCGGGACGGTCTCCCTCAACCAGCGCGCCGGAGCCGCGGCCTCTCTCCGGCGCGGCAGCACCGGGACCGCCGCCTCCCACCGACGCGGCACCAGGAGGGCGGCCTCCCACCGACGCGGCACCGGGGCCGCGGCCTTCCTCCGGCGCGGCGCCGGGACCGCCGTCTCCCTCCGGGGTGGCGCCTGGGCGCGGGGGCGTGGAGGTGCGGTTGTGTTCCTGGACGACGAGGTCGAGGAGGCTGTTGTACTCGGTGATGGTGGCCGGGGGGACGAGGGCCGCGGGGAGGACCTTGAGGAGCACGATGCGCAGGCCGGGGCGGGCCGCGTGGGCGCGCGTCAGGAAGGTCCGCAGGGTCGCGGCCGTCTCGGCGGGTGTGCGCCGCAGGGCCAGGTCGTTCACGCCGAGAGCGACGACGAGGTAGTCCGGCCGGAGCTCCGCGACCCGGTCCGCGACCCGGTCCGCGACGGTCCCGGTGGCCTCCTGGAGCGTCCGGCCCGCCCGCGCGTCGTGGTCGGTGTCGAAGTCGGGGGCGGCGTAGGTCTGTTCCCCGTCGATCAGCACGGTGAGGGAGCTGCGGCGGTTGTCCCAGAGGTCGTCCCGCGGCCCCACGAGATCGGCCCGTACGCCGCCCGCGGCGAGGCTCCGCCACAGGTGTCGCCGCCACGTGTGGTCGCCCGAGCTCCCCTGCGTGATCGAGTCCCCCACCAGCAACACCCGCACCGACCCGGGCCGTACCCACGGCCGGTCCGCCGCGACCAGTCCGGCCACCGCCACCAGCCCCACCACCACGGCCGACCAGGACCGCCACCCCGGTCGCAAGCCCGGCCGCCGCGCATGCCGGGCACGCCGCCTGGTCATCCCGTCCGCCGAGACGTCAACGACTCACCCGCCCGCCGGGCGGGGGCTCCGGGTGGCTCGTCGAGGAGTTGCGTCATCGGGAGGTGGCGGTGGGCGGCGGGCGGGGTTAGTCGTCGTCGGTGAGGCGGTTGAGGCGGTCGAGGGCCTCGGCGTACTCGGACATGAGCTCGTAGACGACCTGGGGCGCGGGCTTCGTGCTGTTCATGGAGCCGACGATCTGCCCCACGGGGAACGGCTGCATGTCGGGGTTCCCGACCCGCCCCGCCTGCCGCATCGCATCGCATCGGAGACCAGCATGAACCGCATCGGCATCGGCAACGTCTGCGGCGCGTCAGGCCGCTCCCACGCATCGGTCCAGGTGTTCTTCAGCAGCCGCGCCGTCTTGCCGGTCAGCGAGCG
>WHSL01000277.1 GCA_009380095.1 Streptosporangiales bacterium | reverse complement strand
CCGGCTGGCGGGGAGGAGGCCCTGGGCCGCCACAATGTGCACGCCGTATCGACCCTGGACGGCGAAGCCGTGATGCCGCGCCCTTGCCTGTAGCTCGTGCGCGTCGGCGAACCGCCCATGAACGAGCGCCTGGATGAAGTCACCACGGGCCCGCTCCTCCGCGGCCTGCACGGATCGCTGCCGCAGCATCTCCGAGCCGGTGAGGGTACCGCCGTGCTCGGCGATGACCCGGTGTTGCGCGAGGTCGTGCGCGTCGGGCGGCCACTCGTTCTGGACGAGTGCGAGCCGCCCGTACAGCTCGCCGCCCACCACGATCGCCGCCACCGTGGCATGCAACGGCCGCCCGTCGAGGTCCAGCACATGCTCGGTCGTCTCTCCCGGCCGCAACTCACCCGTGCCACCGCGGACCGGCCCGGCGGCGCGGGTGACGAGTTCGGCGAGGTGCTCGGGGCCGGCAGGAGCGCGGCCACCGGGGAAGGCGTGCGCGATCACCTCGTCCTCGTCGTCGAGGACCAGCACGGGGCAGTGCGCGAGCCCTCCGATCGCGGCCGCCATCGCGGGGATCCCGGAGCCGCGGGCCAGCACCTCGGCGAGCACGCGGTGCACCTTGACCCCGTACTCCAGCACGTGCGAGGTCTGCGCGAGCGCCTTCTGCCCGATGAGCCGGCTGACAGCCCGGTAGTCAGCCGTGCCCTGCAGCCGCAGCAGCGGTAGGCCGGCGGCCTCGGCGGCGGCACCGGCCCGGCTGAGGTCGAGGTCGGCGGGGCACTCGGGCGCGGGCCAGGCCAGCAGCGCAGCCACCCCCCGCTGCGCGAGCCGCCGGATCATCTCCGGCGAGTCTTCGGCGATGAGGCTGGTGGCCGGAACGTGCACGGCGACTCCGGCGAGGTCGGGTCCAGGCCCGGCGCCGCCGGTCACGGTTGGAACGCCGGCCGACTCCACCTCCGACAGCGGCAGACACCAGGAGACACGGTGCCGCAGGCCGGGCGAGCCGACGACGGTGGTGCCGCGGAGCAGGGGTTCGGCGAGCAAGGTCTCGAGCGGGACGTCGCCTTCCGTACCGAACTCGGAGGGGCCGAGAGGGTCGGGGGCGATGGTGCGGGAGTAGGGGTGACGGCTCTCTGGGTCATGTGCCATGTGCCCACATCCTGATTCGATTCTTCGGCACATTGTACGTAGCCGAGACGTAAATGGAAGCCCAGAATGGTGAAAGATGGCGGACTCGACCATTAACCGAGCCCGTGTTTTCGTGCGTGTGAATTGCCTATTGCGGAATTGTGTTCGCCCATTCTTCTGGGCCGCGCTCAAGGAGGCGTACGTGCACATCGTTCACCGGCTGACTCTCGAAGACGCACTGGTCATGCTGGAGGCCGCGGAGGCCGAGGCGCAGCGGATCGGCGTCAAGGAGACCATCTGTATCGCCGATGACGGAGCGCACCCCATCGCCTTGCACCGCATGACGGGCGCCCGGCTGACCGGTGTCGAGATCGCCATCGCGAAGGCGTTCACCGCCGCCGGTCACCAGCGGGACACGCACAAGTTCAATGAGCCGCCGAACGGCCCCGCCCTGCCGGGAAATGAGGCATTCGGCATCAGCCACATGCACCCGGGGAAGTTCGCCGTCTTCGTGGGCGGCTTCCCGATCGTCTACGACGGAGAGGTGATCGGCGCGGTCGGCGTGAGCGGCGGCAACGGCGAGCAGGACAAGGCCGTCGGCGCCGCAGCCCTCCGCGCCTTCACCGAGAAGGTCGCGCCTAACTCCCAGTGACCCTGCCGTGCCGTCAGCGTGGAGGGCAATTCAGGCTTGGCCGTCTCGACGCTCAGGCTTGGCCGGTCTCGATGTGCGCGATCTTGTCGCCGTCGAGGCGGAACTCCCATTGGGTGCGCATCTCGCCCCAGGTGTCGTTACGGAAACGGGCCTTGAGCGCCAACCCGTCGCGACTCTCGCGCTCGACGTCGATCTTCCCGTTGCTGGTGAAGATCTCGCGGTCGATCCAGTCCTGCAGGTCCCGCTGGATGCCGTCGTCGCTGAGCGTGCAACCCGGGGCGAGCAGGTCCCGGAAGCCCTGGCGGTCTCCCCGATTGATCGCGCTCACCAACTGCGCTACCACGGGATTGGACAACTCCTTGATCGCCATCTCGTTCCCCCGATCTCCGATGAGGATCTTCCCAGCCGAGGCCAAGAGCGAACCCTTCCTCGGAGGCGGGACGCCCGCCCACGTGGCTATTGGCCGGGACGCACACGGTGACGACGGCGCGGCCGTGAAGTACCGTCGCAAGCGTGGGGCCGACCTCGAAGCATCGTGCGCGTGGGGAGACCGGCGTGAGGTTCTCGCCGGCCATCCTCACAATGGCCAACGTGCTCTTGGCGGTGCTGTGGGCATGCTCGGCATTCGCCAACTGGGGCGTGGCCGCGTTCTGCGACCCTGGGGCCGATCCGACCTGCGCGGGGCGGGTCCGGTATTTCGGGCTGATATCCGTGATCCCCGCGGCGTTCGGCTTGGTGCTGGCGCTGGGCTCATACCTCGCCCCGAACGTGCGGCGCGACCCCGAGACCCGCAACCACGTGCTCGCATACGCGGCCGTGGCCTGGATCATCGCGGAAGCCATCGTCTTCCTCGGCGGATACGCCTCCACCGAATGAACCCTCACGCCTAGCCCTCCCCTCAACGCCCGGCACTGATTCCAAGGGACCGAGCCCTCCGAGCCTCCGGCTTGATGCGCACCCCTTCTTGGATCCGCTCCCTTAGCGCGTGGCCGCCATCTCGAACCAGACGTGATGCGCGCCGAGGGATGTGGCATACACCCCCCAGCAGTCGGCCAAGGCGTCGACCAGCATCAGCCCGCGGAAATGCTCGGCCCGGGTTTGAGCCCAGACGAGTCGCGGCTCCGAACGACCCCCGGAATCCTCCACGGTGATGCGGGCGAAGGCATCCTCACGGTGGATCACGACGACGATGAGGGCGTCGCGGCGCTCGGAGCCGTGCACGATCGCGTTCGTGACGAGCTCGGATGTGCAGATCAGCGCGTCGTCGAGCCGCGGGAACCGCTTCAAGGTCCGGCGCACGTGGTAGCGGGCGTCGGCGACGGACATGGTGTCCGCCGGTAAGGCCAGGCGCCGCGGTTCGATGCCGTAATCTCGAGGGCTCGGTGTGGTCTCTGCGGTGGCGTTCACGTGCGATCACCTCGCTGCGGGTTGCGATGTGACTCCAGCGGCCCGGCTGCCAACTGGCTTAAGCCAGCATAGCGGGGCTCGTGGTGGCTCGCACATGTTTTCGAGCGGGTTGCGGAGTGGCGTGTTCGCAATGAGCTGGTGGGCGCTTCGGGGAAATTGAAGGGCGGCCGATGAGCATGCAGGGTGACGAACTGCCGAGCCGTCGAATCGCGCGGTATCTGCGCGAGGCGATCGACGCGGGTGAGTTCGCGCCAGGCGAGAAGCTGCCGTCGGAGCGGCGGCTGGCGGAGGAGTTCGGCGCCGCACGCAACACTGCGCGCGAGGCGTTCGACCTGCTCGCCATGGAGGGTCGCATCGACGTCTTCCACGGCCGAGGTGCCTTCGTCCGGGCCTCGGTCCAGCTTCTGCACCATCGCGGCGACCGCTATGCGGCAGGGCCGATGGAGGCCTCGCCGTTCCACGCGGAAGCGGCAGACCACGGCCGCACCGCCACGATCATCTGCGTCGCGGCGGAGCGCGTACGACCGCCGGCCGACGTCGCAGATCACCTCGGCGTGGACCTGGGCAAGGCTTCGGTCCTCCGTCGCACGGACGTGTTCTACGCCGACGACGCGCCTGTCCAGCGGGTGACGATGTTCATCCCGTGGAAGATCGCAGACGGTACGCCGATCGCCGCCGCCGAGCCGGTGGATCACCCCGCCGGCATCCACGGCGTGCTGGCGGGCCGCGGCCACCGCCTCGCCCGCTTCGTCGAGGAGGTCTCGGCGCGTATGCCGCGGCCCGCCGAGGCTAAGGATCTGCGCATCCCACCGGGAGTGCCGGTGATCGAGGCCGAACATGTCGGCCTCGACGATGACGACCGGCCGTTCGAGGTCTCCCGCTTCGTGATCCGCGCGGACCAGATGGCACTCACCTATGAAGTGCGGGTCCCAACTCCCACGTCCCGCCACTCATGAACCGGCAGCACGGATCGTTGTCGATCATGTCGAACCAGACCTGCCGGAACCCCGACGACGAGATCGACATTCCCCAGAAGTCGGCAACGGCATCGACCGCGGCCAGCGGGTTGTAGCCCATACCGCCCATCCGCTCGATCGCCCGCTTCGAACTCGCCGCCGGCCCACGCGTCTCCTCCACGATCACCCGCACCTCCCAGCCCACGGCCCGCTCCATCCGGATCTTGATCAACTCATCCGACGGCTCGGGGTAGTGCGCAACGGCATGCGCCACGATCTCCCCGGTGCAGAGCTCGATGTCCTCCCGCCGGCTGAACCCCTCGACCCACCCCCCGACATACCTCCGCGCCCGCTCCGCAGCCGCGTCCTCTGCCATCACATGCGTCTCGTACTCAAACGCGATCTGCTCCGGGTGAACCGCCTGACAAGACCGAAACAACCACCGCACGGTACTACCCCATCTCGCCCACTGGGCTCTCGCTGACCACGCTCCGTGCGCGGCCGCCAACAGACCGCAGATTTACCAGCCTCCGCCCCGCGTCAAGCCCGTAGCAGGAACACGCGATTCGCCTTCGGCGTGTCGTTTTCCTTGATCGCGTACGCCGCTAGCGAAGTCGGTGTCGAAAAGCAAGGTTGTGGCGAAACCTTGACCCTCGGAGCGGCGTGTCGATCTGTCGCGTCGCCGTGATCAAGGCGTGTGCGATCAGGGTGGGTCAATGGCGGACGAGAACCGGGTTTTCGGGCATGTGCCAGGGGTCAACGTTGGAGCAACGTTTCCCAGGCGGCGCGACGCATCGGTAGCGAAGGTTCATAGAGCGCGTCAGGCCGGCATCACCGGCACTGCAAAGACCGGTGCTGAGTCGATCGTTGTGTCAGGCGGCTACCCCGATGACGAGGATTATGGTGACGTGATCATCTACACAGGTCATGGGGGACGAGATCCTGAGACCAAACGCCAGATTAGAGATCAACAACTCACCGACCCGGGGAATGCTGCCCTCGTTACCAGTCAGGCGAAGGAAGCCCTGGTGCGCGTTATTCGAGGCGTTGACCCGAACAATGCGTACGCGCCAGAAGAGGGTTATCGATACGACGGGCTGTACCTGGTTGCCGCTCACTGGCGCACGAGAGGCATCGACGGCTATAAAATCTGCCGTTACCGGCTGGAGTTGGACGACGGCGAGGTTCCGGTCAAGGCGGCGCTACCTCAATCCCACCTTACGGGTGTTGATGAGGTGGTTACGAAGCCGGCCCCAGCCGGAGTGGTCAAACCGGGGCGGCGGACCGTTTCAAGTGAGGCAGTGGAGCGATCTCGAGTGCTTGCGGAGAGCATCAAGGATCTCCACGGCTATCGATGTCAGATCTGCGGCTTTCGGATCGAGCTTCCCTCAGGCGTTCATTACGCCGAGGCCGCGCATATTCGCGGCCTCGGGCGGCCACATGAAGGTCCGGACACCGCCGAGAACATGGTCGTCCTCTGTCCAAATCACCACAAGCAATTCGATCTTGGGGCCATCGTGATCGGGGATGATCTACGAGTGATCGACGTCTACCGCCGTGCTCAAGTGGGCGTGCTGAACGAGCTCCCTAGACACAAGGTTGACCGCGCTCATCTCGAGTATCACCGGATTTGCCATCAGCCCTCGGCGGTCAATCCACTGTGCTGACAGAGCACCTAAGTCAGCAGCTTTCCTTGTAGAGGTATTTGCTGACGTTGGGGTCGTTCATGTTGTCCTTGGTGACCGCGAGGAGCTTGGTCTTGATGGACTTGGTGACGGGCTTGCCGGTGAGGGCGTTCATGGCTTGGTCTACGCCTTGGCGGCCGATCTCCAGCGGCTCCTGAGTTACCAGGGCTTGGATTGTGCCGGCCTTGAGGTCTTCGACCTGCTTGGGGGAGGCGTCGAACTCCACCAGCTTGACCTTGCCTACCTTGTTGGTCTGCTTGAGGGCGGTGGCGGCGCCGTTCCCCGTGACGAGGTTGGCGGCGAAGATGCCGACTAGATCCTGGTGGGCGGAGAGTTCGGAGGTGACCGAGGAGGTGGCCTTGCCTTCGTCGTCGCCGGGGTACTGCTCGGAGACGATCTCGATCTCCGGGTGCTTCTTGATCTCGTCGCGGAAGCCGGCGACGCGGTCGTCGG
>WHSL01000187.1 GCA_009380095.1 Streptosporangiales bacterium | reverse complement strand
GTAGGCGGGTTCCCGCACGCGTTCGGGCAGGGCGAGGATCGCGGCCCGGATGTCGTCGGTGAGGCCGAACCCGATCGAGTACTTCAGGCGGCGGCCGGTGACCCAGTTCAGGAAGCCGTGCGTGGCGCCGCCGGAATCGGTGCGGATGAGTACTTGTTTGTGCCGGTGGGCCGGTATCTGCGCCAGGGCCAGACGGGCCGCGGCGATGTGGTCTTCGGCGGTGTTGGAGCCGGTGTTGCCGGGCCGCAGCAGCAACGCGGCCGCCTCACCGGTGTCGGCGGGGCCGTGGTCGATGAACGCGGTCATCGGGTGGTATCCGAACGTCTTCTTCCAGGTCGGCGCCGCGCGTTCCTTCTCGGAATGGGCGATCACGACGGTGGCGTCCAGATCCAGCGGGATCAGCCCGCCGTCACCGCCCGGCCCACGATCGCCGGCCAGCTCCCAGGCCCGCGCCCGCGCCGCCGCCCGCGCCTTGCCGATCGCGGCCAGCCCCTGCGGCCCCGCCTGAGCCAGCGTGGTGACCAGCCGTGACACCGTCGGATCTGAGGCCACCGGCCCGAACAGCTCCGGCTCGGCACGCAACACCGCGATATCGGCCAGACAGTCCCCGCCCAGCGCTAGTGTCACCGCCAGATCCGTGATCACCTTGCCCGGATCGTGCACCGCCCCCGGCTTGCGCCACCGCTCCAGACCAGCGGAAAGTGCCTGGTCAAGCCCGGTCGCCCGGAGCGTCTCCAGCAGCAGCAAGCCGCCGGCCTGGCTGATGATCCCCGAACCGTCGCCAGACACAACGACCTTGCCGCATCGACCTGTAGTCTTCACGTGAAAAGTGCCTTCTGAACTGGCGCGGACAAGACTCTCGACAAGCCCAATCCTCCCAGCTCAAAGGCACTTTTCACATCTAAACGATCACTCCCGAATCCTCGCCCGGCGAAAGCCCGAGGCTAAGGCCCGAGGCCAGCAGGTGCCGACAGCCATCAGCGAACTGTAGGGAGTGTTCAGCTGCGGTACGTCCTGTGATCTTCGATCATTGATGCGTGGGCGTGTGGTCGGAGTGGGACGATCCAGTCGAGCTGCGGATGCGGCTCGATGCGGCGCTGGTCGAGATCGCCGAGCTGACGGAAGAGAACCACCGTCTGCGTCAGCAACTCGGCTTGAGTGGACGTCACCCGATGCCCAAGCGGCATGGCTCGACCGCCGACGGTAATCAACCGGTGGTGCTCGGGGTGCCGCGTTCGAATGGTCTTCCGTTCGCGGACGCGTCTTCGGCGGCGGAGGACAAGCTGGCGTTGTTCCGGGCGTTGTTCGCGGGCCGTACGGATGTGTACGCCAGGCGGTGGGTGAGTTCGCGGACCGGACGGGCCGGGTGGAGCCCGGCGGAGGAGGATCCCTGGGACAAGACCAAGCCTGACGCGGAGCGAGTGTTCTTCCCGCTGAGTGATCAGGTGATCTTCCGGCATCTGAGTCGACCTGAGCCGGGTCAGCGTGAGCTGCATGTGGGCCTGTACCCGATGCTGCCGAACGACACGACCCAGTTGCTCGTATGCGACTTCGACGACAAGGACTGGCGCGGCGACGCCACCGCCTACGTCGCCGCCTGCACCGAGGCCGGGGTCCCCACGCTGGTCGAGATCTCACGGTCGAGCGCCGGAGCGCATGTGTGGACGTTCTTCACCGCACCGGTCCCGGCCGGTCTGGCCCGCGCACTGGGCATGGCGATGCTGCGGCGGGCGATCGATGCCCGTGGCGGAATGTCGCTGGCCAGCTACGACCGGCTGATCCCGGCCCAGGACTTCGTACCCGTCCACTCCAAACGCGGCGCCCGGTTCGGAAACCTGATCGCGCTGCCGCTGAATGGTGCCTGCCGGACGATGGGCGCCACCCTGTTAGTCGATCCGGTCACCTGGGAACCGTATCCGGATCAGTTCGCCTATTTGTCCGGTGCCGAGCGCCTGACTCCGCCCCGGGTGCAGGAACTGGTCGAGGAGTTGGGGCCGATGCGCGCCGGCCCCAGCTCGACCGCCCCCATCATGCCTTCCCGCCCGCGGCGCAACGCGCTGGGCACGGCGCCCGCGACGGTCAACGCGCAGGTCGGGGCGATGCTGAGCATTGCCACTGCCGGTCTGCCGTCGGCGCTAACCGCCGCGCTCAAGCACGCCGCCTCCTTCCACAATCCCGAGTTCTACCGACGGCAGAATCAGCGGTTCTCCACCTTCAACACCCCGAGGCTGGTCTGCTGCTTCGATGACACCGACACTGAGTGGCTGGCGCTGCCGCGCGGGTTGCGCGACGAGGCTGCCGCTTTGGTGGCCGTCGCGGGCGGCACCTTGCAGGTCACCAGCGCCTGTGATCCTCCGGCGTCGATCCAGGCGCGGTTCACCGGCGAGCTGAACGCGGTACAGGCCGAGGCGGTCACGGCCATGGCGGCGCATCCCACCGGGGTCCTGGTCGCCCCACCAGGGACGGGTAAGACGGTGATGGCCTGCGCGCTGATCGCGCATCACGCCCTGCCCACGGCCGTCATCGTCAACCGCGCCGAACTGCTGGCCCAGTGGCGCGAACGCCTGAACACCTTCCTGGACCTTGGCGATGCCTCCATCGGCTCCTACGGCGCGGGCCAGGACCGCCGAGCCGGCGTGGTCGATCTGACCATGCTGCAGTCCCTGGCGCACCGGGACGCGCCCACCGGCCTCCTCGACGGCTACGGTCTGATCGTGGTGAATGAGTGCCATGCCGTCGGTGCCCCGGCGGCCGAGGCCGCGATCCGCAAGGTCATGGCCACCCGGTGGATCGGGCTGTCGGCCACCCCCTACCGGGCAGACCAGATGGACCCGATCATCACCATGCAGTGCGGCCCGATCCGCCACGAGATCGGCGACCAGACCACCTTCGCCAAGCACCTCATCGTGCACCCAACCGGCTTCACCACCGCCGAGCCCGGCACCGACGGCGCCTCCATCCAGGCCATCTACGGCGAACTCGCCGCCGACATCGCCGATGCCTACCAGCGGGGACGGTGCAGCCTGACCCTGACCAACCGGATCGAGCACCTCAACCAACTCGCCACCGCCCTGAACGAACACGGCATCGAGGCGCTTGTGCTGCACGGCGCGCTGCCTAAAACCGAACGCGACCGTGTCCGCGGTGAACTGTCCGCGCCTCGATCCGGGCCGCTGGCGGTCCTGGCGATCGACAAGGTCGCCGGCGAAGGACTGGACGCCCCACGACTCGACACCCCGTTCCTGGCCAGCCCGATCTCCTTCAAAGGCCGCGTGATCCAGCAGGTCGGGCGGATCATGCGCGACACCCAGGCCAACAACAAGAGCCTGGTCGAGGTCCATGACTACCTCGACGAACAGGTCCCGTTGCTGGAGCGGATGCATCACAAACGCCGCAGGATCCTGGCCCGCCGCGGCTTCACCCTGACAGCGCCACCGGGCCTCGGCCAGGCCGATGCCGGCCAGGCGGCAGCCCCGCCCGCCGAGGCACCGCTCCCAACGGCTTCCTCCCCAGAACCCACTGCCGCCCAGGTCCGTGCGTGGGCGAACGCGCAGGGCATCGACGTGCCTGCCCGGGGACGCCTACGAGCCGAGATGTGGGACGCCTACCGCACCGCTCACCCGTAACCTCCGGCTCGTATCCGGATACGCCGAATTACTCCTGGTGAACGTCGATTGCCGGGCGGGCCGTGGGGCCGCCTTCTCCACGAGTCGGAGGTGTACGTGCCGCCGTGGCCTGGCACGGTGGCCTATCGGGCCGGCGCGCAGGATCGGGAGCGGGCCCTGTACTTCGATGTGATGGAGCGCCGGATTCCGGTGGAGCTGGGCCGCGACGGGGAGCCGATCTATGTGAATCTGGAGTTCCTGGACGGCACGCGCGGCGCGCATATTTCGATCTCAGGTATATCCGGGGTGGCGACCAAGACCTCGTTCGCCACGTTCCTGCTCTACTCGATCTTTAACTCGGGTGCGCTGGGCGCCGAGGCCGCCAACACCAAGGCGCTATGGCGTTCCGCATGTGTCGGCGCGCACCCAGGGGGTGAGCCCCTTCTACTGGACGCTCGCGGAGTTCTGCCGCGACGAGCTGTTGCGTTACGTGTTCGCCGATACCGAGGATGAGCGAGCCCAGTACACGTTGCTGATCGGTCAGGTCGCGGCTCGGCTGCGCCGTGAACCGCCCGCGGCCGCCGAGGAGGGGGTGCGGCGACCGCGGAGGAGGGGGGTGCCGCCGGGGGCCGGGGAAATCAATATCCCCTAGGCCCCGGCGGCGTCACCTCATCACCCTGAACGGTACTCACACCGAGCGGGCGGCGGCTCCGAACACCACGGATATAGCCCGGTGGTGTTCGCCTGGATTATGTGAGGCGTTCGGGCACGCGTCACGCAATGCAGTATGTCTGCGGCGGGGCCTGAGAGCAACCTCTCTTTATGATTCGACCCAAGCATGCGCAAGCCGTGAGACCGAGCGGCGAAATACACGCCTTTGTCTAACAATGCTCGAGAACCCGAATGCCCGGGCTGCGCCGAGCACTCTCTGGGAGAAGGTCAGCCCGGCTCACCGGGCGCCGCTCCCCTCTCACATGTGCCTCAAGGACACGACTCCGGCGATGCCGGCCGATAGCATCCCCGCTGCCGTCGTGGTCCACCGGATCCAGTGCTCCTGGTCGGCCCGGGCCCAGGGCGTTGTCTGACGGTGCCGCATGCCCGGCGAGTTCTGCGCGGCCGGGTCAGCGCGGCGTGGGGGTGAGGATGCTGCAGATGTCGTCCTCGGTGCACTCCTCGGGGTCGACCGCGCGAGCCCGCTCTTGGAGTGTCCGCAGGGCGGTGCGCGTGGCGAGCAGTTCGGCGATGCGCCGGTCGACCTGGTCCAGGTGGGAGTCGATCAGCGCGGAGACGTGCCTGCAGGGCGGCCGGCCCGCGTCGCGGATGGCCAGCACGCCACGGATCTCGGCCAGCGTGAGCCCGGCCGCCGCCGCCTCCCGGATGAAGACGAGCCGATCCGCCGCCTCGGGCGGATAGTCGCGATAGCCGGACGCGGTACGCGGCGGTCCGGGGAGCAGACCGGCCTGCTCATAGAAGCGGACGGTCTTGGCCGTCACCCCGGCGGAGGCCGCCAGCACACCGATGCGCATGACCTCAGACTACGCCCTTGACCTTCCACCGCACTGGAACCTCTACCGTCGAAGGACCGCAGAGGAGGTGGACGCTCATGGAGCTGACCGTGGTGGCGGTTCCGGACTGCCCGAACGCACCGGTGCTCGAGGAACGACTCGCCGAGGCAATGGCCGAGGCCGGCATCCAGGCGCGGATCACCCGCCAGGTGGTCGACGACGCCGGCGAAGCGGCCCGGCTGGGGATGCGCGGCTCGCCGACCCTGCTCGTGGACGGCACCGACCCGTTCGCCGGGGAGGCCCCGCCCAGCGGACTCGCCTGCCGGATCTACCGCGACGAGGACGGCCGCCTCGTGCCGGCGCCCTCGGCGACGGCGCTCCGTCACGCCATCCTCCCGGGATCCGCTCCGGACGAGCGGGAGGGCTGACCGATGCCGACCTGGCTCGACGCACTCGGCCGCTCCGGTGCGGGCCGCAGGGCGCCGGAGGCCGGCGGGCTGCGCGCGATCCATGAGCAGATCCTCCGATCCTTCGCCGACACCGGCCGCCCACCCGGCGCGGCGGAACTGAACCCGACGGCGGCGCGGTACGGGGCCGACGCACGGCGGGTGCTGGCCGAACTGCACGACGCCGACTTCGTGCGCCTGGACACCACCGCAGCGATCCTCGCCGCCTACCCCTTCTCCGCCCAGCCGACGGCCCACCGGGTACGGATCGCCGATGGCCCGCAGGTGTACGCCATGTGCGCCATCGACGCGCTCGGCATCGCCGACATGGTCGGCCGCGACATCCGCATCACCTCGGCCGACCCCGCCGACCACCGGCCGATCACCATCGACCTCACCGCCCGCGGACGGGCCACCTGGACGCCCGACACCGCGGTGGTCTTCGCCGGCCACGAGAACACCTGCCGGCCCCGCACCGGCACCGCCGGTTGCTCCGCCCCGGCGGCGGAGGCCTGCTGCGGGCACGTCAACTTCTTCGCCCACCCCGACAACGCACGAACCTGGGCGCGCGGCCACCCCGAGGTCGAAGGCCGGATCCTCGACCAGGCCGCCGCCGTTGACCTGGGCACGGCCATCTTCGGCCCCCTCCTCACCGACGGCCATCTCCACCTCTGATCCGCCCTCACTCTCCGAGGGAACGGAACGTGTCATGACAACCACAACGGTCACCGGGCACGCCCGGCGCCTGGTCGCCCTCATCCACCGCCAGATCGGCCGGCCCGCATGCTCCCCGCGCTGTGGCGGCTACTCGCCGACCGCGGCGTACCGGTCACCATCGACGACCTGGCCGCCACGGGACCATGGACCCCGAGGCAGGTCCGCGAGGAGTTCACCCGCCAGCCCGGCACCGACTGGGACGACAACGGCCGCATCGCGGGCTTCGGACTCACCCTGCGCCCCACCCCGCACGGCTTCACCTTCGCCGGCCGGACCGTGTACGGCTTCTGCGCCAGCGACACCCTCGACTTCCCCGCCGTACTCGGCCGCCCCGGCGTGGTCACCTCCACCTGTCCCACGACCGGCCGGCGGATCCGCTTGGAGCTCACTCCGGACGGACCCACCGCCATCGACCCGCCCACCGCCGTCGTGTCACGGATGCGGCCCAGCGTGGCCGTGCCCGACATCCGGCGGCTGTGCGACCTCGGCAACTTCTTCGGCTCCCCGGAGGCCGCCGCCGGCTGGCTGGCCGCCAACCCCGACGGCGAGGTCGTCACCGTCGCCGAGGAGTCCGAGGTCGTCAGCCTGGCGATGACCCGGCTCGGATGGGTGCCCCGGCACCACTGATCCTCACAAGGCGACAACATAGGGTTGTCGCACCTGGAGCGACAATCTAACGTTGTCGCATGGACAGTGCCGCGCTGAACACGCAGGCCATGATCGAAACCGTCGCCGAGCGCGCCGCCTCGGCCGATCCCCTGGTGCTACTGGAGACCGCGGTCGGCTTCGCCGCGCTGGCCGGCACCGCCGCCGACGCAGTGGTCGACCACTACGTACGGGCCGCCCGCGAGGCCGGGCTGTCCTGGACCGACATCGGCGACCGGCTCGGCGTCTCCAAACAGGCCGCCCGCCAGCGCTACGCCCCCCGGCTGGAGGTCAGCGGCGGCCCCGCCACCGAGCCCGCCGCCATGGCCCCCCGGCTGACCGCCTGCGTCAACGCCGCCCAGCAGGCCGCCGACGCCGACGACAGCCTCCCCGGTACCCAGCACCTCCTGCTCGGGCTGCTGGAAGTGGGCATCGCCGCGGGCGTCCTCGACCGGCTCGGCGTCACCCGCGACAACGTCCGCGAGGCCGCCGGGCGGCTGCTGCAGCCCCGCACCGGGCCGGACGGCGAGAGCAGGATCGTCGGCGACGGGGAGGCGTACGACAACGTGATGCGCGCCCGCCGGTTCGCCGCCGGCCGCGGCCAGAACCAGGCCCGGACCGAACACCTGCTGTGGATCCTCGCCGCCGACCCCGGCTCCTCCGCCCGCCGCATCCTCGACGACCTCGGCGCGCCGGCCACCCAGATCAGACAGGAGCTCGACGACCGCATCCCACCGCCGGCCCGTCCCCGCCGCGCCGGCAAACTCGGCAAACGCCGCACCGGCGTACGCGCCTGCTCCTTCTGCGGCTGCGCCGACCGCCACCGCGCCATGGTGCACGGCCCCGGCGTACAGATCTGCGGCGAATGCGTCGCGCTCGCCGGCGAGATCATCACCTCTCGGCACGACCAGGCGAGCCGGGACCTCGAGACCGGCCGGCGACTCATCGGCTGAACCGCGCGAGCCAGCTCCGGCAGCGTCATTCGCCCGCTCTTATACGTGCGCGTTGACCGCGTTGATGTCGTGGTTATCGAAGTTCTTCGGCCAGATATCGAGCCTCATGCAGGAGTTGTCGTTCGAATCGCTACTCGCGCTGCGATCACCGAGCGTGGCCGTATGCCCGAATTCATGGAGCCAAGACTCTTCCAGAGGTCCACGGGCTCGTCGGCCATACACGTGGCATTGAATCTGACCAGGGAGATGTTGCACTTTCCGTCCCAGTCCGGGTCCGTACACTTCGTGCGGCCCACCCAGCCCGTGTCGCCGTAATGGTCATCTCTGACGTAGATGTCGTTGCCACCCGTGGACACGGAGATCTTGGTCCGCTCCAGCTGAACCTCGCCGTGCGCCATGCCCGGCCTGCGCGGGTGCCGTGATGCCGATCAGAGTGACCGCTGACACGACCGCGACGGCGAGCGTTCTCGTGATAAGCATGGAGATTCTCCATATCTGACGTTGGAATGGTTGTGCGAGGCATCAAGCCAACGGCTGTTGCGCCCTCACTTTGCCCGCACGGTGGTCGCGGAAGGCCGCGGGTACCGACCGGGCGAACTCGGCGGCCGACATGGCCGTGATTTCGGCGTGGATGTCGTCATGGTGACCCGCACTGGGCTGAAGCGTTTCGCCCTGGACGAGGACCCGGCCCTGGGAGTTGATCAGTCGGTAGTGACCCGGCGCATCGGTGACCGGGATGAGGAAGTAGAAGCCTCGATCGCCCGGCTCGGTCCACCTCACACCCTTGAACTCGAAACCGCGGCCTTGGCCGTCCCAGCCCCACTCGTCCACGACCACCTTCTCCGGCCTGGCGCCGCTCCCGCTCGCGAGGACCTGATCGACCGCGATCGTCACGTCGCGAACCCGATCGCGATCCCCGGGCGCTCCGCCGCTCCAGCGGCCGGCCCGGACCGTCTCCACGCGGCCGAAGATCACCAGCGGCGACGTCGCCGTCATCGTCGCCACATCGTTGAAGTCGTGAAGCTCCCTGCCCGTGGCGAACAGGGTCGGTCGCTCGGCCAGCGGGGCACCCCGCGCCTGGACCGGCTGCCGAGAGCCTGAAGTCGTGCTCTCACCGCCCGCCGGGCCTTGACGCGCCCAGGCGTTCACCGCGACGGCACCCACGAGCGCGACGGTCACGGCTCCGCCCGCGAGCCACCGCGTCATTCGTTCCCGAAGTACTGGCATGTCCGCGTCTCCTGGTCCCTAGGTCGTCGGTCTTGTCACCTACGGACCGGTGTACGGGGAGAGGCCGTTGTCCGGAACCCACCGGTCCGGCCGAACAAACCGACGCGTACCTGGAGGGCCTTGCCGGAACCGGTGAGTCATCCTGACGGCGGCGGGGCGGCGTCCCCTTCGGGACCGGTCCCGGGTGGGTTCCAGGGATACTTCGCGTATGCGCAGCCTTGCCTTCGTTTTGATCCTCTGCCTGCTTCTGGCGGGCTGTTCCTCGGGAGGCGAGGCCGCGGCACCGTCGGCGGCGCCCGCCACGACCGCATCAACGGCCCCATCGCCCGCCACGTCGACGCCGGCACCCGGGACGACCGCGATTCCGACCGAGCCGCTCCGGCTGACCGGTGAGATGACCCGGCCCGGGGCGCGACTGCGGTTCGGCGAGAAGGCGATCGTGCCCGTCCGCCACTATTACCCGCTGCTGAAGACCTACGACGAGGGTGTGCTCGGCATCGTGGTGCAGCGCATCCGGACGACCCCGGGCTCGGAGGTCCAGGGCAACTTCGGCGAGGACAGCAGGGCGGTACTGAAGCGCCACACCGCGTACCACGCCAAGATCATCATCACCAACGAGAGCGGCAACGCCTTCTCGCCGGGCACACCGCGCTTCACCGGCGAGTTCGGCGACTTCGGACCCGCCGTCACCGTGTCCGGCGAGATGCGGCTGCCGGGCTGCCGCGAGGGGTACCCACCCGATTCCGGCGAGTTCGATCGCATGGGCGCCGAATGGAAGACCTGCATACTCGCCGTGTCATCGCGTTCCCGCCCCATGACGGAGGTGCGGTACGACGACCCGCCGTACGGCAAGGAGATCCAATTCGAACAGGACCCGTCACCGGACTTCAGCGAACACTACGACCTCGGAGCGATCACCTGGTCCTAGCGTCCGCTCAGCCGCCGTGTTCGGCGTGATTGCCGTGGTCGCTGACCTGGGCGTCGAACCACGCGTGCAGCGCGGTCCGCAGGCCGGCGTCGCCGGTGGTGTAGGTGAGGGTGGCGCCGTCGGGCCGATCGGCGTAGCGGGTGGTGACGCCCCGGTGGCCGCTGGACAGCTCCGCCACGCCGGGCATGTCGGTGCCGTGAATGGTGGTGGGATCGCTGAAGTCGCCGCGGGCGAACCTGGCGGCCTCGTCCTTGAGGTGCGAGCGGATCAGCCGGATCTGGCCGGTGTCGCCGGGGTCGTCGGCGACGACGGTCTGCACGCCGCCGGTCGCGGTCTTCGTGAACCGATGGGTGGTGCGCTCGAGGTCGAACGGCATGACCCGGGCGCCCTTCTCGGCGACCTCGGCCTGCCGGGACGGGCCGCCTCGGGATGCGATCACCGCGCCGGCCACGGCCAGGGCGGCCAGGGCCACCACGGCGAGGATCAGGCTCTTACGTCTCATCAACGGCCTCCGCCAGCTGGGTCAGCGCGCTGACGACCGCGTCGCGTTGGTCATCGGGGATGCGGTCGAGAGCGGCGCCGAAGCGTGCCTGCCGCGCGGCGGCGAGCCGGTCGGCGGCCTTGGCGCCTTCCGCGGTGAGCCGTACGAGCACGCCCCGCCCGTCATCGGGGGCGGGACAGCGCTCGGCCCACCCCCGGGCGGTCAGCTGGCCGACGATGCGGCTGGTCGTGCTCTTCTCCAGGCGGAGCCGGTGCACGAGCTCGACCTGACGCAGCTCCCCCGCGGCGGCGAGCTCGGCGAGCGCGTGCGCCTCCGAGGTCGGGATGGGTTGCCCGCACGGCGTCTGATCGGGCTGATGCAGCCCGAAGGCACGCACGAACCGCGCCACGGCCTGCTGAAGCTCCTGAGGATCCGCCGACATGGTTCGACCCTACAACCAGATGGTTC
>WHSL01000256.1 GCA_009380095.1 Streptosporangiales bacterium | reverse complement strand
GAGTAGGGCGCCTGGGGATCGAACCCAGAACCCACGGATTAAAAGTCCGCTGCTCTGCCAATTGAGCTAACGCCCCGAGCTGTGCTCCGGCGGGTGCGACGTGAGCGCGCCCGGCCGGTCGAGTTTATCGGGGAACGGGTGCTCCCTCGTGCGTACGGGACCGGTACGCGACCGTGTGCACCGCCGCCCAAACCCTAACCCCGCGCATGATCCCGGCGTGCGGTGGCAGGGAGCCTCTTTCCTGCGAACGCACGCCACCCGAAGCGCGTTTCCTGCGTTTAGAGCTACTTTACCCGGGTCGCTCCCACACTGTCCCGAATCCATGCTCGGCCACCCCTGGCCGACGGCTGTCAGCACGCGGATAACACCAGGTGAGAAGCGACAAGGGGGTGCGAATGGCCACCATCGAACGGCGTACGTTCACCGATCGGGCGATCGGTGTCGTCGAACGGGTGGGCAACCGGCTGCCGAATCCGCTCGTCCTCTTCGCCTCGCTGCTGACGATCATCGCGATCCTGTCGGCCATCGGGTCGGTGTTCGGGCTCGCGGTGACGATGCCCGGCGAGGACGGGCCGCAGCCGGTCAAGAACTCCTGTCCGGCGAGGGCGTCGTCCACATGCTGGAGAACCTCGTCGACAACTTCATGGGGGTCCCCGCGCTCGGCCCGGTGCTCACGGTGGCGCTGGGCGTCGCGGTGGCGCAGGGCACCGGCGCGCTGGAGGCCGCGGTACGGCTGATCTTCACCCGCGTGCCGCGCGGTTTCGTCCCGTACGTGGTCGCGTTCGTCGCCTGCCAGGGCCACGTGATGTCCGACACCCGATCGCCGGCATGATCGGCGCGTACGCCTGCATCGCCAGCGGGTACGCGGGCGGCCTCTTCATGGGGACGCTGGACGCGAGCCTGGCCGGCATCACCGAGAAGTCCGCCGCGCTGGTCCCGGGCATCACCGGCTACGAGACCAGCATCGCGATGAACTGGTACTTCGGCGCCGCCGCGGGCCTGGCCCTGCCGATCGCGGGCGGCCTGGTGATCAGCAAGGTGCTGGAGCCGCGGCTGCCGGTCTGGGAGCCCGCCGACGGCCAGGCGAACGACAAGGTGACGACGACCCCGCTGGAGCGCCGCGGCCTGTTCGTCGCCGCGGGGACGGTGCTGGTGCTGCTCGGCGTGCTCGCCGCGGCCTGGCTGGCGCCGGGCAGCCCGCTGCGCGGTGAGGGCGGCTCGCTGATCCCGTCGCCGCTGCTCAGCAACCTCGTCGTGGTGATCGCACTGACCTTCGGGATCTTCGGGTACGTGTACGCCCGCGCGAGGCCGACTGGAGAAGAGCAAGCGCGATGTGTTCGTCCTGATGGTCAATCAGATGCGCGACATGTCCGGCTTCATCGTGCTGATGTTCATGGTGTCGCAGACGCTCAGCGTGCCGGAGTGGACGAACATCGGCAGCTTCGCCGCGGTCAACCTGGCCAACGCGGCCGAGGCGATCGGCGTCGGCGGCCTGGGCGCGCTGCTGCTGCTCGCGCTGATCTCCGCCATCCTCAACATCGTGATCGCCTCAGGCTCCGGGCTGTGGTCGCTGGAGTCCACGGTGATGGTGCCGACGCTGATGATGCTCGGCCTGTCCCCGGCGGTGATCCAGGCCGCCCACCGCATCGGCGACTCGGTCACGCAGGGCATCACGCCGATGAACGTGATGCTGTACTGAGTGCACGGCGAGGCGAAGAAGTACGAGCCGGACCTGCAGCTCGGCACGTTCGTCGGCCGCTGCCTGCCGTTCGTCCCGGCATTCGCGCTGGTCTGGGTACTGGTCCTGACGGCCTTCTACCTGCTCGGCCTGCCCCCCGGCCCGGGCGCAGAGATCCACCTGCCGCAGTGACCCCGTACGCAGGCCCCCGCGCGAACCCTGGACAGACAGGGGGCCGGCGCGGGGGCCTTCGTACGGCGGTCGTCAACCGGTGACCGGGAAGTCGCCCTCGACGGGCTCCGGCGCGGGGGCCATGGGCGGCGTCGACGGGGACTCGCTCGGCGGCGGCGTCGTCGTGGGCCGGTCGGTGCACTGCACCCAGAACACCTTGTGCTTGGCCTTGCCATGCTCGCCGGCGAACTTCCAGAAGAGCTTGTAGTGCCCGTCCGGCAGGCTCATGTCCTTGGTACGGCCGTGGCCGTCGTCGCCGAGCTCCAGCGCGCCCTTGCTCACCACGGTCCTGTCGCCGGTGGGCGGCCAGGACCTGATCTGCCAGGACACGTCCTGACCGGCGTCGAAGTTGAAGCCGACCAGGTAGAACTCGCAGACGTGCGGCTCGTTGCGGCGGTCGTCGGCGGGGGTGGTCGACCGGTGGACCTTCACGGTCCCGTTGTCGCCGGGGACGGCCTTCTCGAGCTTCGCGGACCCCGGAGGGTTCGGAGGGTTCGGTGTCGCGGAGGCGGCGCCGATGCCGGCGACGGTGAGCGCGGTGGCGGCGACGAGCGCCGTACCGGCGACGATCTTGGTACGGGTGGAGAGTTGCTTCAGGGACGGCAAGAGACACCTCGGGGACGGTGAGGAGAGTGTGCACCGTGTGGTTACGAAAGGTCACCTTGGCACAACCCTCGACGATGCCGCGCCACACCGCCGCAAACCGTTATCCAGTCGTCGTCATGGCGGGCTTGCCTGCAGCGCCCACGGATCCAGCGGCACGCGTGAGGTCCAGCGCCCGGCCGGGTCGAGCACCCGACCGTACAACTTGACCTGGCGCATCACGACCTGCCGGTCGACGATCGAGGCGTACGGGAACTGTTTGCGCAGCCGGCTCACCACCCCGTGCAGGTCGGACAGGGTGTGCAGCCCCACGGTGAGCAGCAGGTTGTACGGCCCCGCGACCGCCGCGCAGGTCCGCGTCTCCCGCCAGCGCAGCAGTTCCGCGGCGGTGGCCTCGAGCCGGTCGTCCGGCATGGAAAGCCACAGCACCGCCGACGCGTGCCACCCGGCCAGCGAGCGCGCCAGGTCGCAGCGGAAGCTGATGTCACCGGTGGCGATCAGCCGGTTCAGCCGCCGCTGCACCGTACGGGCCGTGGTGCCGAGCTCGGCGGCGAGGTCCCGGTAACCGCGCCGCCCGTCCACGCTGAGCGCCACGAACAGCGCCCGGTCCTGGTCGTCCATGTCGCGGGGGCCGCCGGCGACGGGGACGTCCGGCCGCAGCAGGGCGACCTGAGCGGGGTTCAGCACCCGGAGCCGCCAGCCCATGCTGAGGTCGAAGGAACGGGTGGCGACGTGCGTACGGGCTCGCCGCACCCCCTCCAGCCCCGGCAGCTCGTGCAACACGTACCCGGACAGTCCACTCAGGTCGGGCGCGACGGCGATCGCGAACAGGTCGTACGAACCCGCCACGTGCTGCACGGTGAAGATGTACGGCAGCCGCGCCAGCCGCTCCGCGACCCCCACGGCCGCCCCCGCCTCACAGGTCAGCTCCAGGAACGCGACCGCCATGGAGTCGAGCCGGCGCCGCCCGAGCGCCACCGTGGACCAGGCGAGCCCGTCGCGTTCCAGCCGCTTCCACCGCCGGGCCACGGTCACCGCGTCGACGCCGAGCACGTCGCCGATCTCCGCCCAGGTGGCCCGGGGGTTGATCTGCAGCGCGTCGATCAGCTCGAGGTCGCCCTCGCGGAGCAGCGCGTCCGGGGTCACATCGTCACCTTCCTGCACAGGTCACTCTCATTGTGCCTGATACCTGCGTTTTCCCGGCCGTTCGGCCGCATCCTCCGACCATGGTCGGTGGAGAGATCTCCGAGCAGACGAGGAGCCACCGGGTGACAGCCGAGGACCGGACCGCCACGACCGAGCACGACCTGCTGCTGCGCGGGGCGCGCGTGATCGACCCCGAGACGGGGCTCGACGCGGTCCGCAACGTCGCGCTGACCGGCGGCACCATCACGGCCGTCACGGAACAGGACGTGCCCGCGAAGAAGGTTGTGGACCTGGCCGGCCGGGTGCTCGCCCCGGGCTTCATCGACCTGCACAGCCACGCGCAGACCACCAGCTCGCTGCGGGTCCAGGCGCTGGACGGGGTGACCACGGCCCTGGAGCTCGAGGCGGGCGACGCGGTGCCGCGGACCACGTACAAGATCGCTGAGGACGCGGGCCGGCCGATCAACTTCGGCTACTCCGCCTCCTGGGCGATGGCCCGGATGCGGGTGCTGGACGGCGCGGCCCCGCAGGGCGGCTTCCTGGGCTTCGCCGACCACTGCGGCGGGCCGCGGTGGCGGGACAAGGCCACGCCCAAGGAGCTGGACCTGATCCTCGCGGACGTGGAGTCCCAGCTCAACGAGGGCACCCTGGGCATCGGTGTGCTGCTCGGCTACGCCCCGGCCAGCGGCCGCAACGAGTACTTCCGGCTCGCCCGGCTCGCCGCCAGGTACGACGCCCCCACCTTCACGCACGCCCGGTTCAAGAACCCGGACGACCCGGAGACCGCCCTGGAGGGCATCTCCGAGGTGGTCGCGACCGCGATGGGCACCGGCGCGCACATGCACGTCTGCCACATCAACAGCACCTCACTGCGGGCGATCGACGAGGTCGGCGAGGTGGCGGAGGGCGCGCGGGCGGCCGGGCTGAGGTTCTCCACCGAGGGCTATCCGTACGGGGCCGGCATGACCACGATCAACGCCCCCTTCCTGCACCCGGACAACCTCCCCCGGGTGGGGATCACGCCCGGCGACCTGGTGGTGCTGCACTCCGGCGAGCGCCCGCGGGACGGCAGGCGGCTGCTGGAGCTGCAGCTCACCGAGCCGGGCTCGATGGTGGCGATCCACTACCTGGACGAGTCCGACCCGGACGACTGGTCGGTGCTGCAGAAGGCGCTGGTGCTGCCCGACTCCGCGGTGGCCTCGGACGCGATCGCGTACATCGGCGAGGACGGTGGGCTCATCCAGGACGAGTGGCCGCTGCCGCCGAGCGCCTCCTCGCACCCGCGCACCGCAGGCACGTTCTCCCGGTTCATCCGGATGATGGTGCGTGAGCTGGACCTCCTGCCGCTGACCGACGCGATCGGCCGGTGTACGCTGCGGCCCGCCCAGATCCTGCAGAGCATCGCGCCCCGGTTCGCCAAGAAGGGGCGCGTGCAGGTCGGCGCGGACGCCGACCTGGTGGTCTTCGACCTCGACACGATCTCCGACCGGTCCACCTACAGCGATCCGGCTCAGGTCTCGGCGGGGGTCGACCAGCTGCTGGTGAACGGCGAGTTCGTGATCCGCGATCGAGTGCTGCTGCCGGAGGCGCTGCCCGGCAGGGCCATGAAGGGACGGCTGGCGTGACCGAGATTACTGATTGTTCGGGCCTCGTCACCCTCGACGACATCCGCGCCGCGGCGGACCGGATCAAGGGAGCCGCGCTCCGTACGCCGCTGGTCCCGTACCCGGTGACCGGCCCGGACCGGCCGCTCTGGGTGAAGGCCGAGGCGCTGCAGCCGACGTCGGCGTTCAAGCTGCGCGGCGCGTACAACGCGATCAGCGCGCAGATCGACCGGGCCCGCGAGGCCGGTGTGGTGTCGCACTCGAGCGGCAACCACGCGCGGGCCGTGGCCTGGGTCGCGGCCCGGCTCGGGCTGCGCGCGGTGATCGTGATGCCGGACACCACCCCGCCGAACAAGATCGCCGCCGTACGGGCGCTCGGCGCGGAGGCCGTGATCGTCAAGCCGCGGGAGCGCGACACCAAGGCGTTCGAGCTGGCCGAGGAGCACGGCTACCTGCCGATTCCGCCGTACGACGACCCGTACGTGATCGCCGGCCAGGGCACGATCGGCCTGGAGATCGTCGAGGACATGCCGGACGTGGACGCGGTGTGGGTCCCGGTCAGCGGCGGCGGGCTGTCCGCGGGCATCTCCACCGCGGTCAAGGCGCTGCGCCCGGAGACGAAGGTCTTCGGCGTGGAGCCCGAGCTGGCCGGGGACGCCGCGCAGAGCAAGCGCGAGGGCCGGCGGGTCGTATGGGAGCCGGAGCAGACGTACCGGACCGTCGCGGACGGCCTGCGCACCACCGGCGTGGGCGTGCTCAACTGGGAACACATCTCCCGGTACGTGGACGACATCGTCACGGTCAGCGAGGAGCAGATCCTGGCGGCCGTACGGAGCCTGATCCTCGATACGCGGGTGGTGACGGAGCCGTCCGGCGCCGTGTCCACCGCGGGGTTCCTGGCGCACGCGGGCGCGGAGCCGGGCCGGCACGTGGCGATCCTGAGCGGCGGTTCGATCAACCCCGAGCTGCTCGCGGAGGTCATGCGGGGATGACCGGACGTCTCACCGTCGGCATCCTCGGCGGCATGAGGCCCGCGGCGACCGTCGACTTCTACGACAAGCTGGTGCGCGCGACCCCCGCCGGGCGGGACCAGGACCACCTGCGGGTGATCATCTGGGCCGACCCGGCGGTGCCGGACCGCACCGCGGCGCTGCTCGAGGGCGGGGACGACCCGCGGCCGGTGCTCCGTGCCGGCGCGGTCAAGCTGGCCGCGAGCGGCGCGGACCTGCTGGCCGTGCCGTGCAACACGGCGCACGCGTTCGTCCCGGAGATCGCCGCGGCCGTCGGGTTGCCGCTGGTCAGCATCATCGACACCACCGCCGACACGGTACGGGCCGCCCGTCCGGCGCGGGTCGGCCTGCTGGCCACCACCGGGACCGTGGCCTCCCGGCTCTACCACGACGCCATCGAGCCCTCCGGCGTCACCGTGCTCGCCCCCGGCGACGCGGCGCAGGCCCAGGTCATGACCGCGATCCAGGCCGTGAAGTCGGGCGACCTCGGCACGGCGGGGCCGCTGCTCGCGGGCGCGGCCGCCGGCCTGATCGAGGCCGGGGCCGAGCTGATCATCGCGGGCTGCACCGAGGTCGTGCTGGCGCTCCCCGAGGCCTCCCGCCCGCTCCTCGACCCGGCTCGGCTGCTGGCCGAACGCGTCGTCGAGATCGCCCGCACCGGCCGCCTGGACCCCTCCCGCGCTGCCTGAGACAGGCCTACCCGCGGAAGTGCCGGGCCGGCGGGGACGGCCCGCAGGGACACGGCCAGCTCGGCGAACTCGCACAGCGGCGGCGGGTGTCCCGAGGGGAACGATCATCTCCTCGATGTTGAACGCCTCCGCCCACTGAGGAGACAGATCCACAGCCCTCTACCGCGTCACGATCACTTCCGCGTGGTGTCCTCTCGATGTTGGCCGGCGCGACGTGGCGGGAAAGGTAAAGACCTGGTCGGGGGTAGGAACGGAGCGCTGGCTTCAGCCCGGGCCGTTGGGATGGGTCAGGTCGTAGGCGCGGGAGAGTTTCTTGGGGACGACCATGCGCCAAGCGTCGACGACCAG
>WHSL01000215.1 GCA_009380095.1 Streptosporangiales bacterium | reverse complement strand
CTAGACCCCGATCACTTCGGGCCCGGCCGAAACGTCATCGCGCCGGTACGGGCCCCTCGTCGAGGGCGGGCAGCGTCTCGCCGGTCTCCAGCAGGGTCTTCAGGTCGGAGAGCAGGTGCGGCCAGCCGCTGCTGATCATCTCCAGCACCGTGCTGTCCGCCGCGAAGCCGTCGTGCACCACGGTCAGCTTCACGAGCCCGCCGAGCGGCTCGATCGAGAAGCTCACCCGGGACCGGGGCTCCCGGCTGATCTCGGCGAGCACGTCCGCGCCGATCCCGTGGAGCTCCGCCCACTCCGGGGTGAAGGTGTGCCAGGTGTAGGCGAGCCGCCGCGGCGGGTCGGCCTCCAGCACGACCTGCTCCGGGTCGGCGACCCGGTGGCCGTTCTCCTCCCAGGTCATGGGCGCCCCTGTACGCCAGTCGGTGGCGAACGCCACCCCCCAGTAGCGCTGGGTGAACGCTGGGTCGGTGAGCGCCTGCCAGAGACGCTCGGGCGTGGTCTTGATGTAGGTCGTGTACACGAACTCGGGCCTGTCCATCGGCTCGCTCTCCAATGCGGTCTTCAGGTCGGCGAGCGCCGTGGCTCGCGCGCGGTCGTACCGGCTGATCCACCGGTCGGCGATGGCGTTGATGGGCTCGGCGTTGAGGTAGTGCAGCTTCTCCCGCCCCCGGCGCACGGTGGTCACCAGGTTGGCGGCCTCGAGCACGGCCAGGTGCTTGCTGACCGACTGCCGGGCCATGTCGAGCTCGCCGCACAGCTCCCGCAGCGTCTGCCCGTTCCTGGCGTTCAGGCTGTCCAGCAGCCGACGCCGGCCGGCGTCGGCGAGCGCCCGGAACACCGCGTCCATCCCGCCTCCTCTATATGCAGCCTTACGGCTGCCTAATTTAGGCAGCCGACTGGCTGCCTGTCAACTCACGGGCCCTCCGTCGCGCGGAATCTCTCGGTGCCCGGGGGTCGACCCGCCGCGCGCGGCCGACGATGATCTCCGGTACGGACGATCTTCGCCCCCAGGAGGCCCCGTGCCGCTGCCCACCTCCGCCGTCACCGAGGAAGAGCTGCTCGCCGGGTCGCCGCCGGTGCGGGCCGTACCGCCGGACGAGGTGGCGGCCGCGTCCGCCGGCGGGCGACGGCTGGTGGTGCTGGACGACGACCCGACCGGCACCCAGACCGTGGCCGGCGTGCCGGTACTGACCGCGTGGGACCCGGACGACCTGCGCTGGGCGCTGGCCACCCGCAGCCCGGCGTTCTTCGTGCTGACCAACACCCGCAGCCTCGCGCCGCACGACGCCGCCGAACGCGACCGTCAGGTCGTACGGGCCCTCGCCGCGGCCGCCCCGGCGGGTGGCGCCGGGTTCGCGATCGCCAGCCGCAGCGACTCCACGCTGCGCGGGCACTTCCCGCTGGAGACCGACGTGCTGGCCGAGGAGCTCGCCGCGCTCGGCGCGGGGCCGGTGGACGGTGTGCTGGTGGTGCCGGCGTACGTGGAGGCGGGCCGGCTGACCGTGGACTCCGTGCACTGGATGCGCACCGCCGCGGGCATGATCCCGGTCGGGCAGGGCGAGTTCGCCCGCGACGCCACGTTCGGCTACACCAGCTCGCGGCTGCCCGACTGGGTCGAGGAGAAGACCGGCGGCCGGGTGGCCGCCGCGGATGTCGTCCGGATCACCCTCGTGGACCTGCGGCTGCACGGCCCGCCGCGGGTCGCGGAGCTGCTCGGCGAACTGCGCGGCGGGCGGGTCGCGGTGGCCGACGCGGCCTGCGACGACGACCTGCGGGTGCTGGCCCTCGGGGTGGCGCTGGCGGAGTCACGCGGGCTGCGGCTGCTCTACCGGTGCGGGCCGTCGTTCGTACGCGCCCGCGCCGGCCAGTCCGCCCGCGCCCCGCTCACCCCGGCCGACCTGGGACGCACCGAGCCGGGACGGGCCGGCCTGGGGACGGGCGGATCGGGCGACGGCGAGCCGGGGCCGCCCGTGACGCCACACGGGCTCGTGGTCGTTGGCTCGCACGTCGGGCTGACGACCCGGCAGCTGGACCGGCTGCGGGCGCGCGGCGGGATCGCCGAACACGAGCTCGACGTCACCACCCTGCTGGACGATGCCACGCGGCCTGCGCACGTGACGGAGGTGGCCCTGGCCTGCGCCGACGGCCTGCAAGAACACGACGTGGTGCTGCGCACGAGCCGTACCGTGGTCACCGGCGCGGACGCCGCCGAGTCGCTGGCGATCGCCCGGCGGGTGTCGGCCGCGCTGGTGGACGCCGTACGCGCGATCGTCGCGGCCCGCCGCCCCGCCTTCATCATCGCCAAGGGCGGCATCACCTCCAGCGACGTCGCCACCGACGGCCTCGGCATCCGGCGCGCCTGGGCACGCGGCACGCTGCTGCCCGGGATCGTCTCGCTCTGGGAACCCGAGTCCGGTCCCGCGACCGGCATCCCGTACGTGGTCTTCGCCGGCAACGTCGGAACCGACGAGGCCCTCGCCGACGCCGTCGACCTGCTGAGGAGTCGCTGAATGGACGCCACCCGCACCGCCGTGATCGGCCTCGGCGCGATGGGCCTGCCGATGGCCCGGCACCTCGCCGCCGCCTTCCCGGTCACCGCCTACGACGTCTCCGCCGAGCGACGCGCGCTCGCCGTGGCGGCGGGGGCCACCGAGGCACCCACCCCGGCCGCCGCGGCCCGGGACGCCGCCGTGGTGCTCCTCGCCGTACGGGACCAGGCCCAGGTGGAGGCCGCACTGTTCGGCCAGGAAGGCGCCGCGGCGGTGCTCCGCGCGGGCGCCGTCGTGGTCCTGACCAGCACGGTCGGTCCGGACGCCGCACGCGAGGCCGCCGCCGGCCTGGCCGCCCGGGACATTCTCTTCGTCGACGCCCCGGTCAGCGGCGGCCCGTCCCGCGCCGAAGGCGACCTGTTGATCATCGCGGGCGCCGACGAGACGGCCCTACGCGCGGCCGAACCGGTGCTGGACCGCCTCGCCTCCACCCTGACCGTGGCCGGCCCGCAGCCCGGCGACGGCCAGGCCCTGAAGGCGATCAACCAGCTCCTGGCCGGCGTGCACATCGCGGCGGCGGCCGAGGCGATCGCGCTGGCCCGCGGGCTCGGCCTCGATCCCGGCGCGGTGGTGGAGAGTCTCCGGCGCGGGGCGGCGGGCTCGTTCATGTTCGCCGACCGGGGCCCGCGGATGGTGGCCGCGTACGGGGAGGAGAACGTGGAGGTCCGCTCCCGGCTGGACATCTTCGTAAAGGACATGGGGATCGTCACCGGCATCGCCCGCGACGCCCACGTCCCGGTGCCGCTGGCGGCCGCCGCCCACCAGCTCTACCTGCTCGGCGAGCGCGCCGGCCTCGCCGCCGAGGACGACTCCAGCGTCGTCACCCTGCTCAGCCCGCCCCCCTGACGGCCACGGGGAGGAATTCGCGGCCATCGCGAAGACCCTCGATCAGTCGATCGCCGACCTGTCGGACCGTCTCGCCGCCGCGCGCAGGGAGCCCGGCGGCACCGGCCGTCCCGGAGCCTCACCATCGTCCGGGACCGCGCCCAGGCCAGGCACGGGTTCACCGAGTCGTGGCGGGAACGGCTCGAGCGGATCGGGCTCGACTCCTGGCTGGCCGAGCACGCCGACGGGACCGCCTGCGTCATCGCATCCGGTGTGATGGAAGGTGGCTCGTTCGCGGCGACGTCGCGCGTCCGGTCGCTGACCCCCGAGCTGTCGAAGGGCCACGAGTTCGACCTCGTCGTCCTTCATGAACCCCGCGCCGGGTCAGTCGGTGCGGCGGAACTCCCAGATGCCGACGGCGAGCAGGCCCGCGCCGAGCACCGCCACCAGCACGATCTCCATCCCGATGGGCACCTGCCAGCCGAACCAGGTCACCCCCGGGTTGAACCGCGCCAGCAGCGCGGGCGGGACGTCGAGGTGCCGGAAGACGACCTGCCGCAGCGGGTCGACCGCGTACGTGAGCGGATTGATCCGGGTCAGGAAGCTCAGCCACGTCGGCAGCGCGGACAGCGGGAACAGCGCACCGGACAGGAACATCATCGGCATCATGGCCATCTGCATGATCCCGAAGAAGGACTGCATCTGCTTGATCCGCGCGGCCAGCACCACGCCGAACGCGGTCACCGTGAAGGCCCCGACGAACATCAGCAGGACCAACTCGATGATCATCAGCGGGTTGTACGGCACGTTGGCCAGCCCGGCGAGCGCGACGATGACGATGCCCTGCGAGGTGGCCACGAGCGCGCCCCCGAGCACCTTGCCGACCACGATGGCGCTGCGGCCGATCGGCGCGACGAGCATCTCGCGCAGGAACCCGAACTCGCGGTCCCACACGATCGACGCCGCGGAGAACATGCCGGTGAACATCACCGACATGGCGATCACGCCGGGGAACATGAACGTCCGCATGTCGACCTGGCCGCCGCCACCGCCGCTGATCACCAGCGCGGACAGCCCCGTACCCATCACGACGAGCCAGAGCACCGGCTGGACCAGCTGGGAGATCATGCGCGTCCGGTCGTAGACGAACCGGAGCAGCTCCCGGTGCAGCACGATCTTCACGCCGCGCAGGTCGTGCCGGAGGCTGCGCTTGGCGACGCGGACCCGCGCCACCGGGGCGAGGTTCCCGGACCGGGTGTTGTCCGCCTGAGTCGTCATCGCTATCGCCTCATCATCTGCCGCGCCCAGTCCATCGCCCCGGCCTCCGCGTCGCGGATCGTGCTGCCGGTGTAGCTGAGGAACACGTCGTCCAGCGACGGCCGCGCCACGTGCACCGAGCGGATCGGCACCCGGAGCCCCGCGAACAGCTTCGGTACGAACTCCTCGCCGGACGGCACCGCGAACGTGACGGCCCCCTCGTGCATGCCCGCCTCGATGCCGAACGTGGACTGCAGCGCGACGATGGCCGCCTCGTCGTCGCCGGTGGCGATCTGCACCCGGTCCTTGCCGACGCTCGCCTTCAGCGCCTCGGGGGTGTCGAGCACGACGATCTCACCGTGATCGATGATCGCGATGCGGTCGCAGTTCTCGGCCTCCTCCATGTAGTGCGTGGTGAGGAAGATCGTGATGTCCTCGGTCTCCCGCAGCTGGTTGATGTAGCCCCAGATCGCGGCCCGGGTCTGCGGGTCGAGCCCGACGGTCGGCTCGTCCAGGAAGAGCACCCGCGGGGAGTGCAGCAGGCCGCGGGCGATCTCCAGCCGCCGTTTCATGCCGCCGGAGAACGTCTCCACCTTGCCGCCCCTGCGGTCGGCGAGATCCACCATCTCCAGCACCTGGGTGATGCGGTCCTTCATGACCGCCTTGTCCAGGCCGTACAGCTCGCCGTGGAAGCGCAGGTTCTGCTCGGCGGTGAGGTACGCGTCCACGGTCGGGTCCTGGAACACCAGGCCGATGTTGCGGCGCACCTCGTCGCTGTCGGTCAGTACGTCGTGGCCGGCCACGGTGGCGCCGCCGCCGGTGGGCTTGACGAGCGTGCAGAGCATGCTGATCGTGGTGGTCTTGCCCGCCCCGTTCGGCCCGAGGAACCCGAACACCTCCCCGGGCCGGACTTCGAAGTCGATGCCCTTGACCGCCTCGATGGCGCCGTAACACTTGGCAAGGCCGGTCGCCGCCACCGCCGGCGCGCGCGCTCCATCCGAGGTCATCTGATTCCTCCCTGAAGGCCCCAGATCGAGGTTACGCCCGGATCAGCCGGCGGTGGCGACCTGTTCGCGCAGGGCTTCCCAGAGCAGGTTGAGCGGGTGATCGGGCGCGTACCGAGCGCGTTCGCCCGCGCGCGCGAACACGCCCGCCACCATCTCCAGCTTGGGCTCCAGATCGGGCACGATCTCCGCCGCGCGCAGCCCGCCGCCCCCGGGGAGGTCGCCCTGGAGCGCTCGGGTGGCGATGGTGCCGGTGACGATCATGCAGCCGCTGATCATCCCGTACCGCATCAGCGCCAGCCCGTAGTGCAGGTCCTCGATGTCGGCGACGACGTTCATGCGGTGCCGGAAGCCGGGGCCGTACCACTGCGTGAGGAAGTCCGCGACGAGCCCCGCGGACGGCACGATCAGCGGCAGCTCGGCCAGCTCGCTCGCCGCGACCACCGGGCCGGGCGCCTCGCACACCGGCAGGTTCGTCAGCACGACCGGGCTGCCGCGCCGCCACTCCAGCACGTCGTACGCGCCCTCGCCGGGCGCGTTGCCCGCCGCCATCACCACGCTGCCGCAGAGCAGGTCCACGTCCCCGGCCTCCAGCCGGGCCCAGATGTCCTTGGTGCGCACGTGCACGATGCGGAAGTCCACCCCGCGCCGGTCGAACTCGTCCGCCAGCTGGTCCCAGGCGCGGGACAGGATGCGCAGCGCGAACTCGGTGGTGCCCACGGTGAGGCTGCCGCCGAGCCGGCGCCGGGCGGCGTGGATGTCGGTGAGCCAGTCGCCGAGCGTGTGCCGGGCCCGCTCGAGGATCGCCTCCCCGGTGGCGGTGAACCGGAAGTCCCGGCCCCGGCCCTGCTTGATCACCAGGGTCTCGCCGCACAGCGCCTGGAAGCCGCGGTTGAGCGTGTCGAGCTGCTTCTGCACGCTCGACTGCTCGCGGCCGAGCGCCCGGGCGGCCCGCAGGGCGGAGCCGTGCAGCCGTACGGCGAGCAGCGTACGGAGCTGGTCGAGCGTCACGTCGAGAAGCTCGGGCGGGCAGTCGAGCGGCTCGGCCGGCGGTCCGGTGGGCACGTGTTTGGGGGGATCTGGGGGCACGTCTCGGCTCCGTTCCGACATTCGGGGCGTAGTGCGGTGAACTGATCTGAAGTCCCGCCGAACTTATCTCTAGATGTACTTCAGATCAGCTGGGCAAGGGTTACTGGCCCATAGAACACTCATTTTCCGCCGTGCGAAAGATCGTGATCGCTCGCGCAGGGGACGGCGCAGGGGGGTGGTGACACGTCATCTCGCGGGGGCGCGGGCGTCTCACTCGGCTCGCGCGCCGTACGCCTCCTGAGTCCATCCCCTCCGAGACCGCGGCCTCATCGGGGCCGAGGCCGAGGCTCGTCAGGAAGGTGTGCCGGCCCTCCCGGCCGGGTCCCGCCCGGCCCGGCCGGGAGATCACTCCTCGGGTGCGCGGGCCCAGGGCGCGCCGGCCCAGGGGTCGTAGTCGATCTCCAGCGCCTCCTGCGCCGGGCGCCGCTCCTCCGGTACGTGCTCCAGGTTGATCCGCACCCGATACCAGAGCGAGCTGCGCCCGCGCATGCCGTCGAGCAGCACGTCCGCCGGCTCCAGCAGGGGTACGACCTCGGGGTGCTTGGCCTTCCACCGGTCCAGGCCGGCCAGCGCCTCGTCCTTGGTCCGCGCCCGGGCGATCTCGATCAGCGGCTTGGTGGACTGGCGCCGGCCCACGCCCTTCGGCGGCTTCTCCGCCGGCCCGAGCCGCTCCGCGAGCGCGAGCAGCGGGTCGAGCGAGCCCGCCGTACCCTCGATGCCCTGCCACGGATCGCCGATCTCCGCGAACCGCCGGGTGACCGTCTCCAGGGTGAACTCCTCCGGGTGGCACTCCGGCACCTCCGCCCAGCTCAACGGGGTGGAGACCCGGGAGTCCGGGGTGGGGCGGACGGAGTAGGCCGACGCGACCGTGCGGTCCTTGGCGTTCTGGTTGAAGTCCACGAACACGCCCTGCCGCTCCTCCTTCCACCATTTGCTGGTGGCGAGCTCGGGGGCACGGTTCTCCACCTCCCGCGCGACGGTCTCCGCCGCCAGCCGCACCTTGGCGTACGGCCGGTCGGGAGTGATCCGGGTGTACACGTGGAAGCCCCGGGACCCCGAGGTCTTGGCCCACGGGGTCAGGCCGTGGTCCTCCAGCACGGCCTTGGCCACGAGCGCGACCTCGACGATCTGGGACCACTCCACGCCCGGTACGGGATCCAGGTCGATCCGCAGCTCGTCGGGGTGCTCCAGGTCCTCGGCCCGTACGGGGTGCGGGTTGAGGTCGATGCAGCCCAGGTTCACCACCCAGGCCAGCGCGGCGGAGTCGCGCACAACGACCTCCTCGGCGGAGCGGCCCGACGCGTACCGCAGCTCGGCCACGTCGATCCAGTCGGGACGGCTGGCCGGCGCCCGCTTCTGGAAGAACGCCTCCTTGTCGATGCCCTTCACGAAGCGCTTGAGGATCATCGGCCGGCCCTCGACGCCGCGCAGCGCGCCGTCGGCCACGGCCAGGTAGTAGCGGACCAGGTCCAGCTTGGTGTGACCACCGGCCGGGAAGACGATCTTGTCCGGATTGGTGATCGTGACCTCGCGCCCGGCGACCTCCAGGACCTGAGATTTCCCCATGCGCCCACAATAGGCAGGCGGTCCGACGACGCGGCAGCATCACGCTGATTGCAAACAACTCTTTGCAAAGGGTTGTTTGCGGTCTATCCTCGCCCGCATGACCGCACCGCCCGACCCTCCGGCCCGGCGCGACTCCGAGGTCGTACGGCTGGACGCCAAGGGGCTGCGCGCGCTCGCGCATCCCGTACGCGTCCGCCTGCTCGGCCTGCTCCGCAAGCACGGGCCCGCCACCGCCACCCGGCTCGCCGAGCGGCTCCGGCTCAACTCCGGCGCCACCAGCTACCACCTCCGGCAGCTCGCGGCGGCGGGGTTCGTGGAGGAGGACACGGAGCGCGGGAACGCGCGGGAGCGGTGGTGGCGGTCGGTGCACCAGACGACGATCTTCGACGTCGACGAGCTGGCGGAGCGGGATCCGGAGGCGGCGTTCGCGTACCTGCGGTCCGTGCTGAACGCGCACGCGCTGCGCAGCCGGCGCGGTGTGGACGACTACCTGACCATGCCCGCGGCGTGGCGGCCGCTGCTCGACCTGAGCGACTGGGGGCTGCGGCTGACGCCGGACGAGGCGCGCGGCCTCTTCCACGACCTCGACTCCGTCGTCGACCGTTACCGCCGTGACACCGGCCCCGAGGACGCCCCCGTGGACGCGGCGCCCGTCTCGCTGATCATCCACCTCCTCCCCGACCTGGAGACCACCGAGGTGATGGGCCTGGAGGCGGGATCGTGACCGGCCGGTTGCGCGGGGCCGGCGTGGGCGGTGCGGGCGGTGCGGTACGACGGCTGCGCGCGCTGTTCGGGTTGCTGGGGGCTCGGGGTGTCGATCACCGCGACGCGCATCTCCACGATCGCGTTGCCGTGGTTCGTGCTGGTCACGACGGGCAGCGCGGCGCGTACCGGGCTCGTCGTGGCGTGCGAGCTCGCGCCGTACGTGCTGGTCAAGGCGTTCTCCGGGCCGCTGGTCGACCGGGTGGGGCCGCGCTCGGTGTCCTGGGTGAGCGACCTGCTCAGCGCGG
>WHSL01000170.1 GCA_009380095.1 Streptosporangiales bacterium | reverse complement strand
GCCATGGCGGTGGCGCTACGGCCCAAGCTGCTCATCGCGGACGAGCCCACGACCGCGCTCGACGTCACCGTGCAGGCGCAGATCCTCGAGCTGATCGACGGGCTGCGGCGGGAGCTGGGCATGTCCGTACTGCTCATCACGCACGACCTCGGGGTGGCGGCGGAGATCGCGGACCGCATCGCGGTGATGTACGCGGGGCGGCTGGTGGAGACCGGGCCGGTCTCGGCCCGCGCGGCCCGCCGGGACAGCCCGCGGTGCACCCGGAACAGCTCGCCGAGCTGATCACCGATGGACAGCACCGGGTTGAGCGCCGGGACAGCGCGTCCTGGAAGACGAGCGTCATCTCGGAGCCGCGGAGCCGCCGCCGTGCGCGCCATCGGGCAGCGTGAGCAGGTCGGCATCGCCGAGGCGAAGCTAAGAAGCCGAGCGAGCTGCTGTCCATCGTGAACCCGCAGTCCCTGGCCTCGGCCACGACGGCCGAGTAGACCCCCCCACCCGCCGGTGTCCGGGGGCGCCCCCACGCACCCCGGCCACCGGCGGCCCTAGGTTCCGGAGGAACCCCAGGGACCGAGGAACCCGAGGAAGGAGAGCCGTGCCCGCCGTCATCCGGTTCGCCCTGCGCCGCGTGCTGCGCGGCCTGGCGACCATGTGGTTCGCGGTGACCGTGACGTTCTTCCTGTTGCGGCTGCTGCCCGGCGACCCCGCCCTGGCCGTCGCGGGCCCGACGATGACGGCGGAGCTCCGGGCGGACCTGCTCCGCGACTACGGCCTGGACCAGCCGCTGCCCGTTCAGTACGGGCACTACCTGGTCCAGCTCCTCCAGGGCAACCTCGGCGTCTCGTTCCGGCAGAACCAGCCGGTGCTCACCGTGCTGCTGGAGCGGCTGCCCTGGACGCTGATCCTCACCGGGTCGGCGATCCTGGTGACGATCCTGCTCGGCGTGCCGCTGGGCGTGCTCGCGGCCACCCGCGCCAAGGGCCTCGCCGACCGGCTCATCCAGGTCGGCGGCGTCACCGCCCAGTCGCTGTTCGTGCCGAGCGTCGGAGTGCTGCTGCTGTACGTCTTCGGCGTCGCGCTGGGCTGGCTGCCGATCGGCGGGGCCATCGACGACGACGTGACCGGCCTGGCCGCGTACGCCAGCATCGCCGCGCACCTCGTGCTGCCGTGCCTGTCGCTGGTGCTGATCCAGCTGGGCTCGTACGTGCGCTCGCGGCGGTGGCGGTGGCCGCGCCGCTGATCGCGGACTACCCGAGCGGGTACGGCGACGCGGTGCTCTCCGCTCCGTCCGCGGCGCACTGGTTCGGCACCGACGACCTGGGGCGGGACGTGTTCGCTCAGGTCGTCTGGGGCACCCGGGTGAGCATCATGGTCGGGCTCGCCGCCACCCTGCTGGCCATCCTGATCGGCGTGGTGGTGGGCGTGCTGGCCGCGTACTTCCGCCGGCTGGACACCGTGCTCGGCATGGTGGTGGACTGTCGCTGCCGGTGCTGCCGCTGATGATCCTGGTGGCGGCGCTGGCCGGGCCGAGCCGCGGACCACGTTCTCCCCGCTGGCGGACCTGTTCCGGGTGATCGTTTTCACGCCCGCGGCTCCGGCAACAGCGGCCTCACTCCCCCGTTCACCCATGAGCAGTGGGCCGCCGACGTGGACGCGCTGCGGGAGTGGGCGGGCGCCGAGAAGATCGTGATGGCCGGCGGCTCGTACGGCGGCTTCATCGCCCAGGAGTACGCGATCCGCTACCCGGAGCGGGTGTCCGCGCTGGTGCTCCGCGACACCGCGCCGGACAGCGTGGCCCAGGGCAAGGCCACCGAGAACGCGTTCAGCTCCTCGCGGGTCACGATCGACCGGGAGAAGTTCGAGCGGATCATGCAGGGCCGGGTCCGGGACGACGCCGACCTGCGCGACTGCTGGGCGGAGATCCTGCCGCTGTACGACCACGAGCTGGACTGGGACGTGGTCCGGCAGCGGGTGGAGAACACCCCGTACCGGTACGCCACGCACAACTTCGCGTTCTCCGTGAACCAGCCCGGCTTCGACATCAAGCCGCGGCTCCCCTCGATCACCGCGCCGACCCTGGTGACCGTGGGCCGGCACGACTGGATCGTGCCGGTCGAGTGCAGCGAGACCATCGCCGCGCTGATCCCCGGCGCCGAGCTGGTCGTCTTCGAGAACTCGGGGCACTCACCGCAGATCGAGGAGGCGGAGGAGTTTCAGAGCGTCGTCCGCGCGTTCCTCACCAAGGCCGTCCTCTCTGCGGCATGATGCCCTTGGAGATGGAGAACCTCGACCCGATCGACCGGCGCATCGTCGCCGCGCTCCAGGTCAACGGCCGGGCGAGCTGGACGGAGATCGCGCCGCTCGCCGGCACTTCCGTGACCACAGTGGCCCGGCGCGCCCAGCAGTTGCTGTCCGACGGGATCGTCCGGGTCACCGCGGTGGCCCAACCCAACGGCGCCGGCCCCGTCGACCACCTCACCGTCCGGCTGCGCTGCGCCCCGGGGCGCCAGCTCGACGTGGCGCGCGCGGTCGCCCAGCTGCCGGAGGTACGGCTCGCCACGCTCGTCACCGGGGCGTTCGACGTGGTGGCGGAGCTGCTGATCCCGAAGGGGCGCGGCGTGCGCACGCTCGTGGTGGACGGGCTGCAGCAGATTTCCGGGATCGAGCGCACGGTCGCCGAGCTGCAGCTGCACGTCTACAAGATGAGCCACGACTGGAGCCGGGCCCTGCTCCCCGAGGCCGCCGGCCCGGCGGACGTGCCCAAGCAGACCCACGCCTGCGCGCCGGAGCACCTCGACGCCATCGACCACCAGATCGTGGAGGCGCTGCGGGAGGACGGCCGGGCCGCGTTCCAGGCCGTGGCCGCGGGCCTCGGCGTGAGCGAGAGCACCGTACGGCGCCGCTTCGAGACCCTCACCCAGAAGGGCTGCGTACTCGTCGTCACGCTGGTGCCCGCGGCGGCGCTGGGCTTCGAGGCGGAGGTGCTGTTCTGGCTGTCGGTCACCCCCGACCGGCTGGACGAGGCGGCGCGGCAGCTCGCGGCGCTCCGCGGCGTCCGGTACGTGGCCGCCACGCTCGGCCGCGAGTCGCTGATGTGCGAGGTCATCCTGCCCTCCACGGAGGACCTGTTCCACTTCACCACCACCACGCTGGCCGGCGTGCCGGGCATCCAGGCCTGGTCGGCCAACTTGGAGCTGCTGACGCTCAAGCGCGCCTTCGTGCACGTCCCCTGGTCCGCCCGGGAGCTCGGCCCGGCCGGCTGAGGTCCAAGAGCGACGCTCTGCTAGACGGCCGGTTTGCGGTGTGTCACGTCTTGGTTGATGCTGGTCGCCGGGGTCGACTCCTCCACGCAGTCCACCAAGATCGTGCTGTGCCGAGCCGAGGACGGTGCCGTCGAGGCCGAGTTCTCCGCGCCGCACCCGGACGGCACCGAATGCCACCCGGAGCACTGGGCGCACGCCCTCGATGAAGGCCGCCACCTGCTGGAACGCGCCGACGCCGTCGCGGTGGCCGCGCAGCAGCACGGTATCGGCACCTCGGGGACCGCGTACACGGTGGCCGGCTCCCCCGCCGCCGACCCCACCGGCGCGGTCGCCGGGTTCGCCGACGCGACGGGCCGCTATCTCCCCCGTGTAGTACGCGACCGTGGCACCGACGGTGATGCCGATGACCTTGAGCATCGCGCCGCGGTGCGCCCAGGCGTCCCAGACCAGCGACGGGCTGGCCTCCGCCTGCTCGAAGACGGTCGACTCGCGAAGGCTGCGGCGCAGATAGATCGCGTACACCCCGAGCAGCGCGCCGATCACGAACGGCACCCGCCACGCCCAGTCCCTGACGCCCGCCTCGCCGACCGTACTGGTCAGCAGCGCGGCCAGCAGGGTCGCCCCGAGCACGCCCAAGGTGATGGAGACGTACATGCTGCTCGACCAGAGCCCGCGGCGGGCCGGCGGCGCCATCTCCGCGAGGTAGGTGTGCGAGCCGCCGATCTCGCCGCCCAGCCCGAAGCCCTGCGCGAGCCTGGCGACGAGCAGCAGCAGTGAGGCGATGACGCCGACGCTCCCGTACGTCGGGGAGACCGCGATGAGCAGGGCGCCCGCCGCGGTCACGATCATCGCGAGGGTCATCGCGGGACGCCGTCCGCGCCGGTCCGCGTACCAGCCGAAGAACAGGCCGCCGAGCGGGCGCATGAAGAACCCGGCCGCGAAGATCGCGAGCGTGGAGAGCAGGGCGGAGAGCGGGTTCCGCGGGTTGAAGAACTGGGCGGCGAAGAACGGGGCGAACGTCGTGTACGCCAGCCAGTCGTACCATTCGAGCGTGTTGCCGATCCCCGCGCCGAAGATCACGCGGACCTTATCGGAGCGGCTCGGCTCCGGCCGCTCGTCCGCGGCGGTTCCGGCAGGCGTCGGCTCGGGCTGGGTCGTGGCCGCCTTCCCTGGTACGGATGGGGCGAACGAGATTGCGCCGAAGTATCCGCCCACCCCGAAACCGCCGTCAAGATCCATTCCGGCGGCGGGTAGAGCCTCCCGGGGGCGGGTCAGGGGGTGGGTGAGCCGGTGTGGCGGGCGCGGAAGGTGGCGGCCTTGACGCGGTTCTGGCAGGCGGTGGAGCAGAACCGGCGGGTGCCGTTGCGGGACACGTCGACGTAGACCCGGTCGCAGGCCGGCGCGCGGCAGACGCCGAGCCGGTCGATGGCCGCGTCCCCGAGCACCACGGCCAGCGCCGTCGCCATGGACGCGGCCCAGCCGACCGCCCAGGAGGCGTCCGCGCTGTGGAAGTGCAGGTGCCAGGCCTCCCCGTCGTGCCGGGCCAGCGTGGGGATGGCGCCGCTGGCGCGGAGGATCGCGTTCATCTCGGCGCACGCCGCGTCCACCTCCCCCGCGTCCACGCGCTCCACGACACCACGCAGCCGTCCGGCCCAGGCCGCCAGCTCCACGGCCTCACCCTCCCCCGGCGGCTCCGCGGCCCGCGCGGGCGCGAGCGCCCCGGCCACCGCCCGTACGAGATCGGACCCCTCCGGCGCCGGCATCGGCCGCCCACGCCGCTCGCCGGGGGTGACGGCGTTGATCAGCCCCAGGACCTGGGTCACCACGTCGCTCGAATGACTGTCGAAATCCACTTGACCGGTTACTCCCGCCCTTGTTAGCGTCACTGTCGTCGAGCTTATCGCCGGTTACGGGAGGATGTCATGCGGTCGACGACGATGGAGCAGTGGCTGCGCCGCTGGGACGCGCAGCAGGAGCGGAACATCCCTGACCGGGAGGAGCGGTTCCGCGTGGTGATCGACGTCGTCCGCGCGGTCACCGCGGACGGGCCGGCGCGCGTGGTCGACCTCGGCTGCGGGCCCGGGTCGCTGTCCGCGCGGCTGGCCGCGGAGCTACCGCGGGCCGAAATGGTAGGGGTGGACGCCGACCCGCTGCTGCTGGGCCTCGGCGCGGCGAACACCGGCCCGCGCGTCCGGCTCGTGGAGGCGGACCTCGCGGACCCCGGCTGGCCGGAGCGCACCGGGCTGGCCGGGCCGTGGGACGCCGCGGTCTCCTCCACCGCGCTGCACTGGCTGCACCCGGACACGCTGGCCGCCCTCTACCGCACGCTGGCGGAGCGGATCCGCCCCGGCGGCGTGTTCGTCAACGCCGACCACCTGGGCCTCGCGACGCCGGGCCTGGACGGGCTGGCGGAGTCCGTACGGAAGGCCCGGACCGCCCGCGTGGGCACCGATCAGAACGAGGACTGGGCGGAGTGGTGGCAGAGCCTGCTCGCCGACGAGGAACTCGCGCCCCTGGTCGACGCCCGCTCCGAACGCGCCATCGCCCACGACGGCGACAACGGGCTCACGGTCGCCGACCACGCGCGACTACTCCGTACCGCCGGCTTCACCGAGGCCGGCCCCCTCTGGCAGTTCGGCGACGACCACGTCCTCACCGCCATCCGCTGACCCACCCCCCTCCACAAATTGGGGGTGTTAGGCGACGCGTTCGAAGATGGCGGCGAGGCCCTGGCCGCCGCCGATGCACATGGTCTCCAGGGCGTACCGGCCCTGCCGGCGCTCCAGCTCGCGGAGCATGGTGGCGAGGATGCGGCCGCCGGTGGCGCCGACCGGGTGGCCGAGCGAGATGCCCGAGCCGTGCACGTTCGTACGGTCCCAGTCGCCCTCGCCGAACTGCCACTCCCGCGTGACGGCGAGCACCTGCGCGGCGAACGCCTCGTTCAGCTCGATCAGGTCCATGTCGGCGAGCTTCAGGCCGGCCCGCTCCAGGGCCTTGGCGGTGGCCGGCACCGGGCCGATGCCCATGGTCTTGGGCGGCACCCCGGCCGCGGACCAGGAGACGAGCCGGGCCAGCGGGCGGAGGCCGAGCCGCTCCGCCGTCTCCGGGGTGGTCACCACGCAGATCGCGGCGCCGTCGTTCTGCCCGGAGGCGTTGCCCGCGGTCACCGTGGCCTCGGGGTCGTTCTTGCCGAGCACGGCCCGCAGCTTGCCCATCGACTCCAGCGACGCGTCGGCGCGCGGGTGCTCGTCGGTGTCGACGACGACGTCGCCCTTACGGGACCGTACGGTCACCGGGACCAGCTCGTCGGCGAACGCCCCGGACTCCTGCGCCGCGACCGCCCGCCGGTGCGAGCGCAGCGCCAGCTCGTCCTGCTCATCGCGCGGGATGCCGTACTCGCGGCGCAGGTTCTCCGCGGTCTCCAGCATGCCGCCGGGCACCGGGTGGTTGACGCCGCCGGCGGTGACCCGGCCCCGCGCGAGCCCGTCGTGCAGCGTGACGCCGGCGCCCTTGATGCCCCACCGCAGCTCCGTGGAGTAGAACGGCACGCCGCTCATGCTCTCCGCGCCGCCCGCGAGGATCACGTCACCGACCCCGGTCTGCACCTGCATCGCCGCGTCCAGCACGGCCTGCAGCCCGGAGCCGCAGCGCCGGTCCAGCTGGAAGCCGGTGACCTCGACGGGCAGGCCCGCGTCCAGCGCGGCGACCCGGCCGATGGCGGGCGCCTCGGGGCTCGGGTAGCAGTGCCCGAGCACCACGTCGTCGACGTTCTCCGGGGCCAGGCCGGTGCGTTCCATGACGGCCCGTACGACGGTCGCGGCGAGCTCGTGCGCCGGTACGTCCCGCAGCGCGCCGCCGTACCGACCGACCGGGGTCCGCAGTGGCTCACAGATGACGGCGTCGCGCATGTGACTCCTCCTCCAGATGGCGGGGGCGGACGCGGCGGAGGCTGCCACGACCCTTCCAGCGCAGCTTAACCACGGCGACGGCGGATCCGTCGAGAGGGGTCGCGGGAGGACGAACGGCCCGTAACGCGGCGTTCGCCTCGAAGATCCCGGAATTCATCTGATCAATCCCGTGGAGAAGGCATGAAACGCGGGTGAGCGGCGTTGGTGGAGATCGGCAACCCCCATCGATCGGATAGGAGCACAGTGGGTCTCCCCCAAGCCCCCGGCCTCGAGACCGACCGAACCACGCCGTCCGCGCCCGGCACCGCGGACGGCGACGACCGACCCGGGAGGCGCGGCCTGCGCGCACGGCTGTTGCTGCCCGTGCTCTCCCTCGCCATGATCCTCGTTTCCGTACTGCTCACCCTCGTCGTCCCGCTCACCGGGCAGATCGCCGACCAGCTCGGCGCGTCACCGGAGGCGGCCGGCTGGGTGATCACCTCCACGCTGCTCGCCGCCGCCGTCTTCACGCCGCTGCTCGGCCGCCTCGGTGACATCTACGGGCCCCGGCCCGTACTGATCGGCATCCTCGTCACGCTCAGCCTGGCGGCACTGCTGGCCGCCACGACCACGTCCATCGGGCTGCTGATCGTGGCGCGGGTGATGCAGGGCACCTCGTACGGGATCTTCCCGCTCGCCATGAGCGTGCTCCGGGCGGACCGCCAGGGGGCCCGGCTCAACTCCGCGATGGCCGTGGTCAGCGGCATGCTGGCGGTGGGCGGCGGGGTGGGCCTGGTGTCCACCGGGCTGCTCACCCAGGCCGGCGGCGACTACCACCGCGTCTTCTGGCTGGCCTTCGTGGTCTGCCTGCTCACCCTGGCCGGGGCGCTGGTCGCGGTGCCGCGCGGCAGGTCGGGCGCCGGCGGCCGGGTCGACTGGGCCGGTGCGGCGCTGCTCGGGCTCGGCCTGATGGCGCTGCTGCTGCCGATCTCCCAGGGACACGCCTGGGGTTGGGGCTCGCCCCGGACGATCGGCCTGTTCGCCGCGTCCGTCGTCCTGCTCGGGCTGTGGCTGGTGATGCAGCGGCGGCTACGGCACCCGCTGGTCGCGCCGCGGATGCTCACCCACCGCCCCATCCTGGTGGTCAACCTCGCCGGCATGGGCGTCGGGACCGCGATGTTCCTGGCCTTCCTCGGGGTGGCCGACTACGTGCAGACCGACCGGGCCGAGGCCGGGTACGGCTTCTCCGCCAGCGTGATGGCGACGAGCGCGGTGTATCTGCTGCCGGGCACGGTGGCGGCGGCGATCGTGTCGCAGTTCGCCGGGCGGGTGGTGAACCGGCTGGGGGCCCGCGCCACGCTCGTCACTGGGGCGCTGCTCGGCGCCCTCGGGTTCGTCCTGTTGGCCCTCGGACACTCCGTGTCGTGGGGGGTCGTCGCGGCCACCACCGTGCTCAACTGCGGGGTCAGCCTGATCTTCGCGACGCTGCCGTCGCTGCTCGCCGACCACGTACCGGCGTCGCACACCGGCATCGCGAACAGCGTCAACTCCATCGCGCGGTCCGTGGGCAGCTCGGTGGCCAGCGCGTTCATCGCGACGCTGCTGGCGAGCACGGTGCTGCCGGCCACCGGCCACCCGGGCGAGTGGGCCTACACGCTCATCTTCGGCCTCGGCGCGCTGGTGCTGCTGGTCACCGCGGCCACGGTGACCGCCGGCCTCCGCGGGGCCCGCGCGGAGACGCTCGCCACGGCCTGATCCCGTCAGCCGCCGCGTACGGCCTCGGCGGTCTCGGCGAGGAACCCGGTGATCAGCCCGGTCAGCCGGCCGGGCTGATCCTCGGGTACGCAGCCGTACGTGCCGGAGAGCGTGACGTGGCGCCCGTCCGGCAGTAGCGCGGCGAGACGGCGGCCGTGCTCGGGTGGGAACAGCCGGTCCCGCTCGCTCCACATCACCAGGGCCGGGCCGGCGAAGCCGGCGAGCCGGCCGGAGATCCGCTCGGTGATGGCCGAGTCCAGCGAGAGGATCAGCGCGCGCAGGTCGCGGCGTCGCGAAGAGTACGCCGAGGCGACCCGGAACGCGCTGGTCGCCGCCGCGACCGAGTTGTTCGCGGCCAAGGGCTACCAGGGCACCTCGGTGGAGGACGTGGCGCGTCGGGCGCGGGTCACCCGCGGCGCGCTCTACCACCACTTCGGCAGCAAGCAGGAGCTGTTCGAGGCGGTCTTCGAGGAGCAGGAGACCGCCATGATCCGGCGCGCGTTCGCGGCCGTCTCCGCCGCAGGCGACCCCTGGACGCAGGCGCTGGCGGCACTCGATGTCTTCCTCGACGCCTGCACCGAGCCGCGCTTCCGCGAGCTGACGCTGCGCCAGGCCCCGGTGGCGCTGGGCTGGGAGCGCTGGCGCGAGCTGGACGAACGCTTCGGGAGGGGGCTCGTACACGGCCTCCTGCGGAACCTGGTGGACGCGGGCGAGATCCGCCCCTTCCCGATCGAGCTGCTCTCCGGCACCGTGTTCGCACTCCTGGCCGAGACCGCCCGCCACATGGCAACCGCCCCCGACCAGGACCAGGCCCGCGCCGACGCCCGAGAGGCCGTGCTCGCCCTCCTCGCGGGGCTCCGCTGAACCGGCCCGGCGCCGCTCGGCTCCCTGCTTGACTCGGTGGCCCGATGGAGGTGGTCGCGGTGGATCCGGAGCGGGTCACGCTGACCGGCGAGCGGGAGACCCTGCTCGTGCCGCTGTACTGCAAGGCGATGGAGAGCAGGCCCGGCTGACCCTCGCCATGCGCGGGAAGAAGCTGGACGGATACGTACGCGACCACCTGACCGGCCGCGACGACCCGCTTGTACTGCACCTGGGCTGCGGCCTGGACGCCCGGGCCGAACGGGTCGGCGCGGACCGCGGCCGCTGGTACGACCTCGACCTCCCCGAGGTCATCGACCTGCGCCGGCGCTTCTTAACCGAGACGCCGGGCCGGCGGATGATCGCCGCCTCGGTCACCGATCACGCCTGGATGGACGTGGTCGACGGGACCGGCCCGGCGATGATCGTGGCCGAGGGCCTCCTCATGTACACCTGCACGAGCCCGAGGTCCGCGCGCTGCTCCTCCGGCTCCGCGAGCGCTTCCCGGGCAGCGAGATCGCCTTCGACGCGTTCACGCCGTACGTGGTCCGCCGCATGGCCCGGCACCCGTCCCTGAAACGCACCGGCGCCCGCCTCCACTGGGGCCTCGCCGACCCCCAAGACCCGGAAGGCTGGTCCCCCGGCATCCGCCTCCTAGAGCAATGGACCTACCCCGACTCCCCCGACCTCCCCCGACTCAGCCCCACCGAACGCCTCCTCCTCCGCACCATGGGCGCCCTTTCCCCAACCCGCAACGCCCACCGCATCCTCCACTACCAGCTCTAACCCCGGGCGAAGTCTCCTCGCATGGCTCGAGGGACGGGTGGGCGGCGCGGGCGGCACAATCGTGGCGTGTACATCGATGATGGTGATCGGCGGAACTCTGCGAAGGCGTTGGTGCGGGCGGGGCGTGTCGACGAGTTGCGTGGGCTGGCGGATGCGGGTGATGGGCATGCGGCGCGGCAGCTCGCGGTCTGGCTGGCGCGGTCCGGTCACATCGATGAGCTGCGGGAACGGGTGGGCGCCGGCGATCGGTTCGCTCGTTGGGCCTACTCGGATCTTCTCGTCCGGCGGCGGCGGTTTCCGGAGGCCATCGACACGCTGCGGCCGCTGGCGGACAGCGGAATCCCCGGCGCTCAGCGGCGGCTGGCACGCCTGTTGGCCGGCCGGGGGCGCTTTGGGGAGGCCGTGGTGCGGCTGGGGCAGGCCCCGGCGCACTGGCGGGACACCATGCGCGTGGAGAGTTGGCTGGATGCCTGCGGTCTGACCGACCGGACCACCCGTGCGCGCGACGTGCGGCGTGAGTACGTCGACGCGCTCCGCCGTGCCACCCGGGCCGGCGACGCCGACGCGCGGTGGCAGCTGTCATGGATCGTCCTGCTGTGGTGGCGGGACAGGCTCGAGGCCGCGGTCGCATTGCTGGATGACATCGGGCCGAGCGACTGGCTGCATGAACGCCTGGTGTACGAGTCCCAAGGCCCGGGTCTGGCCGCGTGCCGGGCGGCCGCCATCGATCTGCTCGTGACCGCGGGTGACGGAGCGTACCGGCGCACGCGGGCGGCGTTGCTGCTGTCGCAGGACCGGCGCGACGACGCGATCGCGCAGTTGCGGTCGCTCGCCGCCGAAGGCGACCGGCACGCGGAGCGTGACCTGGAGATGGTCCGGAGTGCGCCACAACCGATGCGGGAGATCAAGGTCGGTGACCACCCCGAACTGGAGTTCCTGAACGGGTTGGCCTTGAGCCAGGACCGAGCGACGCTCGCGGTCTGGGGCCACGGCACACGCTACTGGGCGGTGGTCGTTCTGTGGGACGTCGCGACCGGGGAACCCCGCCACACGCAGCGGCTGGACTCGCCCTACCCCGGCGGCGTCACCTTCCGTCACGACGGAACCGTCGACGAGTTGCCCGGCCGCTCCCCGTGGCAGTATCCGGAGCGGCTGACCGCGCCGGACGGAAGCGTCGTGGCCGTCCGCACGCGCGGGCGGATACGGCTGTGCGACGCCCGTACCGGCACGCCGATCCGTGAGCTGTTCCTGCGTGGGGTGTTCGCGATGGCGTTCCATCCGGATGGCACCATGCTCGCCATCGGCGCCGGCCCCGCCGGTGTCCACCTCTGGGAACTCGCCACCGGCCGGCTCGTGCGAACCATCGCCACGCCGGCGAGCGCCGTGGCCTTCCGCCCTGACGGCGCGATACTCGCCACCGCCGACTCACTGAACAGAGCCGTACGGCTATGGAGCCTCGCGGCCGTCAGGGCGGAATGACCTCAGTGGCGGCCGCTCACCTTGTCGGCCAGGCGGGCGAGGGCCGAGGTGGTGGGCTTGTCGCTGCGGTGTTCGGCGGCGTCGGCGGCCTGGTAGAGGCCGTACATGGCGTAAGCGCCGGCCCAGCGCAGCGGTTCGGGCTCCCAGCGCGGCCAGGTGCGCTGGGTCCAGGGCAGGGCCGTCCAGGGGATCGACTCCCCCGCCACCAGGTCGGCGAGCGTACGGCCCGCCAGATAGGCCGCCGTCACGCCCTGCCCCACGTACCCGCCGGCGGAGCCGAGCCCGGTGGAGGCGTCGAAGCGGACGCTCGGCGTCCAGTCCCGCGGCACGCCGAGCACCCCGCACCAGGCGTGGTCCACACCCACCCCGCCCAGCGACGGGAAGATGTCGGTCACGATCTCCTGGAGCAGCTTGATCGTCCACCGGTCCAGCCGGCCGTCCCGGTCCGGACGGGACCCGTACTTGTACGGCAGCCCGCG
>WHSL01000354.1 GCA_009380095.1 Streptosporangiales bacterium | reverse complement strand
CCCGGCGTGACCGCGAGCCCCGCGCGCAGCACCGGCCAGTGCCACACCTGGGTGAGGAACAGCACGTTGCCGAGCAGCATCGCGAAGAAGCCCGCGCCGAACACCACGGTCGCCACGTTGGCCAGGGTGAACGTGCGCTCGCGGAACAACGTGAGGTCGAGCACCGGCTCCGGGTGCCGCCGCGAGCGCAGCAGGAAGGCGGCGAGCAGCGCGGCGGCCAGCGCGAAGGACGCGATCACCCGGGGGTCCGTCCAGCCCCAGTCGGTTCCCCCGGGTGATCGCGAGTACGAGGGCGGCGAGTCCCGCGACGAGCAGGGTCACACCGGGCAGGTCGACCCTGCCGCCGCCGGTCCCGGGCAGGGCCGGCAGTACGGCGGCGCCGACGGCGGCCGCCACGAGCGCCACCCCCGGGCCGAGGACGAAGATCGCGCGCCAGCCCCAGGCGTGCACGAGCAGCGCGCCGAGCGAGGGCCCGGTGGCGACGGCGAGCGCGCCGATCCCACTCCAGAGCGTCACGGCCTGCGCGCGCCGGTCCGGATAGGCGGCGAGCAGCAGTCCGAGCGCGGCCGGCATCACGCAGGCGGCCCCGGCCGCCTGCACCACCCGGCCGGCGATCAGCGGCGCGATGGCCGGTGCCAGCGCGCAGACCGCGCCGCCGGCCGCGAACAGGAGCAGGCCGGCGAGGAAGACGCGGCGGCGGCCGTACCGGTCCGCGAGGCGTCCGCCGGTGATCAGCAGCACGCCGAAGACGATCGCGTACGCGGTGATCACCCACGCGGAGCCGGCCCGGCCGGAGTCGGCGAAGGAGCGCTGGATCCTCTCACCGATCCGGCCCACCGGAGCGGATCAGTCTGTAGCTCACGCTCGCCGCCTGGGGCCGCCGGCACGCCGCGCCCGAACGGACCAAGGTGGTGCTCGTCGACACCGAGACGGGCACGCCGGGCGGCCGATCACCCGGGATCGGTACGCGTACGTGCCCGGGCCGGACGCCGACCAGCGCACCCGGGACCGGCTCTCCGGAGGGTTGCGGGACGACTCCGCTCAGCGGTAGGCGCGGGCGTACGCCTGGGCGAGGCCGAGCACCTGCCGTACGTACTCGTCCGAGTGGTTGTACCGCCAGACCGCGGTGTACAGGGCCTTCCCGCCGCGACCCGCTCCGTTGGCGCAGAGGTAGCGCGACGCCGAGGGCACGGCGTCGTACGGGTTCTGGATGTCGGCCCGGCGGTCGCCGTCGCCGTCCATCCCGTACGACCTCCAGGTGGCCGGCATGAACTGCATCGGGCCCAGCGCGCCCGCGGTGGACGGGCCGTTGTTGCGGCCGTGGCCGCTCTCGATCTGGCCGATCGCCGCGAGCACCGTCCAGGACAGGCCGTCGCAGCGGGCCGCGGAGCGCTTGTACAGGTCCAGGTAGCTGCGGGACCGCCCGGTCGGCGCGCTCCCCGACGGGCCGGCCGCCTGCTTGTGCATGTCGATGATCTGCGTGCCGGGTCCGAGCATCCGGCGGATCCGGAGGCCCAGCGCGTCGTGGTTCCCGCCCGGCGCGTTGATCATCACGCCGAGGTCCTTGACCAGGCCGATCTTCGCGCCCGTCGACTTGGACACCAGCAGGTCGACGCCGGGCAGGCCGAGCCCGCCCGATCCGCCGTACCGCAGGAACGGGGTGCGCGCGCCGGCGATCGCGTACGGCACGTCGCCGCGCAGCCGCAGGCTCCGCCCGGCCGTGGCGGACAGCAGGAACCTGCCGTGCGCCAGGGCGGACCAGACCTTCTCCGAGCGCGCCGTGTCGGGCGGCGTCCAGGACCGGAACTCCGACGGGTCCACGCCGAACGCGTTCGCCGAGCGGGTGTTGAGGAGCCGTACCTTCGCGCCATCGAACGTGACCGTGTCGCGGACCCGGGGCAGCTCCTTGATCCGCGCCAGGTCCTCGGGGGCGATCGCGCGCGGGGCCACCACTAGCAGGTCCGGCGGGATCACCCGGCGCAGCGGGCGCACGGCCGGGTCGCCGCCTCCCGGCGTGCCGGACGGGGCCGCCGCCCAGTCCCCCGGCGTCTCACCGCTGGCGGGCACCTTCGGCCGGTCGCCCGGTCCGGGCCGGTCGGCGAGCACGAGCGCGGCGCCCGCGACGGCCGTACCGCCCACGCCCATCGCCAGGCAGGCGAGCAGCACGGGCAGGAATCGGCGCAGCCTGCGTCTCACGGCTCCCTCGTCGTCTCGTCCCGGACGGTCCCCGGGCGTACAAGAGACGTATCCAACCTCACCATCGGCCTCAGGTCCAAGGAACGGGACCCTTCCGTGGTGCACGTCGGGCGGTCGCGGACCGTTCACGCCGGTCGCGAGCGGGTGTCCGCGGCCCCGCAGCCCCGCCGTGGCCGGAGTTGTCGGTGGCGTCGGATATGGATGAGCTGTGTTCCGTACCTACCGCGACCTCTTCGCCGTGCCGGGCGCCGCCGGCATGGTGGCGGCGGGGTTCGTGTGGCCGCATCTCCATGGCCACCATCGGGCTCGGCGTGGTGCTCCTCATCTCCGGCCTCACCGGGTCGTACGGGCTGGCCGGCGCGGTCGCCTCCGTCGAGGCGCTGGCGTACGCGGTCGCCTCGCCGCGGCTGGCCCGGCTCGTCGACCGGTACGGCCAGTCCACGGTGCTGCTGCCGCGGACCCTGGTGCTCACCGTCGCGGTGACGATGCTGACCGTCGCGGCGATGGCGGGCTGGCCGCGGTGGACGCTGTTCGTCGCGGCGGCCGTCACCGGCGTGTCGGTGCCGCCGCTCGGCTCCCTGGTCCGGGCCCGGTGGAACCACCTGCTCGGCGGCACGCCGCGGCTGCACACGGCGTTCATGCTGTTCGCCACCATCGACATCACCACGGTCGCGTTCGCCGAGGAGCTGGGCGCCAAGTCCGCCGCCGGGCCGCTGCTCGCGGCGTACGCGCTGGGCAGTTGCCTGTCCGGGGTGCTCTACGGGGCGCGCACCTGGCAGTGGCCGCTGGACCGGCGGTTCGCGGTCAGCCTCGGCCTGATCGCGTTGGGGGCGGCGCCGCCGGTGATCGTGCACTCCATCCCGCTGATGGCGGTGGTGGTGTTCCTCGCCGGGTTCGCCATCTCACCCACCGCGATCTCCGGGTACGCGCTGATCCGGGAGCGGGTGCCGGCGTCCGCGCTGACCGAGGGGATGGCGTGGGTGTCCACCTCGGTTGGGGTGGGGCTCGCGGTCGGCTCCCCGATCGCCGGGCGCATCGTGGACGCGTACGGCGCCCACGCCGGCTACGCCTTCGGCCTCGCAGCCGCCCTCTTCTCCGCCATCGTCGGCCTCACCGACATGCTCCGCCCCCGTCCCGTCCCCGCGCCGCCACCCCGGACGAGCTGACCGCTCCATCGCGGGCCCGCAGGTGCCGGAGGTGTCACCGCGGCCCGCAGGTGCCGAAGGTGTCACCGTGGTCAGGGGGTGGTGATCCCCGGGGCGTCCGACTGCACGTCGCCGGAACCGTCGCCGAGCGCGCCGCCGTCGTTCGGGGAGGTCGGCGCCGCGCTGCCGGTCGGCTGCGGCGTGGGCGCGCCCGGGGTCTCGCTCGAGCCCT
>WHSL01000329.1 GCA_009380095.1 Streptosporangiales bacterium | reverse complement strand
CTTCGACATCGTGTTCGCGATCCGGGTGGGCGCGCTCGACGGGCGGCACCCGCAGGCGGGGCGCCAGGCGATGGAGCGCATCGGGGAGGCCCTGGCACCCGGCGGCCGGGTCTTCATCGACGGCGGCGCCCCGCTTCGGGAGCTGCACGTCTCGGTCTGAGCCGGGCCGGTCAGCCCTCGGCGGGCACGTACGTGGCGATGATGACGCCGGTCGTGGTGGTCACGGAGTCGGTGAGACGGAGCCGGGTGAACACGCCGTCGTCGTCGGGGAACATGCGCCGGCCGGTGCCGAGCAGCAGGGGGTGGATCATCAGCTGGTACGTGTCCACGAGCCCGTGCCGGACGAGCGTACGGACCAGCTCGCCGCTGCCGAGGATGCCGAGGTCCTCCCCCGGCGAGGCCTTGAGCGCCGCCACCGACTCCGCCGCGTCGCCGGCCAGCAGGGTGGAGTTGACCCACGGCAGCGGCTCGCTGAGCGTGCGGGAAACCACGTACTTCCGCCGCTTGTTCAGCACCTCGGTGAACGGGTTGCCGTCGGTCTGCTTGGGCCAGAAGGCGTAGAGGTTCTCGTACGTGACCCGCCCCACCAGCAGCTCCCCACCGCCGGCCATGCCCTTGCCCATGACCTCGGCCATCACCGGGTCGTTCCCGGCGGCCGCCCACCCGCCGTGCTCGAAACCACCGCGCCGGTCCTCGTCGACCGTGGCCGGCCCCTGCATGACCCCATCGAGCGTGAGGTGGTTGGTCACGGCGATCTTGCGCATCCCGCTCATCCTCCCGTGGTCGTGGACCGTACCGAGGGAAGACCGCGCGGAGCGGCGATTCTCATCGGCGGCCGGCGGGCTCCGGCGTGGACTCCTGGGGGTCCTCGGGCCCTCCGGTGCCAACGGCGGCGAGCTTCCGCCGCTTGACCAGCGCGATCACCACACCGACCACGACGATTCCGACGACGACGAGCCAGCCGCCCGTGCCCGCGAGCTGCTCGGCGCGGCGCGCCGCCTCACCCGCGGCCGAGCCGAGACCGATGTGCAGCGCGCACCAGAGCGCGGCGCCGACGGTCACCGCGGGCAGGAACTTCCGGTACGGAAGCCCGGCGGTCCCGGCCGCCGCGGGGACCAGCGTCCGCAGCACCGGCAGGAAGATCGCGATCAGTACGGCTATGGCACCGCGCCGCCTCAGCAGATCCGTGGCTCGATCCCAGCCCGCACCGTGGTTACGTACGAAGCGCGTACGCCGCAGGCGCGGCCCTATCCGCTTCCCGATGAGATACCCCACGGAGTCCCCGAGGACCGCGCAGACCGTCGTCACCAGCCACATGAACGCGAACTTGGCGGGCGTGTCGGCGGCGGCTCCCAGGACGAACAGCCCGGTCTCGCCGGGTGCGATGAAACCGAGCCCGAGCGTGCACTCCCCGAACACCAGGAAGCCGGCACCGGCGGTGACGCCGATCGGGGGGAGGCTCTGCAGCCAGTCGAGCAGTTCGGTCACCAACGCCATGGGGAAGTCCTCCGGGTCTGAGGCTCATGGGGAACCTCGGGCGGGCGGGGGGCTCTCGGTCGGGCCCCCGCACCGGTGACCTGAGCCTCCCGTCCGGCGCCCGTGCTTCACATGTGGCGATCGACATGTGCCGACGCTGCCGAAAGTTACACGCTCGGCTGGATCTTGGGGTAATCGGGCCTCTTCAGGACAGGTTCGGGCGAACGCGACCGATGCCGCCCGTACGCTCCTTAGAATTCGCGGGTGATCATCCGCCTGGACCCCTCGTCGTCCGGGACGATCTCCTGGTTCCGTACCTACCATGTCGGGCTGCTCGTGTCGGACGTGCCGAGCTTCCTGATGAGTGGCACGGCGCGGGAGCGCCTCGAGCTGCTGGACGCGCCGCGTCGCTACTTCTTCGACATCCAGGTGCTGCGTAGCGGCCACGTGGCGCGGGCCAAGTACCGCCCCCGGATCAAGATCACCGGCGACTACGTCTGGTGGTACGTCGAGGAGAACCAGGCGCTCACGCTCTCCGCCGCGCGGACGTACGACGCCGAGCTCGAGGCCTTCGACCCGGACCGCACCCAGCTGCTGGAGTTCCTCAACATCCGCCGGGCCGCGCCGCAGTCCATCCAGCGGGAGACCCAGCGGGTCCTCGCGGACGGAACGAAGATCCCGCGGGCCCGGATCGAGGCCTGGCACCAGATGGTCGTCACCACCACGGACGACTACATCCTGAACGTACGGATCGGGCGCCTGATCGAGCCGCTGCGGGAGCACAACGCGGAGGAACGCCGGGTCCGTGACCTCGCGCAGCTGGCCGACCAGGTGCAGGTGAACCTCGAGTCGTTCCAGCGCCGGCTGGAGTCGGCGGCACGCGGATCTCTGCGCTGATGGGAGCGCTCGTCGGGTCGGGGGCGCCGGTCATCGGGCTGGACTCGATGATCCGTACCTTCATCGGCAACCACTACGGCATCCCCGCGGACGAGGTCGGCGCCCAGCATCCGACGGTGCTGGCCACGGTGACCGTGGGCATTCTCGGGCTGAGCTTCCTGGCCACGTACTGGCTGATCCGCCGGGCCGAGCGGAGCATCGCGACCCGGCTGGAGGGCCGCCGCCAGCCGATGCGCCGGACGATCCGCTCGATGCGGGTGGCCGCCCGCAGCCGGGTGGTGCGATGAGCGGGCGTGGGCCGGGCTGCCTGACGCCGGCGCTGGCGGGCCTGGCCGGGCTGGCGGGCGCGTACGCGGACTATCGGCTCGTCGCCGGGGCCCGGCTGTACTGCGACGCGGGCGCCGAGCCGGGCCACCTGTTCGCGCTGAACCTGGAGATGGCGCTCCGCTTCGTGCTGCTGCCGCTCATCTGCGCCGGCCTGGCCGCCGGGGTGGCCAAGGCCGCGACCCGGCGCGGCGTACGGCTCGCGCTGTCCCTCGTCGTCGTATTAATCCTGGTGGGCGCGGTCATCGTGGTCGACTTCGCGCTGCTCGGCACGCTGGACGGATACCCCGGGGACTCCGGGTTGTGCGGGCCGGACAACGTGCCGCCGTGGTGGCCGTCCTGGCTGCCGGCCTGAGTCGGGGGCAAGCCCCGGGCGCGGCCGGATGCGGCCGATCCGGACCCCCTCGGCCCCACCGGAATGTCGGTGCCACCCTCTAGGGTTTCGAACATGAGTTCGAGTGACGCGGAAGCGGTGACCGGTGTCCGGTGCTCCCCGGGCACGAGCACATGTGCGGCCGACGACCCGTTGGCGCAGCTCGCGGCCGTGCTCGACGAGATGGGCGCGCGCCACCCCTCGGATCTGCCGCCCGAGGCCCTGGGCCGGCAGCTCCTCGACCTCGAGGCGGCGCTCGCCGCGCTCCGCGCCCACGAGCGCACCGCCGCACAACACCTGCGCGTGCTCCCCGTCGTGCGTGATTTCCCGCCTGAGCTGGGAAAGCCCTGAGGTGAAGCTATTCGGGGGCGTTCCACGGGGATGGGATGATCACACACGGCTGGGGCATGGCGCAGGCCGACGTGGTTCGGATCGGTCTGCTCGACTGGATGCACGACACCGACGACGGCGCCGGCCCGAGGAAGACGGCGGATTTCGCGGCGGCGTTCGGCGTCGAGCCGGAGTTCGCCGTCACGGTGGCGCGACAGCTCGAAGAGGCGGGGCTCGTCACCGGCATCCGCTCGACGGAGGGGGGCGACCTGCGGGTCCGGCTCACGCCCGCGGGGAAGGAACAGGTGCTGGCCCGGCGCCGCCGCCGGGGCGACCAGCAGACACGGCACCGATCCGCGCGCGACGCGGTGCTCGCCTGGCTGGCCCGCGAGCGCGCGCGCTCCGGCAACGGGATGCGCAAGGCCTCGCTGTTCTTCGGCGACCATCGCAGCGTGTACGAGGGGCGCCCGTTCGAGTCGGCCGAGCTCGACGCCGCCGCCCGCGAGCTGTCCGAGCTGGGGCTGGCCGCGGCCTGCTTCTCCTCCGACGGGTCGCTGCTCGCCGCGCAGATCACCGAGGTCGGGCTGGACTGTGTGGGGCGGCACCGGGGCGCCGTCGAGTCCTACGTCGCCGAGCGTTACGGAGCCCCCGAGGTCACCGCAACCGCGGGGAAGCCCGGCCGCGTCCATCCGGAGGACGCCCTGACCCTCGCGAGCGCGCTGCGCGAGGCGGCGCCGCAGCTCACCCTGTCTCCGGACGAGCGGGCCGAGCTCACCGACATCACCCGGCAGCTGGAGCGGGAGGCGATCCGCGGCGAGCCGGATCAGTCCTGGATGGTGGGGCTGCTGCAGCGGGCGGCCCGCATCGCCGGGCGCTGCCCGGGCGGTGCGCTGGGCCGCGTCATGTCCCTGGCCATCGGCTACGCCATCCGCCCTGTCACCGAAGGCAACCACCGCAAACACGCCTGATCCGAGCACGTCTCGGCGCACGAAACCCGTGGCCGCGCTCGCGCGGCTCGGCCGGCAGGGCCTAG
>WHSL01000096.1 GCA_009380095.1 Streptosporangiales bacterium | reverse complement strand
GCAGACGAGAACCGCCCCTCCTGACCCGGGGGTCGGAAGGGGCGGTCACCGCTGTGCGCGCGTCTACGGCACGGGGAAGGTCCCGATCCGCCCGTGGAACTCACCGCCGAGCTGGTCGGTGTCGCTGCCCACCATCAGGCCCTGGGAGATCGCGTACAGCGCCTCCACGCCGTGCCCGCGGGTCCGCGTGGGGTTCCAGGACAGCGCCTTGCCCGTGGTCGGGTGGATGGCGCCGATGCCGGGCCGCGACACCGCGCCCGGGCCCGCCGAGTCCCGGCCCTCGGGGTTGTCCAGCCAGCGCTGGTGCCCCGCCACGTAGATGGCCGGCCCGGTGGCCGCCACCGCGTAGAGCGAGTCGCCACCGGTGTAGTTGATCCAGGTCGGCTTGGAGCCGGCGGTGGAGGTCGTCGCCCACCGGGAGGCGGAGTCGCAGAGCGTGGGCGGGCCGTTCGCGCCGCCCGTGGTGACCACCGCGAAGTATTTGCCGTCGGGTGAGAAGTCCATGTCCCGCATGTACGTGTCGATGGACATGTTGCACTTGGCGGCGAACGAGCTGGTGGACCAGGTGCTCAGCTTGGGTGTGCCGGACAGGTCGACCATCGCGATCTGCGGCCGGGTGGACCCGTTCACCTTCATGAAGTTGCCGTTGAACAGCAGCTTGTCACCCGCCGGGTTAAGGGTCAGGTACTGCACCCGGGTGGCCGAGGTGGTCCGCGACTCGCTGATGTTGATGTTCAGCGAGGTGTCCACCGCGCCCGATACGGAGTCCACCCGCGCCAGCTTCGGCCGGGCGACACCGCGGATCTTGGTGAACGAGCCGCCGACGTAGAGCTTGCCGCCCTTGTTCCACAGCGAGTAGACCCAGCCGTCGTTCACGTAGGTGTTCATGAACGTGCCGACCCGGCCGCCGTTGCTGGTGTAGAGCCGGGTGAGGCTGCGGTGCGCCCCGCCGTTGACCGTCGTGAACGCCCCGCCCACGTACACGGTGTAGTCCGCGCCCCAGGCCAGCGTCGCCACCTGGCCGTTGATCTTCGGGACGAACGACGTGTCCACCTTTCCGGTGAAGTAGTCGTACGCGAAGATGTTGTTCCGCGTGAGCCTCGCGGAGGTGCCCGCGTTCCGGACCTGCGTGAACTTGCCGCCGACGATCACCTTCCGGCCGACCACGGCGATGGCCTTGACCTGGCCGTCGATCACGTGCGGCGTGTTGTCCAGCGGGTTCTCGCTGACCACCGACGTCTGCGACGTCGAGGCCGTGGCGGACAACGTGGTGACGGTGATCGCGGCGACGGTGGCCGCCGCCGCCGTCACCGCTCCTATGACGGCAAGCCGTCGGCGCATCTCGGAACTCCTCGGGGTCGGATGCCGCGAGGTCGACGCGGGTGCGGGGACCGTGGTCGCCCGGAGACGCGGAAGCGCCTATACGGGCGATTCGGCGGTCGCGTACGACTTCGCCTGGGGTTGGGGCGTTGCGTAGGACAGCTCGCGAGTTTCGCACAATCGGCTCGCATCTGAGGTGCGTTGCGACGGAGCAGAATGATCGTGACCGATTCGACGCACACGCATTGGAGTCTTCCCACTTCGGTCCGGAATGACGATCTCGCCCACTTTCCTGACGGTTCCGTACGGCCCGCGGCGGCCACGGTTCTGGCAGGTGACGGCGTGTGCCAGGCTTGACCCATGACCCGCGCCCACCTGGACCGCCGGCCCGCCGACGTGGCGGCGATGTTCGATCAGACGGCCGAGCGCTACGACCTGCTCAACGACGTGCTGTCGATGGGCCAGGACCGCATCTGGCGGCGCGCGGTGGCCAAGGCGGCCGACGCCTACAGCGGCGAGCTCGTGCTCGACCTGGCGGCCGGCACCGGCACCAGCTCGGAGTCCTTCACCACATGCGGGGCACGCTGTGTGGCCTGCGACTTCTCGCTCGGCATGCTGCGCGTGGGAGTGCGCCGCCGGGGCGGCGCCTCGGCCGGCGGGGTCACGTTCGTGGCGGGTGACGCACTGCGCCTGCCGTTCGCGGACGACACCTACGACGCGGTGACGATCTCCTTCGGGCTGCGCAATGTGGCCGACGTGGACGCGTCGCTGCGCGAGCTGTTCCGGGTGACGAAGCCCGGCGGGCGCGTGGTGATCTGCGAGTTCAGCCATATCCCGGTGCGCCCGGTGGACCTGCTGTACGGGCAGTACCTGATGCAGGTACTGCCCCGGGTCGCGGCGCGGCTGTCCAGCAACCCGGAGTCGTACCGGTACCTCTCGGAGTCCATCCAGGAGTGGCCGGACCAGCGCGAGCTGGCGGCGAAACTGCAGCGGGCCGGGTGGGAGTCGGTGGCCTGGCGCAACCTGTCGCTCGGGATCGTCGCGATGCACCGCGGCCGCAAGCCCTCGGTGTGAACCCCGGGAGGCGGGCTCCGTACCGGTCCCCGCGTTGTGGTGGGGGAACCGGGGAACCAAGGGGGGCTGTCGCTCGTCTTGGTCAGAAGGTCTAGACTCCGGGTTGACAGATTGTGAAGCCGTTCACAAGAGCACGAACGGTGATCACCGCGATCAGGGCCGATCAACAGTCAGGACCGAACCGTGACCGAGCCAGCCACCGGTAGCGGGGAGACGGCACGTCTTGCCCGTGAGGCCGACGTCATCGTCGTCGGCGCCGGTCCCGCCGGATCAACCACGGCCTACTACCTCGCCAAGTCCGGCCTGTCCGTCCTGCTCCTGGAGAAGACCGCGTTCCCCCGGGAGAAGGTGTGCGGCGACGGCCTCACCCCCCGCGCGGTCAAGGAACTGCTGGCGATGGGCATCGACATCGACGCCCCCGGCTGGATCCGCAACAAGGGGCTGCGCATCATCGGCGGCGGCATGCGCATGGAGCTGCCCTGGCCCGACCTGGCCACCTATCCGGACTTCGGCCTCGTGCGCACCCGGCACGACTTCGACGACATCCTCGTCCGGCAGGCCGAGAAGGCCGGGGTGGCGCTGCTCGAGCGCACGAACGTGACCGGCCCGGTGCTCGACGAGCGCAGCAACCGCGTCGTCGGCGTGACCGCCAAGACCGAGGCCGGCGACGCCGTGGAGTTCCGCGCGCCGCTGGTGGTCGCGGCGGACGGCAACTCCTCCCGGATGTCCGTGGCGATGGGCATCCGCAAGCGTGACGACCGTCCGATGGGCGTGGCCGTCCGCACCTACTACACGAGCCCGCGGCACGACGACGACTGGCTGGAGTCCTGGCTGGAGCTGTGGGACGGCGAGCCGAAGCGCAGCAACCTGCTGCCCGGCTACGGCTGGATCTTCGGCGTCGGCGACGGCCGCAGCAACGTCGGGCTCGGCCTGCTGAACACCAGCGCCGGTTTCCAGAACATCGACTACCGCGATCTCTTGAAGCGCTGGATCGCGGGCATGCCGGAGGACTGGGGCTACGCCGAGGAGAACCGTACGGACCCCATCCGCGGCGCGGCGCTGCCCATGGGCTTCAACCGCACACCCCACTACGCACGCGGAATGCTCCTGGTGGGCGACTCGGGTGGCATGGTGAATCCGTTCAACGGCGAGGGCATCGCCTACGCCATGGAATCCGGCCGGATGGCGGCCGAGATCATCGTGCAGGCGCGCGGCAGGCCGACGATCTCCGCGCGCGAACGGGCGTTGCTCGGTTACCCTCGTGCGCTGCGTGATACCTACGGGGGCTACTACACCCTTGGACGAGTCTTCGTGAAAGCCATCGGCAAGCCGGAGATCATGAAGCTCGCCACGCGATACGGACTGCCGCGGCCCACCCTCATGCGTTTCACGCTGAAGCTGCTCGCCAATCTCACGGACCCTCGGGGCGGCGACGGGATGGACCGGATGATCAACGCCCTGACCAAGGCCACGCCGGCGGCTTAGGTGAACAGAGGACAACCAGTGATTCCCGACCGTTTCGAAAGGAGGGAAGCGTAGCGATGGAGCTGTACGTACCCATCCTCGTGCTGGCCGCGCTCTCCGCGGGCTTCGCCGCGGTCAACCTGCTCATCGCGGCCGTCGCCGGGCCCAAGCGCTACAACCGCGCGAAGCTCGAGGCGTACGAGTGCGGCATCGAGCCGACGCCGCAGCCCGTGGGCGGCGGGCGCTTCCCGATCAAGTACTACCTGACGGCGATGCTCTTCATCGTCTTCGACATCGAGATCATCTTCCTGTACCCCTGGGCCGCGAGCTTCGACCGCCTCGGGATCTTCGGTCTCGTCGAGATGGTGCTGTTCATCGTCACGGTCCTGGTCGCCTACGTCTACATCTGGCGTCGCGGCGGCCTGGAGTGGGACTAGGGGTCAGACATGGGCATTGAGGAGAAGCTGCCGAGCGGCATGCTGCTGACCACGGTCGAGAAGGCCGTGGGCTGGGGCCGTGCCTCGTCGCTGTGGCCGGCCACGTTCGGGCTGGCCTGCTGCGCGATCGAGCTGATGGCCACCGGCGGCCCCAAGTACGACATGGCGCGCTGGGGCATGGAGCGGGCGTCCGCGACCCCGCGGCAGGCCGACCTCATGATCGTCGCGGGCCGGGTGAGCCAGAAGATGGCCCCGGTGCTCCGGCAGATCTACGACCAGATGCCGGACCCCAAGTGGGTCATCGCGATGGGCGTCTGCGCCTCCAGCGGCGGCATGTTCAACAACTACGCGATCGTGCAGGGCGTGGACCACATCGTGCCGGTCGACATCTACCTGCCGGGCTGCCCGCCGCGGCCGGAGATGCTGCTCGACTCGATCGTGAAGCTGCACGACAAGATCTACAACACCAAGCTCGGGGTCAACCGGGAGCGGGAGATCGCCGAGCTCGAGGAGCAGAAGCTGCGCCGGCTGCCCCTGGTGCAGGTCGACGGCCGGGGGGCGGAGGAGCAGTGAGCGAGACGCCGGAGAACCCGGGGCCGGAGGAGACCCCGGAGAACCTCCCCGCCGAGCGCGGCGCGGAGCGGATGTCCGAGCACGTGAAGCGCACCGGCATGTTCGGCGCGCAGAGCTCGGGCGACACCTCCGGGTACGGCGGCCTGCAGGTGCGGCACGCCGCCCCGGTGTCCAGCCCGCGCCCGTACGGGGGCTACTTCGACGAGGTCGCCGACGAGCTGGAGCGTACGATCCCCGACTTCGGCGACGCGGTCGAGCGGATCGTGGTGGACCGCGGCGAGATCACCTTCCACGTACGGCGCGAGCGGCTGCTCGACGTCGTGCGGCGGCTGCGGGACGAGCCGGGGCTGCGGTTCGAGCTGTGCACCGGCGTGTCCGGCGTGCACTACCCCAGCGACGCGGGCCGCGAGCTGCACGCCGTCTACCACTTCGTGTCGCTCACCCACAACCGCCGCGTCCGCGTCGAGGTGAGCGCGCCCGACGCCGACCCGACGGTCCCGTCCATCGTGTCGATCTACCCCACGAACGACTGGCACGAGCGGGAGACCTGGGACTTCTTCGGCATCGTGTTCACCGGCCACCCGGCACTGACCCGGATCGAGATGCCGGACGACTGGCACGGGCACCCGCAGCGCAAGGACTACCCGCTCGGCGGCATCCCCGTCGAGTACCGCGGGGCCACGGTGCCCCCGCCCGACCAGCGGAGGTCGTACGCATGACCACCCCTCCGATCAACGAAGAGGCCACCGAGGGCAAGGTCTTCAACGTCGTCGGGCAGGACTGGGACGAGGTCGTCGCGGCGGCCGCGGCCGGCGGCGAGGAGCGCCTGGTCGTCAACATGGGCCCGCAGCACCCGTCCACGCACGGCGTGCTCCGGCTGGTGCTGACGCTGGACGGCGAGACGGTGACCGAGGCGCGGGTCGGCATCGGTTACCTGCACACCGGCATCGAGAAGAACATGGAGTTCCGTACCTGGACGCAGGGCACCACGTTCTGCACCCGGATGGACTACCTGATGCCGATCTTCAACGAGACGGCGTACTGCCTCGCGGTGGAGAAGCTGCTCGGCGTCACCGACCGGATCCCGGAGCGGGCCAACGTCATCCGCGTGATGATGATGGAGCTCAACCGGATCGCCTCGCACCTGGTGGCGACCGCGACGTTCGGCCTGGAGCTGGGCGCGACCACGGTCATGCTGAACGGCTTCAACGCCCGGGAGCGCATCCTCGACGTCTTCGAGATGGTCACCGGGCTGCGGATGAACATGGCCTACGTCCGGCCCGGCGGCGTCGCGCAGGACCTGCCCCCCGGCACCGTGGACAAGATCCGCGAGCTGCTCAAGGAGATGCCGGACCAGTTCACCCGGCTGCGCAAGCTGATGGACGAGCACCCCGTCTTCACCGCGCGCACGAAGGACGTGGCCTACCTCGACCTCACCGGCTGCATGGCGCTGGGCATCACCGGGCCGATGATCAAGGCGGCCGGGCTGCCCTGGGACCTGCGCAAGACCCAGCCGTACTGTGGCTACGAGAACTACGAGTTCGACGTGCCGGTCACCGACACCTGCGACGTGTACGGCAGGTACCGCGTCCGGATGGCCGAGTGCGAGGAGTCCCTCAAGATCATCGAGCAGTGCCTGGACCGGCTCACCCCCGGGCCCGTGATGATCGAGGACAAGAAGATCGGCTGGCCCGCCCAGCTGGCCCTCGGGCCGGACGGCATGGGCAACTCGCCCGACCACATCGCGCACATCATGGGCACCTCGATGGAGGCGCTCATCCACCACTTCAAGCTGGTCACCGAGGGCTTCCGCGTCCCGGCCGGCCAGGCGTACGCGCCGGTGGAGAGCGCCAAGGGCGAGCTCGGCTGCCATGCGGTGAGCGACGGCGGCACGCGGCCGTACCGCGTGCACTTCCGCGACCCGTCCTTCACACATCTGCAGGCGGTGGCCGCCATGTGCGAGGGCGGGCAGGTCGCCGACGTGATCGCCGCGGTGGCCAGCATCGACCCCGTGCTCGGAGGGGTGGACAGGTAACGATGGCCTTCACTGAAGACGTACGCGCGCGGCTCGAGGTCGACGCCAAGGAGATCATCGCGCGCTATCCCAAGGCGCGCTCGGCGCTGCTGCCGCTGCTGCACCTGGTGCAGGCCGAGCAGGGCTACGTCACCCAGGACGGCATCGGCTTCTGCGCCGACATGCTGAACATCACCGCCGCCGAGGTCACCGCGGTGGTCACGTTCTACACGATGTACAAGCAGGAGCCGGCCGGCGAGTACCACGTCGGCGTCTGCACCAACACGCTGTGCGCGGTCATGGGCGGGGACCAGATCTTCGCCGAGCTGAGCGAGCACCTCGGCATCGGCAACCACGAGACCACCGAGGACGGCAGGGTCAGCATCGAGCGCGTGGAGTGCAACGCGGCCTGCGACTTCGCCCCCGTGGTGATGGTCAACTGGGAGTTCTTCGACAACCAGTCGCCGGAGACCGTGAAGCGGCTGGTGGACGACCTGCGCGTGGGCAACGACGTCAAGCCCACCCGTGGAGCCGACCGGGTGTGCACCTGGCGCGAGGCGTCGCGGGTGCTGGCCGGCTTCCCCGACGGCCGCGCGGGTGAGGGCGTACAGGCGGCGGGCCCGACGCTGGAGGGCCTGAACCTGGCCCGGGCCCGGGGGTGGACCGCCCCCGCAGCGGGCGAGTCGAACGAGGAGAACGACCAGTGACCACGACTCTCACGCCGGTGCTGTCCGCGCACTGGGACGAGGCCGACTCCTACACGATCGGCGCGTACGAGCGGCACGGCGGCTACAAGGGCCTGCGCAAGGCGCTGACCATGGCGCCCGAGGACATCGTGGCCATGGTGAAGGACTCCGGGCTGCGCGGGCGTGGCGGCGCCGGCTTCCCCACCGGCATGAAGTGGGGCTTCCTGCCGCAGGGCGGCGACAAGCCGCACTACCTGGTGGTGAACGCGGACGAGTCCGAGCCGGGCACCTGCAAGGACATCCCTCTCATGCTGGCCAACCCGCAGTCGCTGATCGAGGGCATCGTGATCTCCTCGTTCGCGATCAAGGCCAACCACGCGTTCATCTACGTGCGCGGCGAGGTGCTGCACGTCGTCCGCCGGCTGCAACAGGCGATCGGCGAGGCCTACGACAAGGGCTTCCTGGGCGCCGACATCCTCGGCAGCGGCTACAACCTCGAGCTCACGCTGCACTGCGGGGCGGGCGCGTACATCTGCGGCGAGGAGACCGCGCTGCTCGACTCGCTGGAGGGCTACCGCGGGCAGCCCCGGCTGAAGCCGCCGTTCCCGGCGGTGGCCGGCCTGTATGCATGTCCGACCGTGGTCAACAACGTCGAGTCCATCGCCAGCGTGCCGAGCATCCTGACCAACGGGGCCGGCTGGTTCTCCGGCATGGGCACCGAGAAGTCCAAGGGCTTCGGGTTCTTCTCGCTGTCCGGGCACGTGACGAAGCCGGGCCAGTACGAGGCCCCGCTCGGCATCACGCTGCGCGAGCTGCTCGACATGGCCGGCGGCGTACGGGCCGGTCACGAGCTCAAGTTCTGGACCCCGGGCGGCTCCTCCACCCCGATCTTCACCGCCGAGCACCTGGACGTGCCGCTGGACTTCGAGTCCGTCGGCGCGGCCGGGTCCATGCTCGGCACCCGGGCGCTGCAGATCTTCGATGACACCACCTGCGTGATCCGCGCGGTACTACGGTGGATCGAGTTCTATGAGCACGAGTCCTGCGGCAAGTGCACGCCGTGCCGCGAGGGCAACTTCTGGATGGCGCAGATCCTGGAGCGGCTCGAGCACGGCAACGGCACCGAGGCCGAGCTCGACAAGCTCCTGGACATCTGCGACAACATCCTGGGCCGTTCGTTCTGCGCGCTCGGTGACGGCGCGACGAGCCCGGTGACGTCGAGCATCCAGTACTTCCGCGACGAATACATCGAGCACTTCCGCCGGGGCGGCTGCCCGTTCGACCCGGCGGCATCGACCGTGTGGGCTGGGGGTAAGGCCTGATGACCGTCTCCACGACGGCTCCCGGCGGCGGTGCGCCGGCCGTACCGCCGGAGGATCTGGTGACCGTCACCATCGACGGCTTCGCGCTCCAGGTGCCCAAGGGCACGCTGGTGATCCGGGCCGCCGAGCTGCTCGGCATCCAGATCCCGCGGTTCTGCGATCACCCGCTGCTGGACCCGATCGGCGCCTGCCGGCAGTGCCTGGTGGAGGTCGAGGGGCAGCGCAAGCCGCTGGCCTCCTGCACCACCACCTGCACCGACGGCATGGTGGTCAAGACCCAGCTGACCTCGCCGGTCGCGGACAAGGCGCAGCAGGGCAACATGGAGTTCCTGCTGATCAACCACCCGCTGGACTGCCCGGTCTGCGACAAGGGCGGCGAGTGCCCGCTGCAGAACCAGGCGATGTCCAACGGCCAGGGCGAGACGCGGTTCATCGACCGCAAGCGCACCTTCCCCAAGCCGATCCCGCTCTCCAGCCAGGTGCTGCTGGACCGCGAGCGGTGCGTGCAGTGCGCGCGCTGCACCCGCTTCTCCGCGCAGATCGCCGGCGACCCGTTCATCGAGCTGTTCGAGCGCGGCGCCCAGGAGCAGGTCGGCATCGCCGAGGGGCAGCCGTTCCAGTCGTACTTCTCCGGCAACACGGTGCAGATCTGCCCGGTCGGCGCGCTCACCGGGGCCGCGTACCGGTTCCGCTCCCGCCCGTTCGACCTGGTCTCCACGCCCTCGGCCTGCGAGCACTGCGCCTCGGGCTGCGCCCTGCGCACCGACCACCGGCGCGGCCGGGTCACCCGGCGGCTGGCCGGCGACGACCCGCAGGTGAACGAGGAGTGGAACTGCGACAAGGGCCGGTGGGCGTTCACCTACACCACCGCGCCGGACCGGCTGAACACCCCACTGGTCCGCGACGAGGAGACCGGCGTCCTGGAAGGCGCGTCCTGGCCCGAGGCGTTCACGCTCGCCGCGCGCGGCCTGACCGACGCCCGGGTCGGCGTGCTGACCGGCGGCCGGCTCACGCTCGAGGACGCGTACGCCTACGCCAAGTTCACCCGCGTCGCGCTCGGCACCAACGACATCGACTTCCGCACCCGTACGGTCTCCGAAGAGGAGCAGCGGTTCCTCGCCGCGTTGGTGGCGGGCCGGGGCGTGGACGTCACGTACGCCGACCTGGAGGCCGCGCCCGCGGTGCTGCTGGCCGGGTTCGAACCCGAGGACGAGTCGCCGATCGTGTTCCTACGGCTGCGCAAGGCGGCGGCCAAGGGGGGCACGCAGATCTTCTCGGTCGGCCCGTACGCCAGCCGCGGCCTGGCCAAGATGGCCGGCACGCTGATCCCGGCGGTTCCCGGCGGTGAGCCCGAGGCGCTCGGCGAGCTCTTCTCCGAGGAGACGGCGGCCGCGCGGGCGCTGCGGGTCGAGGGCGCGATCATCATGGTGGGCGAGCGGCTGGCGGCCGTACCCGGCGCGCTGTCCGCGGCCGCGCGGCTTGCCGCCGCCACCGGCGCCCGGCTGGCCTGGGTGCCGCGGCGGGCCGGTGACCGCGGCGCGGTCGAGGCCGGGGCGCTGCCGAACCTGCTGCCGGTGGGCCGCCCGGTCGACGACGCCGAGGCCCGTGCGGACGTGGCGCGCGCCTGGTCGGTCTCGCACCTGCCGTCCCAGCCGGGGCGGGACACCGCGGGCATCCTCGCCGCGGCCGCCGCCGGCGAGCTCGACGCGCTGGTCATCGCCGGCGTGGACCCATACGACCTGCCGGACCCGGAGGCCGCGCTCGCGGCCATCGAGGCGACGCCGTTCGTGGTCAGCCTGGAGCTGCGGGCGAGCGCGGTCACCGACCGCGCGGACGTGGTGCTCCCGGTCGCGGCCGCGTCGGAGAAGTCCGGCACGTTCGTGGACTGGGAGGGCCGGGGCCGGGCCTTCGGCGCCGCGCTCAAGGTGCCGTCCGCCATGACCGACCTGCGGGCGCTCGCCGCCGTCGCCGACGAGATGGACGTGCACCTCGGCCTGCCGGACGGCGACGCCGCCCGTCGCGAGCTCAGCGTGCTGGGCCTCTGGGACGGCGCCCGGCCGAGCCCGCCGAGCGTCAGCGCGGAGTACCCCCGCGACGCCGGCAAGGGCGAGGCGCTGCTGGCCACCTGGGCCCAGCTGCTGGACCGCGGCCGGATGCAGGACGGCGAGCCGTTCCTGGCCGGCACCGCGCGGCCGGCGGTGGGCCGGCTGTCCGCGGCCACCGCCGTGGAGATCGGCGCGATGGACGGCGGCAAGGTGACGGTGACGACCGAGCGCGGGTCCGTGAGCCTGCCGCTGATCGTCACCGACATGCCCGATCGCGTGGTGTGGCTGCCGGCCAACTCCGAGGGGATCGCGGTCCACCGCGACCTCGGCGTGGGCGCCGGAGCCGTCGTACAGATCACGAGTGAGGCGGAATGAGCACACACGTCCTCGCGGCCGAGGACCTCTCCGGGTTCGGCACCGATCCCTGGTGGCTGATCGTCATCAAGGTGCTGTTCATCTTCGTCTTCCTCGTGCTGTCCGTGCTGCTCACGATGTGGGCGGAGCGCCGGATCCTGGGCCGCATGCAGCTGCGGCTGGGGCCGAACCGGCACGGCCCGTTCGGGCTGCTGCAGGGTCTCGCCGACGGCCTCAAGCTGGGCGTCAAGGAGGACCTGGTCCCCAAGAACGTCGACAAGTGGGTCTACATTCTCGCGCCCGCAGCGGCATCGGCGCCCGCATTCATCTCGTTCGCGATCATGCCGTTCGGCCCGCAGGTCTCGATCTTCGGCCACCAGACGCACCTGCAGCTCACCGACCTTCCGGTCGCGGTGCTGTTGGTGCTGGCCATGGCCTCGATGGGCGTGTACGGCTTCGTGCTGGCCGGCTGGGCGAGCGGCTCGCCGTTCGCGCTGCTCGGCGGCCTGCGCTCCTCGGCCCAGGTGATCTCGTACGAGATCGCCATGGCACTCACCTTCGTCGCGGTGTTCCTGTACGCGGGCACGCTCTCCACCTCGGGCATCGTCGACGCCCAGGAACGGCTGTGGTTCGCGGTCGTGCTGATCCCGTCCTTCCTGATCTACATGGTCACGATGGTGGGCGAGACCAACCGGATCCCGTTCGACCTGCCGGAGGGCGAGGGCGAGCTGGTCGGCGGCTACCACACCGAGTACTCCTCGATGAAGTTCGCGATGTTCTTCCTCGCCGAGTACGTCAACATGTCGACGGTCTGCGGCCTGTCCGTGACGCTCTTCCTCGGCGGCTGGCGGGCGCCCGCCCCGATCTCCACGATCTGGCCGGACGCCAACACCGGCTGGTGGCCGATGCTGTGGTTCATCGCCAAGTTCGCGATGGTGATGTTCATCTTCATCTGGCTGCGCGCGGCGATGCCGCGGGTCCGCTACGACCAGCTGATGAAGCTCGGCTGGAAGGTCCTCATCCCGGTCTCGATCGTGTGGATCATCGTGGTGGCCACGATGCGCGCCCTGCGCAACGCCGAGGCCACGACCACGACCTGGCTCGTCGTGGTGGGTGCCGGCCTCGCCGCCGCACTCGTCGCGCTCTACCTGTGGGACCGTGCCGCGGAGAAGCGGCGGGAGGCCAAGGAGACGGCCAAGGAGCAGGAGTTCGCGACCCTGAAGGCGAAACCCACCGCGGGTGGGTTCCCCGTACCACCGCTGCGGGCGGCGCACTACGGCTCCGCCGTACGGGACGCGCTCGAGGCCCCGCGCCCGGAGCGCGGCACGAGCGCCAAGGAGGTCACCGGTGCTTGATTTCCTCAACCCGGTCAAGGGGTTCGGCGTCACCTTCCACCAGATGTTCACGAAGGTGGAGACGGTCCAGTACCCCGAGGTCAAGAAGCCGACGATGCCGCGCTTCCACGGCCGGCACCAGCTCAACCGCTGGCCCGACGGGCTCGAGAAGTGCATCGGCTGTGAGCTGTGCGCCTGGGCGTGTCCCGCCGACGCGATCTACGTCGAGGGCGCGGACAACACCGAGGGCGAGCGCTTCTCTCCGGGCGAGCGGTACGGCCACGTGTATCAGATCAACTACCTGCGGTGCATCCTCTGCGGGCTGTGCATCGAGGCCTGCCCCACCCGGGCGCTCACCATGACGAATGAGTACGAGCTCGCCGACGACAACCGCGAGGAGCTGATCTGGACCAAGGAGCAGCTCCTCGCCCCGCTGACGGCGGGCATGGAGGCGCCACCGCACCCGATGCGGCTGGGTGACGACGAGGTCGACTACTACCGCCTCGGCCGCGAGGACCGCGAGGACCGCGAGGACCGCGAGGACCGCGAGGACCGCGAGGACACCGTGCGCGATGACACAGGGGAGGAGAACCGGTGACCGTCGCGTTCTGGCTGCTCGCCGTGGTCTCCGTGCTGGCCGGCATGGGCATGATCCTGGTCCGGCGCGCGGTCCACTCGGCGCTGATGCTGGCCGTGGTGATGCTCTCGCTCGCGGTCATGTACGCCATGCAGGAGGCGCCGTTCCTGGCCTTCGTCCAGGTCATCGTCTACACCGGCGCCGTGCTGATGCTGTTCCTGTTCGTGCTCATGCTGGTCGGCGTGCAGTCCTCCGACTCGCTGGTGGAGACGATCAGGGGTCAGCGGTTCTTCGCCTTCGTCGGCTTCGCCGCCTTCCTCGTGCTGCTGCTCCTGGGCGTCGGCAACGCCGGCCTCACCGACGTGGCGATGCACTCGGTGAACGGCGGGGCCGCGGTGCCCACCATCGAGTTCGTGACCCAGGCGGCCGGCGGCAACATGGGCGCGCTGGCGTACCTGATCTTCCGCAAGTACGTGTTCGCGTTCGAGGTCACCAGCGCCCTGCTGATCACCGCCGCGCTCGGCGCGATGGTGCTGGCGCACCGCGAGCGCACCACCAAGAAGGCCACGCAGAAGGAGATGTCCCGGGAGCGCATCGCCGGGCCGCATCCGACGCCGCTGCCTGGCCCGGGCACGTACGCGCGGCACAACGCGGTGGACATGCCGGCGCTGCTGCCCGACGGCACGCCCTCGGAGCTCTCCGTCAACCCGGTCATCGCGCGCCGCCAGGACATGGCGGGGCACCGTACCGAGGTGCCGCGCGAGGACCTCGAGGAGGTCTCCGAGATCGTCGAGGAGGGCTCGTACGAGGAGGGCGGTTCGGGCGCGCCGGAACGGGCCATCGAGGCCGGCGCGACGAGGAAGGCGGAGGAGCGGTGAGCCCGTCTCACTACATCGTCCTTGCGGCGATCCTGTTCAGCATCGGCGCGACAGGCGTGCTGATCAGGCGTAACGCGATCATCGTGTTCATGTGCGTGGAGCTCATGCTGAACGCCTGCAACCTGGCGTTCATCACCTTCTCCCGCATGCACGGCAACCTCGACGGCCAGCTCATCGCGTTCTTCGTGATGGTGGTCGCGGCGGCCGAGGTCGTGGTGGGCCTCGCGATCATCATGCAGATCTTCCGGACACGCAGGTCCGCGTCCGTCGACGACGCCAACCTGCTGAAGTACTAGAGGGAGAGCTCAGACGTGACGGGCACTCTGACCTCGGCCGCCGCTCCGCTCGCCGGATCTTTCGGTAATCTCGCGGGAGCCGGCCTGGCCGAGACCACGGCGGCCACCGGGGCCGTCCATGGCAACGCGTGGCTGATGGTCGCGTTCCCGCTGCTCGGCGCCGCGGTGCTGCTGCTCGGCGGGCGCCGGACCAGCGGCTGGGGCCACTACCTTGCCGTGGCGATGTCGCTGGCGAGCTTTGTGTGGGGGGTGCTCAGCTTCTTCCAGCTGCTCGGGTTCGCCCCCGAGGAGCGCAGCCGCGACCTGCACATCTTCTCGTGGATCCCGGTCGGAAGCCTGCGGATCGACTTCGGCCTGCTGCTGGACCCGCTGTCGCTCACCTTCGTGCTGCTGATCACCGGTGTCGGATCGCTGATCCACATCTACTCGATCGGCTACATGGCGCACGACCCGGAGCGCCGCCGGTTCTTCGCGTACCTGAACCTGTTCGTCGCGGCCATGTTGCTGCTGGTGCTGGCGAACAACTACGCGCTGCTGTACGTCGGCTGGGAGGGCGTGGGCCTGGCCTCGTACCTGCTGATCGGCTTCTGGCAGTACAAGAACAGCGCGGCGGTGGCGGCCAAGAAGGCGTTCATCGTGAACCGGGTCGGCGACTTCGGCCTGTCCGTCGGCATCATGATCATGTTCGCCACATTCGGCACGGTGGCGTTCACGCCGATCTTCGAGCACGCGGCCGAGGGCGCCCAGGGCTGGGTGACCACGATCGCGCTGCTGCTCCTGCTCGGCGCCTGCGGTAAGTCGGCCCAGCTCCCGCTGCAGTCCTGGCTGCTGGACGCGATGGAGGGCCCGACCCCGGTCTCCGCGCTGATCCATGCGGCGACGATGGTGACCGCCGGCGTCTACCTGATCACCCGGTCCGGCCCGATCTTCGACGTCGCCCCCGAGGCGCAGCTCGTCGTCACGATCGTCGGCGCGGCCACGCTGCTCTTCGGTGCGATCATCGGCTGCGCCAAGGACGACATCAAGAAGGCGCTGGCCGGCTCCACCATGAGCCAGATCGGCTACATGCACCTGGCCGCCGGGCTCGGCCCGATCGGGTACGCGGCCGCGATCGCGCACCTGCTCACCCACGGCTTCTTCAAGGCCGGCCTGTTCCTCGGCGCCGGCTCGGTGATGCACGGCATGAACGACCAGGTCGACATGCGGAAGTACGGCGCGCTCCGCAAGGCGATGCCGATCACCTTCGCCACCTTCGGACTGGGCTACCTGGCGATCATCGGCTTCCCCGGCCTCGCCGGCTGGTTCACCAAGGACGCGATCATCGAGGCCGCGTTCGCCAAGGGCGGCACCACCGGGCTGGTGCTCGGCGGCGCCGCGCTGCTCGGCGCCGGGCTCACCGCCTTCTACATGTCCCGGGTCATGTTCATGACCTTCTTCGGAACGAAGCGCTGGGACGACGGCGCGCACCCACACGAGTCGCCCGCGTCGATGACCGGGCCGATGGTCCTGCTGGCCATCGGGTCGGTGTTCGGCGGCGCGTTCCTCGTGCTCGGGCACCGGTTCGCGGACTTCCTCGCCCCGGTCGTGGGCGAGCAGGAGGCGCACGCGTTCAACCCGCTCGCCCCGGCCAGCGTCGCCACGTTCGTGCTGATGGTGCTCGGCGTGTCCATCGCCTGGCTGCGGTACGGTCGCGAGCGCGCCACCGTCCCCCGTACGGCCCCCAAGGGCAGCTTCGTCACCGTCGCCGCCCGCAAGGACCTGTACGGCGACGCGATCAACGAGGGCCTGCTGATGCGGCCCGGCCAGTGGCTGGCCCGGGTCTCGGTGTTCGTCGACAACCGGGGCATCGACGGGATCGTCCGTTCCCTGGCCGCGGCGGTGGGCGGCTCCTCCGGCCGGCTGCGCCGGGTCCAGACCGGCTACGTCCGGTCGTACGCGCTGTCCATGTTCTTCGGTGCCGCCATCGTGGTGGCCGCCCTGCTCGTGGTGAGGCTCTGAGATGTCGGACTTTCCCTGGCTGACCGCGGCGATCGCGGTGCCCGCCGTCGGCTCCGCGGTGGTCGCCGCGTTGCCCCAGGCGCGTGAGGAGCTGGCCAAGCGGCTCACGTTCGTGCTCACGCTCGTCGTGCTGGCGATCACCCTGGTCATGACGGTCACGTTCGACACCGGCTCTGCTCGTGAAGGTACAGCGGGCGCGCTGCAGTTCGCCGAGGTCCACGACTGGATCCCCGCGTTCGGCATCCACTACGCGGTGGGCGTGGACGGCATCGCGATGGTGCTGATCCTGATGTCGGCGATCCTCGTGCCGGTGGTGGTGCTGGCCGCCTGGAACGAGGCGGAGGGTACCCCGGACAACCCGGCCAAGCGCAGCGTGAAGGCGTACTTCGCGCTGATCCTGCTGCTCGAGGCGATGATGGTCGGGGTCTTCGCGGCCACCGACGTGTTCCTGTTCTACGTGTTCTTCGAGGCCATGCTGATCCCGGTCTACTTCATGATCGGCAGCTACGGCACCGGCAAGCGGCAGTACGCGGCCGTCAAGTTCCTGCTGTACAGCCTGTTCGGCGGGCTGCTCATGCTGGTCTCGGTGATCGGCGTGTACGTGCTGTCCGCGCGGCAGACCGGCGAGGGCACCTTCCTCTGGGAGGACCTCACCAAGCTCACCATCGCCGACGGCACCGCCAGGTGGCTGTTCCTCGGCTTCTTCATCGCGTTCGCGATCAAGGCGCCGATGTGGCCGTTCCACACCTGGCTGCCCGACGCGGCGGGCTCCGCCCGGCCCGGCACGGCCGTGCTGCTCGTCGGCGTGCTGGACAAGGTGGGCACGTACGGGATGCTCCGCTTCTGCCTGGAGCTGTTCCCGGGCGCAGCGCACTGGTTCACCTGGCCGGTGCTGATCCTCAGCCTGGTGTCGATCGTGTACGGCGCGGTCGTCGCGATCGGCCAGACCGACATGCTGCGGCTGATCGCCTACACCTCGGTGTCGCACTTCGGGTTCATCACGCTCGGCATCTGGGCGATGACCTCCCAAGGCCAGTCCGGCGCCTCGCTGTACATGGTGAACCACGGCTTCGCCACCGGCGCGCTGTTCATCGGCGCCGGCTTCCTGATCGCGCGCCGCGGCTCGCCGCTGATCTCCGACTATGGGGGCGTGCAGAAGGTGGCGCCGGTGCTCGCCGGCACGTTCCTCGTGGCGAGCCTGGCGGGTGTCGCGCTGCCCGGGCTGAACTCGTTCGTCAGCGAGTTCCTCGTGCTGATCGGCACGTACACCCGTTATCCGGTGTCCGCGATCATCGCGACCACCGGCATCATCCTCGCCGCCGTCTACATCCTGTGGATGTACCAGCGGCTGATGACCGGGCCGATCCAGCCCAAGGTCGAAGGCATGCGCGACCTCAACCTCCGGGAGAAGTGGGCCGTCGCCCCGCTGGTCGCGCTGATCATCGCCTTCGGCGTCTACCCCAAGCCGCTGCTCGACATCATCAACCCCGCGGTGGGGCGGACGATGGAGCAGGTGGACATGAAGGACCCCGCGCCGGCCGTACCGGCCGCGGCTGAGCAAGGAGCCCACGAGTGAGTCTGCTGGCTTCCGCCGTGCTGGCCGCACCCGCACCCACCCCGGACATCCCCGCGCCCACCATCGAGTACGGGCTGCTCTCGCCCATGCTGCTGGTGTTCGGCATCGCCGTGGTCGGGGTGCTGGTGGAGGCGTTCGTACCGCGGGCGCACCGCGCGGCGGTGCAGATGCCGATCACCCTGCTCGGGCTGGCGGGCGCGTTCATCCTCACGATCGTCGTCGCCACCCAGGACATCACGCCGGCCTCCGGCCAGGGCTGGGGCAAGCTGGCCGCGATGGGCTCCATCGGGATCGACCGGCCCACGCTCTTCATCCAGGGCACGATCCTCATCCTCGCGCTGGTCAGCACGTTCATGATCGCGGAGCGCCGTACGGACGAGGGCTCGTTCACCGCGCAGGCCGCCGCCACCCCGGGCAGCGCGGCCGAGCGCGAGGGGCTGCTCGCGGGCGCCACGCACACCGAGGTCTACCCGCTGGTGATGTTCGCGGTCGGCGGCATGCTGCTGTTCCCCGCCTCCGGCGACCTGATCACCATGTTCGTCGCGCTCGAGGTGCTCTCCCTGCCGCTGTACCTGCTGTGCGGGCTGGCCCGCCGGCGGCGCCTGCTCTCCCAGGAGGCGGCGGTCAAGTACTTCCTGCTCGGCGCGTTCTCCTCGGGCTTCTTCCTGTTCGGCGCCGCGCTGCTGTACGGGTACGCCGGCTCCGTGCAGCTGGGCGCGATCGCGCGGGCCGTACGGCTCGGCCCCGGCGGCCAGTACGCCACCGAGGTGTACGGCGCGAGCGGCCAGTTCGCCCAGGTGACCGTCGGCTCCAACGCGCTGCTGATGCTCGGCGTGGCGCTGCTCGCGGTGGGCCTGCTGTTCAAGCTCGGCGCGGTGCCGTTCCAGAGCTGGAAGCCGGACGTGTATCAGGGCGCCCCGACGCCGATCACCGCGCTGATGGCCTCCTGCACGCTCGTCGCGGCGTTCGGCGCGCTGTTCCGGGTGTTCTACGTCGCCTTCGACGGCCTCACCTGGGAGTGGCGGCCGATGATGTGGCTGATCGCCATCCTCACCATGGTCGTCGGCGCGGTCGTGGCGGTCACCCAGACGGACGTGAAGCGCCTGCTCGCGTACTCCTCCATCGCGCACGCCGGGTTCATCCTCACAGGCATGATCGCCGCCGACGCGGCGGGCCTGTCCAGCGCGCTGTTCTACCTGGCGGCGTACGGGTTCACCACGATCGGCGCGTTCGCCATCGTGACGCTGGTGCGGGACGCGGGCGGCGAGGCGGGGCACCTGTCCCGCTGGGCCGGGCTGGGCAAGCGCTCGCCGGTCATCGCCGGGGCGTTCGCGTTCTTCCTGCTCGCCTTCGCCGGCATCCCGCTCACCTCGGGCTTCATCGGGAAGTTCGCGGTGTTCCAGGCCGCGATCGCCGGTGGCGCCACGCCGCTCGTCGTGGTCGGCGTACTGAGTAGCGCGGTCGCCGCGTTCTTCTACGTCCGGATCATCGTGCTGATGTTCTTCAGCGACCCGGCTCCGGACGGGCCGGCCGTGGTCGTGCCGAGCGTGTTCACCTCGGCCGCTGTGGCCCTTGGCGTTGCGGCTACGCTCGTACTCGGCGTGCTGCCCCAGTCGGTGCTCGACCTCGCCGACCAGGCGGCATCATCGCTGTTCGTCCGTTAGTCGATCGCCGGGAGCCCATCGTGACCAGTGCCGCGCCGACGGGCGCCCTGCTCGGCCTGCCCACCGTCGACGAGCAACTGGCCGCGGACCTGCGCGCCGGCCTCGCCGAGGTCGAGACCGGCCTGCGGGCCGCGGTCGAGAGCGGCGACCCGTTCGTCACCGACACCTCCCGGCACCTCATGGAGGCGGGCGGGAAGCGGTTCCGGGCGATGCTGGTGCTGCTCGCGGCGCGGTTCGGCGACCCCGGCGCGCGGGAGATCGTGCCGGCCGCGGTGGTGATCGAGCTGACCCACCTGGCCACGCTGTACCACGACGACGTGATGGACGAGGCGGCGCTGCGCCGCGGCGAGCCCAGCGCCAACGCCCGCTGGGGGAACACGGTCGCCATCCTCACCGGCGACTACGTGTTCGCCCGGGCGTCGGAGCTGCTGGCCGGGCTCGGGCCGGAGGCCGTACGGATCCAGGCCGCCACCTACGCCCGGCTCGTCTATGGGCAGATCAAGGAGACCGTCGGGCCGCGCGAGGGCGACGACGCGCTGGCCCACTACCTGCAGGTGGTGTCGGACAAGACGGCCTCGCTGATCGCCACGTCCGGGCGGTTCGGGGCGATGTTCGCCGGGGCGGACGCCCGTACGGTGGAGACCATCACCCGGGCGTGTGAGGCGCTCGGCACCGCGTTCCAGCTCTCCGACGACATCCTCGACGTGGTCAGCGAGAGCGCCGAGTCCGGCAAGACGCCCGGCACCGACCTGCGCGAGGGCGTGCTGTCGCTGCCGGTGCTGCACGCGCTGCGCTCTCGCGACCCCGAGGGGGAGCGGCTGCGCACCCTGCTGTCCGGCCCGCTCACCGACGACGAGCGGCTGCTGGAGGCGCTGTCCCTGCTCCGGGCCCATCCCGCGATGGACCAGGCCCGTACCGACCTCCGCCGCTGGGCCGACGACGCCCGCGCGGAGATCGTCACCCTCCCCGACATCCCGGCCCGCGCCGCCTTCGAAGCCCTCTGCGACTTCGTCATCGACCGCTCGGGCTGAGACACGACGATCACGCGGTAGTGAAGGAGCCTCATGGCCAGCGAACTGCTCCTTGTCTCGATCGACTGCGCCGATCCCGGGCGTCTCGCCGACTTCTGGGCGCAGGTCCTCGGCTACGAGGCGCGGCGTGAGTTGCCGAGCGGCACTCTGCTCATCGCCAAGGACGAGCAGACGACGCCCTGGCTGGCGTTCCTTCGCGTCCCCGACGCCAAGGGCACGAAGAATCGCCTGCATCTCGACCTCAACCCCGATGACCAGGAGGCCGAGGTCGAACGTCTCATCGCCCTCGGCGCCACCCGCGCCGACGTCGGCCAGCCCGCCGACGCCGCATGGGTGGTCCTCGCCGATCCCGAACGCGTGCTCGCCCGGCCACGGATCAGGCGGACCCTGGACCGGGTCACCGGAGTCGTGCTCATCGCCTTCGGCCTCAGGGTCGCCGCGTCCGGGCGCGCGGCCGCGTAGCCACGCGCCCGGACGGGCCGGGACCTAG
>WHSL01000308.1 GCA_009380095.1 Streptosporangiales bacterium | reverse complement strand
GTGACCGGCTTCGAAGCAACATCCAACAGCCTCATTGAAAACGGCTGGAACGCCGCGACCAGCGAAAACGCGGACGCTGGGCCACCTGCGGGCCAAACCCCCGAACTCCGGGCCGCGTGAGCGTGGAACCCCAGGTCAACCACCAGGATCCCCCGAATCCGCGAATCTGGGGGAAGGATTTTGTAGGGGCGACCTGCAGGTTCTCCTACAAAATCCTTCCCCCAATTTGTTGATCTCGGGCGAGGGCGGGGAGGGCGGTGAGGTCGTCGAGGATGGCGGTGGCGCGGGTGGCGGCGGGGCGGGTGGCGTGCAGGTAGCCCCAGGGTCCGCGGCGCAGGAGGACGGCGCCGAGGCCGGCGGCGGTGGCCGGCAGCACGTCGTTGTCCAGCCGGTCCCCCACGTACAGCACCTCCTCGGACGCGCAGCCGCAGGCCTCGACGGTGCGGGCGAAGAACTCCGGTTCGGGCTTGGACACGCCCCACCCGGCGGAGGTCGCGATCAGGTCGGCGCCGAGGTCCATCCGCTCCAGCGCCGGCCCGGCCTGCGGCGGCTGGTTGCCGGCGATCACCACCCGCAGCCCCGCGGCGCGCAGCGCGGCGAGGCAGTCGCGGACGTCCGGGTACAGGTCCGCGGCGTCGAAGTTCTCCCGCAACCCGTCCGGATCCTCGGCGGCCCAGGCGGCGAGCTCGGCGTCGACGTCGAACCCCGGCGCGACGATCTCGAACGCCCCGGAGATCGGCCGGTCCGCCGCCGCCATCGCGCCGAGCAGGCCGAGGAAGGTGAGCCGGGTGACGCCGAGCCGGTCCGCCCAGCGCGACCAGATCCGCGTCTCGTCGATCAACGTCTCGCCGATGTCGAACGCGACCGCCTTGATCACGCCTTCTCCCTCTCCTCCAGGCCGGCGGGGGCCGGCGGGCGCAGCACGGCGAAGGCGTCGGTGACCTCCAGCCTGCGGGTACGGAACCGGAACCGCGCGGCCGGGCGCCCGCCGGAGCGCCCCGGCGCCGCCGCCGCGCCGGTGGGCTCGATCTGCCCCCGGCGCACCAGCACCCGCTGGAGGTTGGTGGCGGAGACGTCGTATCCGAGCGCCGCCCGGTACAGCCCGCTCAGCTCGGACATGGTGAACTCCGGCGGCGCCAGCGCATACCCGAGGTTCGTGTAGGAGAGCTTGTTGCGCAGCCGGTGCCGGCCCGCGGCGACGATCCCGGCGTGGTCGAAGGCCATCTCCGGCAGCCGTCCGGCGGGGTGCCAGGCGGTGTCGCCGGGCAGCCCCGGGTCGGCGTCGGCGGGGATCAGGCCCAGGTAGGCGGTGGCGAGCACGCGGCGGCCGGGCACCCGGTCCGGGTCGCCACGGGTCTCCAACTGCTCGAGGTGGGACAGCTCGCGCACGTCCACCTTCTGCGCGAGCTGGCGCCGTACGGACGGCCCGAGTCCCTCGGTGTCGCCGAGCGCGCCGCCGGGGAGCGCCCAGGCGCCCTCGTACGGCGGCCGCGCGCGCCGCCAGAGCAGCACGGACAGGCCCGCGTCGCGGACCTGCAGTACGACGGCGAGCACCTCGTGACCCGTGTGATCCCTCGGCATGCACCGCATGTTAGGCTGCATTCAGTTTTCGCCTGACAGTCGAAAACTGCCGCGGACCCCGAGTGAACCGGAGGCGGGCCGTGTCCACCACAACGCTGACCACGGAGAACGGGACCCCCGAGCACGAGGACTCCGAGAGCTGGGCCGCCGAGGTCCGGCGGCTCGCCCGGGAACGGGACGCCGTGATCCTCGCGCACAACTACCAGCGCCCGGAGATCCAGGACATCGCCGACCACGTCGGCGACTCCCTCGCGCTGTCCCGGCTCGCCGCTCAGGTCGAGGCGTCCACGATCGTGTTCTGCGGCGTGCATTTCATGGCGGAGACGGCGAAGATCCTCGCGCCGGAGAAGACCGTGCTGCTCCCCGAGCCCGCGGCCGGCTGCTCGCTGGCCGACACGATCACCGCCGAGGACGTTCGGGCCTGGAAGGCCGAGCACCCCGGCGCGGTCGTGGTCGCGTACGTGAACACCACCGCCGCGGTGAAGGCGGAGACCGACGTGTGCTGCACGTCCTCCAACGCCGCCGACGTGATCCGGTCCATCCCGGAGGACAAGGAGATCCTGTTCCTGCCCGACCAGTTCCTGGGCGCGCACGTACGGCGGGTGACCGGGCGGGACAACATCCGGGTGTGGATGGGCGAGTGCCACGTGCATGCAGGTATCGACGGGGCTACGCTCCGTGAACGGGTCGCCGAGGAGCCGGACGCGGAGCTGTACGTGCACCCCGAGTGCGGCTGTGCCACCTCCGCGCTGTACCTGGTCGGCGCCGGTACGGTGCCGCAGGAACGGGTCCGGGTGCTGTCCACCGGCGGGATGGTCACCGCGGCCAAGGAGACCCGCGCGGACAAGGTGCTGGTGGCGACCGAGACCGGGATGCTGCACCAGCTCCGCGCCGCGAACCCGGGCACCGTCTTCGAGCCGGTGAACGGCCGGGCGGAGTGCCGCTACATGAAGATGATCACCGCCGGCAAGCTGCTCACCGCGCTCCGCGACGGCGTCACCGAGATCACCGTGCCACCCGAGATCGCCGACCACGCCCGCCGCTCGGTGGAGGCCATGGTCGCCATCGGCTCCCCCTCCCGCGGCGGCGAATAACTCCCACCCCACCTCCACAAATTGGGGGAAAAAATTTCATAGGCCTCGGGGCTTCAGCGGATGATCAGCGGTTGTCCGGCTGCAACCTGCGTGGTTCACCGGAGTATCCGCAGTTCACAGGCGTGGAAGTACGCCAGTGTAGGGGCCCAGGCCGTGACGTTCCGCTGTTCTGGAGCGCCACGACCTGGGTGACCTTCCGGAATTCGTTCGTGCGCAGGCTGGCGCCCTCTGCAGTGGCGCCTTCTGCAGCAGTGCCCCCGGCACAGTGCGCTACACGCGCAGCCTCTGACCTGGTTCTTTGTGGTCTCGTGCCGCCGTTGCGGTGTGCTGGGGGCGTCCTGTGAGGCCCCTGAGAGGCCCTGGCGGTCCGTCGGCGGTTCCACCATGCCTTCGGGTAAACCTAGTCACCCCCCGCCCAGGCCGGCGGAAGGCCGCAATCGGCCGGGTGCTGGTGAGCGGGAAAGCGTACTGATCGACTGTGACGGTCGAGGTGGTGGGCGGGTCACCGGCACCGCGCTCCGAAGCGGGAGGTGGGCCTGTGCAGCGGCCGACGATCAGGGTGGCCGGGGTGTGCTCTGTCGGGCTGGGACTCGTGTCCGGTGTCGCCATCGTCCTCACCCCCACCACCGTGCGGTCCTCGCCGGTATGGGTGGTGTGGGCGGCGCTCGCGATCACGCTCACCACGACCGCCGGTGCGGTCTTCGCCTACGGGCTGGGCCGCTGGGCGGAGCTGACCGCGCTGCGCCCGGTCCGCGCCCGTGACGTGGTCCTTCCGTTGGCGGGCCTGCTGGCCGCCGGTGTGCTGGCCGCCCTGGTCAGCATTGTCGTGACCGCGATGGCGCACCAGGCGAAGGCGGACTGGTCCGCCGTACGCGGATGGGCACTCACACTCCTCGCCGGCCTCGGAACCATGCCCGCCATCGCCACGATGTACGGCATCCGGCAGGCGGCCGGCGACACCTCCGCGGTCAGCGCGAAAGGCGAACAGGTTGCCGCGCTGGTGGCGTCACGGGGGTTGCTGCAGCGCCTGCTGGCCGCCGTCGGCTCGCTAGTGGCCCTGGCCACGCTCGCCCTCGGCGCCGCGTTCGCCGTACGGCAGAGCCTGCCCACCCCGTCCCCGGGACCCCAGCCCGCTCCGCAGACCGTGCTGATCTTCGGCGGGGCCGGCTCGATGCTCGTCGCCCTCGCCTACGGGCCCGCCGCCACCGCGCTGCGGAACCGCGGGCGGCGCCTGTGCGATGAGCTCTTCCCGGTGCATGAGGCGGACGAGGCAGAGGCCATCTTGAGAATTGCCGAAGACCGCAACAAGCTGGAACAACTCCTCGGTGTCGACCGGACTGTCGTCACGGACCTGCAGACCGGCCTGACGATCCTCGGCCCGCTGGTGGCGAGCGCGGCCGCCTCGCTCCTCCCGCCGTGACGGTCCGTCAGGTGACGGTGAAGTTGGCCATCTTGGCCATGTCCTCGTGCTCCAGTTGTGGCAGTGCAGCAACGTACCGGCCGCGGAAGCCGGTGAACTTGGTCAGGACCTCGACGACCCTCGCACGGGCGCACGTCCACCGCTTAAGCAGAAGGTGAGGGGATTTCACCCTCATCCGTGGACGCGGACCACTGCACCACCTCTCCTACAGTGCTTACCGCGTCGTAGACCGCGTAGCTCATCAATGGGTGACTCTGTCGGGGATCTTGGAAATCGTCGGTGCGGCACGGTTGGTGTCCGGGAGGTAACCGGGAGACTCCCGGGGTTGGTGAGGTCGATCATTTTCCCGAGGTGGTCACGTGTCGGTTCGTCCCCGGCCTGGAGCGCATGTCCCAGAACTCACCGCGCGGGCGGCGCGGGCGAGTAATCCGTCGGGGACGTCTGTCGCCGGCTCAGCTGGCCATGGTGTGCGTGACGGCGGTTTCTGCTCAGCCTGTATGATCGGCAGGCTGCCGAGGCGGTGCGGTGCCGGATCGACTTCAAGTACGCGCTCGTGCCTGGAGCTGGACGACCCGGGGTTTCACCACTCCGTTCTGTCGGACTTCCGAGACCGGCTCGCCGTCGAGGACCGGGCCGATCGGCTGCTGGATCTGGCGCTGGAGCGGATGCGCGCCGCAGGGTCGCTGAAGGAGCGTGGCCGCCAGCCCACCGACTCCACGCACGTGCTCGCCGCGGTCCGTGACCTGACCCCGGCTGGAGCTGATCACCGAGGCGATCCGCGCGGCGCTCGAAGAGCTGGCCCGCGACGCCCCGTACCTGCTGGACGGTCTGATAGACGAGGATTGGGCCACACGGTACGGCCGCCCGGTCCGCCTGGTCAGCCAGCCGTCCCGCCCGGCCACCCGGCTCAAGCAGGCCGGCGTGGACGCCTACACGCTGCTGCGCGTGGGCGCCCTTGCTCCCCGTGGCCGGCAGATCGAAGCGCTGCGGTTGATCTTCCTACAGCATTTCCTC
>WHSL01000005.1 GCA_009380095.1 Streptosporangiales bacterium | reverse complement strand
GTGACCGGCTTCGAAGCAACATCCAACAGCCTCATTGAAAACGGCTGGAACGCCGCGACCAGCGAAAACGCGGACGCTGGGCCACCTGCGGGCCAAACCCCCGAACTCCGGGCCGCGTGAGCGTGGAACCCCAGGTCAACCCCCAGGATCCCCCGAATCCGCGAATCTGGGGGAAGGATTTTGTAGGAGAACCCGCAGGTCGCCTTAACAAAATCCTTCCCCCAATTTGTGGTTTGGGCGCTACTGGGAGGCCTTGAAGGTGCCGGCGTCGAGCATGCGGTCGTAGTCGTCCTCGGGTAGGCCGAGGTCGGACCGGCAGCGGAAGCGCAGGCGCAGCAACTGGCCGAGCAGCTCCACGCCTTCGGGGCCGCACTCGCCGCCGTGTGCGGCGCGCACGCCCTCGGTCGCCCAGTCCTGCGTCGCGCGGAGATCCCCCTGGGCCATGAGGGTCTCCGCGGCGGTCAGGCACGTGGCCGGGGACAGGCGGGGCTCCGCGCGTAGCGCGGCCAGCACATCCCGCGCCTCGGCGGCCTCACCGACCTCGAAGAGCGCGTCGGCGAGCGACGCGCGCGGGTCGATTCCGGTACGGCCGCCGTCGGCGATCGCCTGCCGGAACAGCTGTACGGCACGGGCGGGATCCCCGGCGAGCTGCCACTGCTCACCGGCCCGTGCGAGCACTTCGGCTCGCGAGGGTTCGCCTTCCGGGAGGATCCCTTCGGCAAGTCGCGTCATGCGCTCGGCCGCGGCGGCGTGGTCACCACTCCGCGCGGCGTCGAACTCGAGCGCGTCGAGGTCGTTCAGGTCGGGCACATGCCGACGCTACCCGCTACGGCTGATCGAAACGCGCTCGATCAAGAATCCCGTTCTTATCCGGCCCGGCCGGCCACCCCGCGCGAGGGTCAGCTCCCCAGCGTTTCGGCGGCCTCGGCGCTGCTCTCGGCGAGGAAGGTGCGGCAGCGCTCCGCCTCGTCGTTCTCGCCGATCGCCGCGGCGGTCCGGGCGAGCATGTGCAGGCAGCGCAGGAACCCCTGGTTGGGGACATGCTCCCAGGGGATGGGGCCGTGTCCCTTCCAGCCGGCGCGGCGCAGCGCGTCCAGCCCTCGGTGGTAGCCGGTGCGGGCGTAGGCGTACGCCTCGACCGCGTTGCCGGCCGCGAACGCGCGCTCGGCGAGGGCCGCCCAGGCGGCCGAGTAGGTGGGGAAGCGCGCGGCGACCTCGACGGCGTCGATGCCGGACTCCAGGGCCTCACGCGCCTCGGCGGTGTCCGGCAGGTGGGTGGCCGCCGGGCCGCCGAGCAGATTTCGATGCTCCACGCTCATGGGCCAATCCTGCCCACCCCGGTTCACCGCCGAACGGCCGGGGTCCCTTCGGCGCGGGCCTCCACCGGTCACCGGTCCGCCCACCCCGGCCGACCGGGCCGGCCCTCGCGGACGGGCCGGCCCGGTGCGGCTCAGGCGTTGATCGTCGTGCCGGCGGACTTGAGGCTCTGGCAGGCCTCGACGACGCGCGTTGCCATGCCGGCCTCGGCGGCCTTCCCGTACGACCTCGGGTCGTACATCTTCTTGTTGCCGACCTCGTCGTCGACCTTCAGCACGCCGTCGTAGTTCTTCAGCATGTGGTCGGCGATGGGCCGGGTGAACGCGTACTGCGTGTCGGTGTCGATGTTCATCTTGACGACGCCGTACTCGATGGCCGCGTGGATCTCCTCCAGCGTGGAGCCGGAGCCGCCGTGGAAGACGAGCTCGAACGGGCGCTGCCGGCCGTGCTTCTCGCCGACCGCGTCCTGGATGTCCTTGAGCACCTCGGGCCGCAGCTTCACGTGCCCCGGCTTGTAGACGCCGTGCACGTTGCCGAAGGTCGCCGCCAGGATGTAGCGGCCCTTCTCGCCGAGCCCCACGGCCTCGGCGGTGCGCAGCGCGTCGCCGGGCGTGGTGTAGAGCTTCTCGTTCATCTCGCCGACGATGCCGTCCTCCTCACCGCCGACGACGCCGATCTCCATCTCCATGATCACGCGCGCCTTGGCGCAGCGCTCGAGCAGCTCCGCGGCGATGGAGAGGTTCTCGGTGAGCTCGACCGCCGAACCGTCCCACATGTGCGACTGGAACAGCGGCTGCTTCCCGGCGGCGACCCGGTCCTGGGAGATCGCCAGCAGCGGGTTGACGAAGGAATCCAGCTTGTCCTTCGGGCAGTGGTCGGTGTGCAGCGCGACGTGGACCGGATACTTCTCCGCGACGACGCCGGCGAACTCGGCGAACGCGACGGCGCCGGTGACCATGTCCTTGACGGTGGCGCCGGACAGGAACTCCGCGCCCCCGGTGGAGATCTGGATGATGCCGTCACTGCCGGCCTCGGCGAAACCCCGAAGCGCGGCGTGCAAGGTCTGGCTGGAGGTGACGTTGATGGCCGGGTAGGCGAAGCCCTGCGCCTTGGCGCGGTCGAGCATCTCCGCGTAGACCTCGGGGGTCGCGATGGGCATGGTGTGTACTCCCTGACGAGCGTGTGGCGTCGGGCCCAGTATCCCGGACCCGGCTCCCAGCGGGAACCAAGCCGGCTCTCAGCCGGAACCGGCCTCGCGCCCGCGCGGCGCGGGTAGCCTTTGCGAGGTGTCCATCGCCGCGAGTTCCCTTGACTCAGTTCTCCAGATCATCGATCCGCAGTGGCTGATCGAGACCTTCGGGCCGCTGGGTGTCCTTGCCATCATCTTCGCCGAGACGGGCCTGCTCATCGGGTTCTTCCTGCCCGGCGATTCGCTCCTGTTCACCGCGGGCTTCTTCACCAGCGACGCCACCGCGAGCATCGCCCGGCTGCCGCTGGCGCTGCTGCTCGTCGGCGCGCCCGTGTTCGCCATCGCCGGCGCGCAGGTGGGCCACCTGCTGGGCGCCAAGGCCGGGCCGAAGATGTTCGCCCGGCCGGACTCGCGGTTCTTCAGGAAGGAGTACGTCGACAAGGCGGAGTACTACTTCGAGAAGTTCGGGCCGGCCAAGGCGGTGGTGCTCGCCCGGTTCATCCCGATCGTCCGCACGTTCCTGAACCCTGTGGCGGGCGTGCTCGGCATGTCGGCCCGGCAGTTCTTCATCTGGAACGTCATCGGCGGCATCCTGTGGACCGACGGCATCCTGCTGATCGGGCACTTCCTGGGCGCGGCGCTCGGCGAGGCGATCGACATCGACAAGTACCTGTTGCCGGCGATCCTCGTCATCATCCTGCTGTCGATCCTGCCGATCGTCCGCGAGGTGTACGTGACGCGTAAGGAGGCGAAGGCCCGCAAGGACGACGCCCCAGGCGCTTCCGCCAACTCTGCGTATCCGCCTGCGGACTCTGAGTCACAGCGGGCGCATAAAGGTTAAGTGTGGACGAGTAAGAAACCCGGACCGTCGATCAGCCGCCGCGATTACCGCTAGATTCGGCGGTGTGGGACGTCATCGAACGGATCCCCGCGGCCTTGCTCGCATCGCGATCGCCGTCGCGGGCATCCTCGCGGCGCTGGCCCTGCTGGGCATCGGCGCGTACGCATTGAGTGGTGCCCTCAGCTCTGAGGGCGTGGGTTCGACAGCGGAGACGCAGACCGGCTCGGGAAACCAGCCGGCTGCGTCTCCGGACCTCACCAAGACCCTCTACGTCCGGGTGATCGGCGAGCGCAGCGACCTGTTCGTCAAGCAGACCGGCGGCGACATCCTGGTCGACGAGACCCTGCAGCGCGGGCAGTACTTCACGACGGACTACTCGCAGCTGGAAGTGAAGATCGGCACCCCGGCGGCCGTCGAGGTCTTCGAGAACGGCAAGAGGCTGGATCTCTCCAAGGCCAAGGAGGACTACAGCTTCGTGGTGAGCCAGCGCACTACGCAGTGAGGCTCCGCGTCTCACAGACGCGCGCGCTCGGCGCCCGTACGCGATCGGCCCGCGCTCACAGCCCCAGGTCGGCCAGGGTGAAGGCGGCCCGGAACGGCAGCCCCTCGGCCTCGATGCGCGGCTGCGCCCCGCGCTCCACGATCACCGCGACCCCCACGACCTCGGCACCCGCCTCGCGCAGCGCCTCCACCGCGGTGAGCACCGAACCCCCGGTGGTCGAGGTGTCCTCCACCGCGAGCACCCGGCGGCCCTTGACGTCCGGCCCCTCGATGCGCCGCTGCAGCCCGTGCGCCTTGCCGGTCTTCCGGACCACGAACGCGTCTAGCCGCCGCCCCTGCTCCGTGGCCGCGTGCATCATCGCGGTGGCCACCGGATCGGCGCCGAGGGTGAGCCCGCCCACCGCGTCGTACGTGAGGTCGGCGGTGATCTCCAGCATGGTCCGCCCGACCAGCGGGGCGGCCTCGCCGTCCAGCGAGACGCGGCGCAGATCGACGTAGAAGTCGGCCTCCTTGCCGGAGGAGAGCACGAACCTGCCGTGCACGACGGCCTTGTCCTTGATCTGCCGCAGCAGCGCCTCGCGCGAATCCACGAGAGGCAAGCCTATCGGGAGCGAACCGTACGCAGCGCGCGGAGTGGCCGCCGCCCGTCACCGCCGCCGCGCCACTGACCTGCGCGGCGGCCGCGGAGCGCGTGAGGAGGGTGAGCGACCCATGAGCAGTGCGGTGCACAATGCCGGGATGCGCCCCGGCACGATCGTTCTGCTGCACAGCCCGCTGACCACCGCCGACGCCTGGGGTGAGCTGCCCGGCCGGTTGCGGACGCACGGCTTGGCGGTGCTGGTGCCGCGGATCACCGACGACGAGAGCCCGCCGTACGCGGCCCGGTACGTGGCCCGCGCCGCGCTGGAGATCAACGCCGCGGCCCCGGCGACGCCGCTGCTGCTCGTCGCGCACAGCGGCGCGGGCCCGCTGCTGCCGGCGATCGGGGCCGCGCAGCGGGCGGCGCACCGGCTCGTCGGGGGGTACGTGTTCCTCGACGCCGGGCTGCCACAGGGCGGCTCGCCGAACCGGCTGGACCGGCTGGAGGCGGAGATGCCGGAGGCGCTGCCGCCGCTCCGCGAGCTCTTCGCGGCGGGGGGCGTCTATCCCGACTGGGACCCGCCGGCCGGGCTGGAGGGGACGCTGCGGCCACGCGGTGAGGCGTTCTTCACCGAGGCGCTGCCCACGGCCCCGGACTGGCCGGACGCGCCGGGCGGATACCTGCGCACCTCGGACGCGTACGACGCCGCGGCCCGCCAGGCCGAGCTGCGCGGCTGGCCGGTGCTCCGCCGCGACCTCGGCCACTTCCCCGGGCACGAGCACCCCGCGGAGACGACGTCGGCGCTCCTCGACCTCATCGACCGGATCTGACCTGCCCGACGGCCACGGCCCGGCTCGCCAGGGGGCCGGGGCATAGGTGGCCCCGCGTCCGGCATTCCGGATATGCCTGGACGCGGGGCCTAGGGCCGCCCTCCCTGGCTCGACCCCTCCCCTTGGGTCGTGCCCGGCCCTGGGTGGTTCCGGCGTACCTTCAGCCGGGACCCCCCTCGGGCCGCCGACGCCGTGTCCCACCCCCTCTACGGGACTCGCGGCGCCGGCGGCGTCAACGTGCCAGCTTCTCCACCAGGTTCAATGCCTCCGTCACGGTCGCGGGCAGCTCCTCCAGCCACACCCGGCTGCCGGGAATGTCGGAGACGGAGTCCCGTACCTCCGCCATCCGCGCCTCCAGCCGGGGGCCGAGCGGCGTGAGCACCGCGGCCTTGCCCATCCCGAGCAAAGACCGGGTCTCGCCACCGGAGAAAACCGTGCGCAGGTCATCACCGAAGACGATGGCCCGGGCCATCCGCCGCCAGGGGTCCGCGTGCTGCTCCAGCTCCGCGACGACCAGCGTGTGCCCGTACCGCGGCGGGATCCCCTCCGCCTCGGCCTCGCGGTACAGCTCGGACAGCCGCGTCCGCAGGTACGGCCGGGTGACGAGCCCGGTCAGCGGGTCCTCGCAGGCGCCGTCGACGAGTACGGCCAGGCCGGCCTCAACCCAGCCCTCCGCCGTGGCGGTGATCAGCCGGAGCGGGGGGTCGCGCCAGTCCAGTACGTCCCCCAGCGCGCCGAGGTCGCCGAGCGTCTCGCGGATGCCCACCCCGGCCCGGGCCCGTGCCCGGCCGAGCAGCTCGCACGGTCCGCGAAGGTCGTCGCCCCGGCAGGCCACGGCCACAACGTCGTCCACCGCTCCGGTGTGCCAGTCGCCCGGCACCCTCCAGCCCACCTCGAGGCTGCGCCGGCGCCAGGCCTGGCAGAGCGGGCCCGTGGAGAGCGCGCCCGCCGCGCTGCTCCGTCCCTGTCTCATGGCGTCTCCGTTCGTCATCCGTCAGGGGAAAGACGACGTTCGGGGTTAGTCATGACGCCGGTTGCGGAATGATTCTCAAGGTTTTTCCGGCGACGGCCGTGAAGGTGTGGGGGCTATGTACGTGAATCGTTCCCTGGCACGACGAGTGTTCAGGATGGTCACTGTGTGTAATCATTTGATATACAGAACGTTAATTGCATGGGTATGCGGCCGTTCGTGGCAATGGCCGGGAGTGTCCGCGTGAGCGCCAAGAGGTCCGGCACCCCCGAGGCCGGGCCGAGCGACGCGGACCTCATCGAGGCCGTCCGCGACGGCGACACCGGCGAGTACGGACTCCTCTACAAGCGGCACGTGCACGCCGCGCTCGGCCTTGCCCGCCAGCTGGTCACCGACGAGGCCACCATCGAGGACGTGGTGGCGGACACCTTCACCAAGGTGCTCGACGCGATCAGCCGCGGACGGGGGCCGTCGGGCGCGTTCCGGCCGTACCTGCTGACCGCCGTACGGCGCTCCGCCTACGACAGGTTCCGCGAGACCGCCCGCCAGGTGGTCACCGACGACGCCGGCACGCTGGAGATCCCCGTCGACTTCGAAGACCCGGCGGTCGCGGACCTGGAGCGCAGCCTCATCGCGCGGGCCTTCAACTCGCTGCCCGAGCGCTGGCAGGTGGTGCTCTGGCACACCGAGGTGGAGGAGGCCAAGCCGGCCGACGTCGCACCGCTGCTCGGCATCTCGCCGAACGGCGTGGCCGCGCTCGCGTATCGCGCCCGGGAGGGGCTGCGCCAGGCGTACCTGCAGGAGCACCTGGCCTCCGGCGCGGTCGCCGAGGGCTGCCGGGAGCACCACGAGAAGCTCGGCGGCTACGTCCGCGGCGGGCTGGCGAAGCGGGCCGCGCTGGCGGTCGGCCGCCACCTCAAGGGCTGCGACGACTGCCGGGGCTTGGTGGCCGAGCTCACCGGTCTCAACGAGGCGCTCAAGGGCGTCCTCGGGCCGATCGTGCTCGGGCCCGCGACGGCCGGCTACCTGGCCGCGGTCAAGGGCGGCTGGCTCGGCTCGGGGATCTTCGGCTGGTGGCAGCGCGCCCCCAAGCAGCAGCAGGCCGCCGCGGTGGGCACCGCCGTGGTCGTGGTCGCGGCGGGGCTCGCGTTCGCCCTGGTCTCCGACGAGAAGCCGACGGCACCGCCGCGGATAGCCGTGGCCCCGACGCCGCCCCCGCCGCGCCCGGAGCCGAAGCCAGAGCCCAAGCCCGAGACCCCCGTACCGGAACCCGCACCGCCGCCCGCACCGCCGCCCGCGCCACCGCCCGAGGAGCGGCGCCCGTCCCCGCCCACCCCGGCCCCCGAGCTCCCGAGCCCCGTACCGACCCCGAGTCCCAGCCCTCCACCGCCGACCCGCGTCACCGTCCGGGTGGAGCCGGTGGGCGCACTCGTCCCGGGGCGCCGCGGGATCGTCGCGGTGCGCGTGGAGCACGCGGGCGGAGGCGCCGCCGCCGAGGTGGAGGCGGACGTACGGCTGCCGCGCGGTGTGCTCTACCGGTCGTCCGCCCGGGGCGGGCGGTTCGCCGGGCACACCTCGTCCGCGGCGGGTGACGGCTGGGCCTGCCGGCCGGGTGAGGTGGAGGTCGGCTGCGTGCACGGGCCGCTGCGGCCCGGCGCCGGCACGACGCTGTACCTGGGGGTGGAGGTAGGCCCCGAGGCGCGGCCCGGGGAGCCGCCGTCCGTGATCGTCCGTGCCGGGCGGACGGAGACCCGCGCGTCGGGCCGGTCCGGCGTGGTCCGCGACGGTATGCCGGCGCGGTACGCGGCGGACGGGCGGGTCCGTACGGTGGCCGCCGGCAACGCGCTGCTGACCTGCCCGGTCCGAGCGGACGGGTGTGCGGAGGCGGCCGATCGGAAGGGCGACCGCCGGGACAACGACCTATGGGACATGGCCCCGCTCGACGCCGACGACCAGGACGACACGCGCAGCTCCAGCGCGGCACGGGTGGAGGTGCCGGAGGGCGGCCGGGTGCGCTGGGCGGGTCTGTACTGGTCCGGCGCGGGGGGCGAGGCGGCGCCGACGGCCAAGCTGCGCGGCCCGGGTGGCGCGTACGGGACCGTACGGGCCGCGGAGACCGGCCGCGACGACTTACCGGGCTACCCCGCGTACCAGGCCTTCGCGGACGTCACCGAACAGGTGCGCGGGGCGGGCGGCGGCACCTGGTGGGTCGCGGACACGCCCGCCGCGCACGGCCACGGGCGGTACGCCGGCTGGGCGCTCGTCGTGGTCGTCGAGGACCCGGAGGCGCCGTTCGCCCAGGCGATGGTGCTGGACGGCGTACGCGCGCTGTTCCGTGACCCGGACGGCATGACGTTCCCGCTGGCCGGGCTGCTGACGGCGGGGATGCCCGCGGAGCTGAGCGTGGTGGCCTGGGAGGGCGACGCCGACCTGCCGGGCGACCGCGTACGGCTCGGCGACCGCCCGCTGACGCCGGAGGACGGCGACCGGGACGCGGGCAACGCACTGGACGGCTCGTCCGCCGGCGCCGAGGGACGGCCCCTGTCCTTCGGTACCGATGTGGACCGGTTCGCGGCGGAGCTGCCGGACCGGCCCGCACTGCGCGTGACGACCGGGCAGGACGCGGTGCTCGCCGGAGTGGTGGGGGTGACGGCCGCCACGCGGAGCTGACCTCGGACGGACCACCTGACCACCCCCGGTCGATATGCCCCGGCCAATCCGGCTTTTCCGGTACGGAGTTTCGGATCGCGCGGACGCCACGGGGCAAGTGGCGCATACTTCCGGTGATGCCCGAATCGACGGAGTCGCCTCTGCGGGCTTTCAAGTTCACTACGCTGAGGAACTCTCCTGGCATCACACAGTGACGATCTGCTAGTGGACCGGCGCTGTCGGAATCGCGACCAAGGAAGGGGCGGTGTCGCGTGGATCGCTGCGCGCTGTTCGTCGACGCCGGCTATTTGCTGGCAGACGGCGCGATGGCCGTGCATGGGACCCGTCATCGCGAGGCCTGCTCCTGGAACCATGCCGGCCTACTCCGGCTGGTCGGTGATCTGGCGCGCGAACGGACGGGCCTGCCGCTGTTGCGTTGCTACTGGTATGAGGCCACGGTCGAGGGGCGGCGCACGCCGGAGCACGACGCGCTCGCCGACCTCCCGGGCCTGAAGCTGCGGCTCGGCCGTAGCCGTCCGGGCCGGCGCGAGGGCGTCGACGCGTACGTGCACCGCGACCTGCTCGGGCTCGCCCGCAGCCACGCGATCTGCGACGCCGTGCTGATCAGCGGCGACGAGGACATGGCGCCCATCGTCACCGAGGCGCAGGACCTCGGGGTGCGGGTCACCGTCGTGCACGTCGCGGTCGACGGCAACTGGACGGTGGCGCGGTCGCTGCGGCAGGAGTGCGACGAGCTCATCGAGATCGGGGCCGGGCACCTGCGGCCGCACGTCAGCCTGATCACCGGTGTGGAGAGCGCCGGCACGCCGACGGGTGGCACCTCACCGATGAGCAACGGCCGCGCGCAGGACACCGGCGGGCACACCTCGCACCAGCCGATCCAGGCGCACGGCGGGCCGCCCGCGATCTACGCCGGGCCGCCGGCGGGCGCCGGGGCGTCCGTCGCGCACGGCCACACCACCGGCGCCCACCAGGCGCTCGGCGCCGTCGCGGCATCCGAGTCCGCTCCCCAGCACGCCGCGAGCCAGCACGGTGCCGGCCACGGTGCCGGCCACGGTGCCGGCCACGGTGCCGGCCAGCACGGCACGGGCCCCTACGGCACGGGTCAGTACGGCACCGGCCAGCACGGGGCGGCGCAGCACACCGGCCCCCAGCACACAGGCCCACAGCGCGGGGGTCTCCAGCACGGCGCGCCGCAGGGCGGCACGCCTCCCGGCGGGACGCCGGCCGGCCCCACCAGCGGCGCGATGCCTCAGGCCGCGCCCACCCCACCACTGAGCGCACCGCCGCCCGCCGCCGCACCGGCCCAGCACGCGCAGGGCCACTCGGTCAACGGCACGGGCGGGTACGCGGTGGAGCACTCCGGTAACACCGGTCAGTTCGCGTCGCAGTCCGGCCCGCCGTCGTACTCCACGGGGCCGTACGCGTCCCCGGTGCAGCAGACGCCCTACTCGCACGCCTATCAGCAGCCCGCCGCCCAGCCACCCGCTCAGCCGGCCCAGCAGCCCGCCTACCCCCAGCCCGGCGGCTACGGCGACGCGGGACACGACATCATGGGGCAGTCGTCGGCCGATCAAGGCGCCGCGTACGGCCGACAGCCCCAGCAGGCGCCACAACCCCCGGTCCACGCGGGGTACGGCGGGCAGCCCGCCGCGTCACCGTCACTGGCCGACGCGGTCAAGGCCGCCCACCAGGAGGGGCGGGACTTCGGCGACTCGGTGGCCCGCGACGCGCCCGCGCTCTGGCTCGAGGCCGTACTGGCCCGAAAGCCACGCATGCCGTCCGACCTGGAGGCCCGGCTGCTGCAGGGCTCCTCCCTGCCGATCGACTACCTGCTGCACGACGAGGTCCGCCACGCCCTCCGCCGCGGCTTCTGGGACGCCCTCGAAAGCTCCCGCCCCGTCTGACCCACCCCCCTTCCACAAGTTGGGGGAAGGAATTTGTGGAGGGAACCGCAGGTGGGGGTCGCAAAATCCTTCCCCCAACTTGTCGAAAAATTTTGCGGGCACGACCTGCGCCTTCGCCTACAAATTCCTTCCCCCAACTTGTTGATCTTGGGGGACGCGGAGGCGCCAGGCTTGGGGTTCGACGCGCCAGCACTGGTGGGTCACCGGCCCGCCGAGATCGCCGTCGGCGTTGTACTCGAACGGCTCGCCGATGATTACGACGCGGCGCGCACGTATCGTCCGTACGTCGGCGCGCGCCTCGTGCACCCCGCGCAGCAGGTGCAGCGCGTACCCGACCCGCGCCACCGGGCCGATCGCGGCGGACACCACCACGTCCACGAGCCCGTCGTCCGGCACCGCGCGCGGCGCGAGCTTGCCCCGGCCGCCCGCGATCGTGGGCCCGTTGGCCAGCCCCACCATGAGCACCCGCCTCCGGGCCAGCGTGCGCCCGTCGGCGATCACCTTGAGCCGGAGCCCGCGCATGCCGAGCCCGGCCAGCAGCGAGCCCATGGGGAAGGCGAACCGGCCGAGCCGCGACTTGAACGGCTGCGCCCGCCGCGCCGCCTCCGCGCCGGCCCCGAGGTGCACGGCGTTCACCGCCACCCCGCCCTCGTCGGCGACGAGCAGATCCAGCGGCCTGCCGTACCCGTCCAGCACCGTGGCGGCCGCCTGCTCCGGAGCCAGCGGCACGCCGACCCCACGCGCCAGGTCGTTGCCGGTGCCGAGCGGGATCAGGCCGATGTCGGTGTCGGCCAGCTCGGTACGGCGGCGCAGCTCGCCCACGAGCAGGTTGAGCGAACCGTCCCCGCCGCACACAACCGGCATGCGGCCCTCTCGCCGGCCCAGCGCGGCGCGCAGCTCACGCGGGTCGCTGCACTCGGCGATCCGTACGTCCGCGCGGGCGCGCAGCACCTTGACGGCCTCCGCGATGGCGGACTCGTCGCCCGCTCCGGCCAGGGGATTGGTGATCAGCAGTAGCGTCGGGCCATCTGCCACCGCGAGTGCCTCCTCAGGTAACCTCTGAGCGCAAGAGCCCCTGCCGCTTGCACGGTACGGGGCAACTGTCGTGTTAGGGGCCGCCGCAGCAGCCCGCCCTGCCCGGAAGGGGTGTTACACCTCATGCCCGCAGTCGTGATCGTCGGCGCCCAATGGGGGGACGAAGGTAAGGGCAAGGTCACCGACCTGGTCGGGGACCGTGTCGAGTACGTCGTCCGCTACCAGGGCGGCAACAACGCCGGCCACACGGTGGTCATCGGCGATCAGAGTTACGCGCTGCACCTTCTGCCTTCGGGCGTGCTCTCGCCGGACGTGGTGCCGGTGATCGGCGGAGGCGTGGTACTCGACCCCGCCGTCCTGTTCGAGGAGATCGAGGGGCTGCAGGAGCGCGGAGTCTCCTGCGATCGCCTACTGATCTCGGCGAACGCCCACTTGATCATGCCGCACCACCGCGCACTGGACAAAGTGAGCGAGCGCTACCTCGGCAAGGCCCGGATCGGCACCACCGGCCGCGGCATCGGCCCCACGTACGGCGACAAGATCGCGCGGATGGGCATCCGGGTGCAGGACCTGTTCGACCCCGGCATCCTGCGCAAGAAGCTGGAGCTCGCGCTGCGGGAGAAGAACCAGCTGCTCACCAAGGTCTACAACCGCCGCGGCATCGCGATCGACGCCGTGGTGGAGGAGTACGTGACCTACGGCGAGCGGCTCCGCCCGTACGTCGCGGACACCACGCTGGTGCTCAACCAGGCACTGGAGGACGACAAGGTCGTGCTGTTGGAGGGCGCCCAGGGCACGCTGCTCGACGTGGACCACGGCACGTACCCGTTCGTCACCTCGTCCTCCCCGACCGCCGGGGGCGCCTGCACGGGCTCCGGCATCGGCCCCACCCGGATCACCAAGGTCATCGGCATCCTCAAGGCCTACACGACGCGCGTCGGGTCCGGCCCGTTCCCGACCGAGCTGCTCGACGAGTGGGGCGAGTTCCTGCGCAAGACCGGCGGCGAGTACGGCGTCACCACCGGCCGCAACCGCCGCTGCGGCTGGTTCGACGCGGTCATCGGCCGGTACGCCACTCGGGTCAACGGCATGACCGACTACTTCCTCACCAAGCTCGACGTGCTGTCCGGGCTGGAGAAGGTGCCGGTCTGCGTGGCGTACGAGGTGGACGGCGAGCGGACCGACGACCTGCCGATGACGCAGACCGACTTCCACCACGCCACCCCGGTGTACGAGTACCTGGACGGCTGGTGGGAGAACATCAGTGAGGCCCGCACGTTCGCGGACCTGCCGCACAACGCGCAGGCGTACGTGCGCCGGCTGGAGGAGATGGTGGGCGCGCCGGTCTCCGCGATCGGAGTGGGACCCGGCCGCGACCAGACGATGGAGATCAGGCCGCTGATCTGAGGCACGATGGGTAGGGGATCGTTCACCAAAGATCAAGACTGACTTCACCTGGGGATTCACAGAGCTCTGACTGCCGTGGCTAACGTCACGGGCGTGATCGCGCCCATCGATCTGCATGGTCACCGGGGGGCCATGGGGCTCCGTCCGGAGAACACGCTGGCCTCGTTCGCCCATGCGCTCGAGCTCGGGGTCGACGCCCTCGAGCTCGACGTCGGACTCTCCTCCGACGGCGAGGCCGTCATCACCCACGACCCGGTGATCTCGGCGACCACCACTCGGGACACCGCGGCCGCCTTCACCGGCGACCCGCTCTTCCCGTACGTGGGGCGCCGCCTCGTGGACCTCACGCTCGGCCAGCTGCGCATGCTCGACGTGGGCGGCAGGCGGCGGGCCGACCCCGAGGCCGACCCGTTCGTCGGCACCCAGGTGCCCGTGCCCGGATCGCGCATGCCCACTCTCGCCGAGGTCATCGCGCTGCTGCGGACGTACCGCGCCGACCGCGTACGGCTCACCGTGGAGCTCAAGTCGGTGGCGAGCGCCGGCGGGATCTCCGCCGGCCCCCGCGAGCTGACCGAACGCGTGGTCACCGTGCTCGCGGACGAGGGCTTCCTGAACCGGGTGAGCCTGCAGAGCTTCGACTGGCGGGTGCTGCGGCACGCGCGCGACCTGATCCCCGCGGTGCCGCGCAACGCGCTGGTGGAGCCGAAGACGCTGGTCCCCGGCTCGCCGTGGCTGGACGGGCTGGACCTCGCCGACTTCGGCGGGGACGTGGCGGCCGCCGCGGCCAAGGCCGGCGCGGACGCGCTCGCCGCGCGCCGGGACCTCGTGGACGAGCCGCTCATGCGGGCCGCCTGGGACCGGGGGCTGCCGGTGATCGCGTGGACGGTCAACGAGCCCGCGGAGATGAGCAGGCTCATCGACCTCGGGGTCTCCGCGCTGATCACCGACTACCCCAACCGGCTCCGCGCCGTCATGCTCGACCACGGCATGCGCCTGCCCCGCGCGTACGCCGCGACCGTCCCCGTCTGACCCGGGACGGCCCCGGACGGTCCTTCAGAGCCAGCCGTTGCGGCGGAAGCCCCGGTACATCAGCGTGCATGCGCCGGCCATGATCGCCAGCACCATCGGATAGCCGTACGTGCTGTGCAGCTCCGGCATGTGGTCGAAGTTCATGCCGTAGATCCCGGCGATCATGGTGGGCACGGCGAAGATCGCGACCCAGGCCGAGATGCGCCGCATGTCCTGGTTCTCCGCGACCGTCACCTGCGTCATGTGCGCCTGCAGGATCGAGGTCAGCAACTCGTCGCAGGACTCGACCTGCTCGCGGACCCGGGTCAGGTGGTCCTCGACGTCGCGGAAGTAGTCCCGCATCTCCGCGGGGAACTTGCGCCGCGCCGTCACCTGGCGCATCGGCTGGGCGAGCGGCACCACGGCCCGCTTCAGGTCGATCAGCTCGCGCTTCAGCTGGTAGATGCGCTCCACCTCGTTGCTCCGCTGGGTGGAGAAGACCCGCGCCTCCACCTCGTCGAGCTCCTCCTGCAGCGCGTTGGCGACCGCCATGTACCCGTCCACGGCGCGGTCGGCCACCGCGTACAGCACCGCCGAGGGGCCGAGCTCGAGCAGCTCGGACTTGCCCTCCAGCTCGCGCCGTACGGGCTGCAGCTCGCAGTGGTCGCCGTGCCGCACGGTCACCACGAAGTCCGGCCCGAGGAACACCATGATCTCGCCGGAGTCCACGACCTCGCTGGCGCCGGCGCCGCTGCCGCCCTCCTGGTAGGTGACGGTCTTGATCACCACGAACTGGATGTCGTCATAGCGCTCGAGCTTGGGCCGCTGGTGCGCGTGCACCGCGTCCTCCACGGCGAGCGGGTGCAGGCCGAAGATCTCGGCGATCTCGTCCAGCTCCGCGGCCTCGGGCTCGTGCAGCCCGACCCAGACGAAGGGCCTTTCACCCTCGCTCGCGGCCGCGCGCACCCGCGCGTACGCGTTCTTGACGTCCGTGGCGTGGACCCGTCGGCCGTGCACGTACGCGCCGCAGTCGATGATCGCCGAGGGTGCCGGGGGCATCGGGACCGGCGAGGACAGCGGACGGCGGCGTCCATGCGTACGGGAGGGGCGGGCGAGCGGCTTGAGCAGCGTGATTCCGGGACGCACCGGGGGGCTCCTCTCCGGCCCGGCTCCGCGCCCACGCGCGCACCGGCTGGATCAGGAGCGGTGCGGCACGTGACGCGAGAATCCGGGCGCCTGGTCGAGGCGGACGGGGACAACGGCGTTGGAGCGCGTACTACTGGGATCGCCGGTACTCATCCCGACCACCTCCTTCGGCTTCGCGTCACGGCATGGCAAAAGGCCGTAACAAGCTACCACGGGCCCTGCTCTCCCCTGCCTGAACACCGCGAACGACGGGATTCATCGCCGGGGCCGGCCCGGGCACCCAGGAGAGGACGCCCCACCCCGCCCCCCGGATCACAACAACCCTGATTTCTTTTCGCGATCCGCGCGGAGTTCGCAATCCAGGCACTCGGGCCGCATGCGGTCATGGAGGTCACAACTCATGCAGCCCACGTATCTTGACGTCGGTCCGGCCACCTAGGCCCCGCTCCGCCGTGGAGGACGTGATGAGGAAGTTCGTCGGGATGGATCCCGGCGCCGTACGCCGGCTGGCGAGTGCGCTTCGTGACACGGGGCTGCTCGCCGCGCAGCTCAAGCCGATCCTGGCCGAGTCCATCGGCTTCCTCTCTGGTGAGCTGCCCTTCCCCAGCATGGACGCGGCCAAGCAGGCGGGGATTGTCGCCGGAGGCGAGGGCAAGCGGCTCTGGGAGGCCTGGCGGCGCGACCCCAGCGGCTCCAACCGCCTCGCCCTCACGCGATGGTTGCGGGGCCTCGGCGCCACCAAGACCAGGGACCATGCGTACGCCTCCGCCCTCCTGCGCACCCTCGGCAGGGAGAACTTCATCGTTCTCATCACCGAGAGGACCACCGGCGGCGGCGGGAAGCCGGGGCTCTGCAAAGGAGAGCTCGAAGGCGTCCGCAGCGAACTCGGCCCGATCGCCGAGGCCCTTGCCAGCGCGGAGGCGGCTGGCGAGTTGCCCGCGGATATCCGCGACACCGTGCTGAACGGTCTGCCCGACGCAGGGCTGAGCGCGCTGCTCGCCCTGGCCGACCAGCCCACCACCCTGCTGGTGCCTGCGGCACGGAGCCTGATCCCCGCCGGTCACGGCAAGGACCCCAACTGGAACACCCACTGGATGGTGAGCGCACTCGCCCGCAACCGCGACGCGATGCGGGAGGTCGTGAGCAATCGGCATGACCTTGCGTTGTTGCTGCACCCGCAGGTGACCAAGCACATTGGAACGCCGGGGTTCGAGGCCCAGCTCGCCAAGGCCATCGACGGCGTCACCGCGCCCGGCATGGGGAGGCCCGAGGAACGGCAGCAGATCTTCATCAACGCGATGAATCTGCTCGGGACGGACGAGTACAAGCAGACCCTCAGCGCCGGCTCCCCCCTTAATGCCGTCCTGGCCAAGAACTCCGGCCAGTACTTCCCTCAACTGGCCGGCATCGCCGCCGCCGCCGCGAACGAGGAGGATGCGACGTTCCACCCTGGAGCGCCGTGGGACCTGGTCAGCGCTCAGACGGCCCGGCAGTTCATGGCTCGGCTCGCCGCCACGGCCACCACCCTGGCCCTGGCCACCTCACTCACCGCTTGCAACGGCACCCCCGAAGCCAAGGCCACCCCCACTCCCAGGGCGTCGACCCTGGCTGGCGCCACCCAAGTCCTGTCCACGGACGGTCAAACGATCATCAGAGGGATCAAGCTTGAACCGGACAAAATCGACGACCGGACGAGTGTCGACGACACCAGAGGTTGTCCCCCGGGCACCGCGCGCCGCCGCTACACACTCACCTACGAGGCAATGATCAGGGGCGACATCAGGTCGGATTTCGCGGGCGCGCCGCCGCGAGATCGAGGACCTTGAGCAGACTGCCTGGACGCGGCCAAGAACCTCCGGCGCACCGCCGACGACCTCCGCGCCCAGGCCGACAACCCCCCAACTGACGAACCCCGGTTACAGGGAACGGCCGCCGTGTGCCGGGGGGTGGGGTCAGTAGGGTCGGGGCGTGAAGGTTCTTGTGCTTGGCGGTGGGGGGCGCGAGCACGCGCTGGCCCGTGCGCTCTCTCGTGACCCCGGAGTCTCCGAACTGCACGTGGCCTCCGGCAACCCCGGCACCGCCGCGCTCGCGCACAACCACGACGTGCCGCCCGCAGATCCCGAGGCCGTGGTGGGGCTGGCCCGGCCGCTGGCCGTGGATCTGGTGGTGGTCGGGCCGGAGGCGCCGCTGGTGGCCGGGGTGGGCGACGCGTTGCGCGCCGCGGGCGTGCCGTGCTTCGGGCCGGACGCGGCGGCGGCGCGGATCGAGGGCTCCAAGGCCTTCGCCAAGGACGTGATGACCGCCGCCGGGGTGCCGACCGCGGCCGCCCGGGTGTGCGTCACCGCGGCGGAGGTGGACGCCGCGCTGGCGGAGTTCGGCCCGCCATACGTGGTCAAGGAGGACGGCCTGGCGGCCGGCAAGGGCGTCGTGGTCACCGAGGACCTGGCGGCCGCGCGGGCGCACGCCGCGGGCAGCGAGCGCGTGGTGATCGAGGAGTTCCTGGACGGTCCCGAGGTGTCGGTGTTCGCGCTGAGCGACGGGCGCGCCGTGGTGCCGCTGTCGCCGGCGCAGGACTTCAAGCGCGCGTACGACGGCGGGGCCGGCCCCAACACCGGGGGCATGGGGGCGTACACCCCGCTGCCCTGGGCGCCGCCCGGCCTGGTGGACGAGGTGACCGCCACCGTCGTCCGGCCGACCGTGGAGGAACTGGCGCGGCGCGGCACCCCGTACGTCGGCGTGCTGTACGCGGGGCTGGCGCTGACCTCGCGCGGCGTCCGGGTGGTGGAGTTCAACGCGCGCTTCGGGGACCCGGAGGCGCAGGTCGTGCTGGACCGGCTGGAGACGCCGCTGGGCGGGCTGCTGCTGGCCGCCGCGCGGGGACGGCTCGGCGACGTGCCACCGCCGGTGGGGCGGCCGGGTGCGGCGGTGACGGTGGTGATGGCCGCGGAGAACTACCCGGACACACCGGTCACGGGCGACGCCATCGAGGGGATCGAGGCCGCCGAGTCGGTGCCCGGGGCGTACGTGCTGCAGGCCGGGACGCGGATCGACGGCGGCCGGCTGGTGACCTCCGGGGGCCGGGTGCTGAACGTGGTCGGCACCGGCGCGGACCTGGAGGCCGCGCGGGCGGCGGCGTACGCGGCCGTGGCGCGGATCCGGCTGCGCGGCGCGCACCACCGGAGCGACATCGCGGCGCTCGCGGCGTCCGCCGAGGTGGCGTCCGAATAGCGCCCGATCTGGGGGATCGCGACGATCACCCGAATCCGATCGGTACGCTCGGCACGGTCGTATCACCGCCCAACCGTGCCCACCGACGGAGGATCCCCATGCGTCCCCCACGCCCCACGCCCGGTGGCCAGGGGAGACAGGACGAGGAGCCGCGGGTCACCACCCTGGAGCTCTTCTTCGACCTGGTGTTCGTGTTCACGCTCACCCAGCTCACCGGCGTGCTCGTGGACCGGCTCGGCCCGCTCGGCGTGCTCCAGGTGCTGCTGCTGTTCGGGGTGCTCTGGTGGATGTACGGCGGCTACGCGTGGCTCACCAACGCGGTCATGCCCACCACCCCGTACGCGCGGATGCTGCTGATCCTCGGCATGGCCGGGTTCCTGATCGTGGCGCTGGCCATCCCGACCGCCTTCGACGGCGGCGGCGTGGCGCTCGGCGTGGGGTACCTGATCGTCGTCTGCGTGCACGCCGCGCTGTTCCGGCGCAGCGCCGCGGGGATCGGCCGGGTGGGCCCGTTCAACATCGCCTCCGCGCTCATCGTGCTCGGGGCGGGGTTCGTGGACGGGCCGCCGGCGTACGTGCTCTGGGCGGTCGCGCTGCTGTTGCAGGCCGCGACCCCGATGCTGGCCGCCCCGGAGCGCTGGCACACCGTGAACCCGGCGCACTTCGTGGAGCGGCACGGGCTGCTGATGATCGTCGCCCTGGGCGAGTCCGTGGTGGCCATCGGCATCGGCGCCGCCGGGCTGGACCTGACCACCGAGCTGCTCGTCACGGCGACCCTCGGGCTGCTGCTCTCCGCGGCGCTGTGGTGGATGTACTTCGGCGGCGACGACGAGGCCGCGGAGCGGGTGCTGCGCGACAGCGCCCCGGTGGACCGGGTGGGGCTGGCCCTCCGGGCGTACTTCTACGCGCACATCCCGATGCTGCTCGGCATCATCGTGCTCGCCGTCGGGGTCAAGAACGTGCTCGCGCACGCCGACGAGCACCTGCACCTCGGGCCCGCGCTGGCGCTGGCCGGCGGGGTCGGGCTGTACGTCCTCGGCGACGCCTGGTTCCGCCGCGTGCTCGGCATCGGGCCGATCCTGCTGCGGTCGGCCGCCGGGCTGGCGTTGCTGCTCACCGTGCCCGTGGGCGTCGCCCTGAACGGCATCACGCAGCTCGGCGCGGTGCTCGCGATCGTCGCGCTGACCCTCGCGGTGGAGACCCGGCGGGCGCGACTCGCCGCCCCGGCCTGAGGCTCCGGGAGTTATCCACAGGCGGCCGGGGGCGGCGCCCGGGGCGGTTGCCCACCTGCGAGAATTGGGAGTCCGTTGACCGCCCGCTCTCCGTTGAGGACGCCCACCGTGATCGAGCGTTACACCCTGCCCGAGATGGGCCGCGTCTGGAGCGACGCGCACAAGTACGAACTCTGGTGCAAGGTCGAGACGCTGGTGCTGGAGGCGCACGCCGAGGCCGGCACCGTGCCCGCCGACGCCGTGCCGCCGGTCCGCGCGGCCGCCCCGCCCACCCCGGAGCGGGTGGCGGAGATCGAGACCGTCACCCAGCACGACGTGATCGCCTTCCTCAGCGCGTGGGCCGACAACACCGAGCCGCGCGAGGCCGCGCGCTGGGTGCACCACGGCATGACCTCCTCCGACCTGCTCGACACCGCGCTCGCGCTGCAGCTCGTGGAGGCCAGCGACGTGCTGCTGGAGAAGGCGGACCGGCTCATCGCGGTGCTCCGCGACCACGCCCTGGAGCACCGGCACACGCTGCGCGTGGGGCGCACGCACGGCATCCACGGCGAGCCCGACGTGTGGGGGCACCGGGTGGCCGACTTCGCGTTCGGCGTCGCCCGCGGCCGGGACCGGCTGCGCGCGGCGCGCGAGGCGGTGGGCGTGATGGCGATCTCCGGCGCCGTGGGGACGTACTCCAACATCGATCCGGCCATCGAGCGTGCCGTCGCCGAGCGTCTCGGCCTGCGGCCGGCCGACGTGTCCACCCAGGTGGTGCTCCGCGACGGCATCAGCGAGTGGGTGTCCGCGCTGGCCATCCTGGGCACTCTCCTCGAGGCCATCGCGCTGGAGGTGCGGCACGGGCAGCGCACGGAGGTGCGCGAGCTCTGGGAGCCGTTCGGCAAGGGCCAGAAGGGCTCCAGCGCCATGCCGCACAAGAAGAACCCGATCCTGTCCGAGCGACTGGCCGGGATGGCGCGGATCGTCCGGGCGCAGATCGTGCCGGTCATGGAGGGCATCCCGCTCTGGCACGAGCGGGACATCTCGCACTCCTCCACCGAGCGCATCGCGCTGCCGGACGCCTCGGTCGCGCTCGACTACATGCTGAACCTGACCATCCGGCTGATGAGCGGCCTGGTGGTGGACGCGGACCGGATGCGCGCCAACCTGGAGTCCACCGGCGGGCTCATCTACACCTCGGCGGTGCTGCTGGAGCTGGTGGGGATGGGGCTCTCCCGCGACGACGAGGCGTACCCGCTGACCCAGCGGGCCGCGATGCGCACCTGGGAGACGGGCGTGCCGTTCCGGGAGACGCTCCGCGAGGAGGCCGCTGCGGCGGGCCTGAGCATCGACGAGGCCCGGCTCGACGAGGTCTGCCGCCCCGAGCGGTACGTGGAGCGGCTGGCCCCGATGTTCGAGCGGCTGGAGAAGCTGGCGTGAGCGGTTTCACCACCCCGCCGCCGGCCCCGGCCGAGGTGCCCGGCCTCACCCACGTCTACACCGGCAAGGTGCGCGAGCTGTACAACGACGAGGCCGGGAACCTGGTCATGGTGGCCAGCGACCGGGTCTCCGCGTACGACTTCGTGCTCGAGACGCCCATCCCGGACAAGGGCCGCGTGCTCACCCGGCTCTCGGTGTGGTGGTTCGAGCGGCTCGGCGGCCTGGTGCCGAACCATGTGATCTCCGACTCCCCGCCGCCCGGCGCCCCGGCCGACTGGGTGGGGCGCACGCTGGTCTGCCAGCCGCTCAGCATGGTCCCGGTGGAGTGCGTGGCCCGCGGCTACCTGGCCGGCTCCGGGCTGGAGGAGTATCGCGCGACCCGCTCCGTCTGCGGCGTGCCGCTACCGGATGGGCTCACCGACGGCTCCGAGCTGCCCGCGCCGATCTTCACCCCGGCCACCAAGGCCGCCGTCGGGGAACACGACGAGAACGTGTCGTACGAGGCCGTGGTCCGCGAGGTCGGCGAGCCGCTGGCCGCAGAGCTGCGCGACACCACGCTGGCGGTGTACGACTTCGGCCGGCGGGTCGCCACCGAGCGGGGCCTCCTGCTGGCCGACACCAAGTTCGAGTTCGGCCACGACGCCTCCGGCGTGCTGACGCTCGGCGACGAGGTGCTCACCTCCGACTCCTCGCGCTACTGGCCGGCGGACGCGTGGCGGCCCGGGCACGCCCAGCCGAGCTACGACAAGCAGATCATCCGCGACTGGCTGACCTCACCGGCCTCCGGCTGGGACCGCCGCTCCGAGCGGCCGCCCCCACCGCTGCCGGAGACCGTCGTGGAGCGCACCCGATCGCGTTACGTGGAGATGTACGAGCGGCTTACGGGCCGTACCTTCCGGTGAACCACGGAACCGGGCCTTGACGCGCCGGGGCGTCGTCGTTCGGGCGACCTCGCCTTGCACATAGGCTGGTCGACGGCCCGTACGAGATCGCCCCCTGAGCCCGGGCGGCCGCGGCCGGCGGAGCACCGCGGATTCGGCGGGCCGTTCGCCTGGCCGATCTCGGCCTCATCGGCCGTGACGCGGTGCCATACTCAAGCGCCGTGGCGGGGGCGTACGGCCGCGGGGCCGGCCCGAACCCGGCTCCCCGCACATTCGCATCTTGCTTCGAAACCCCGTCCCGTCCCGATCTTGCTAAGCCGAAGGAGCTCTCGCCGTATGAGCATGGGCCCGCAGGTCCGTTACCGCGTGCGTGGCGGCCGTGAACTTCGAGGAACGGCCTTCATCCAGGGCGCCAAGAACGCCGTCCTCCCGATGATCGGCTCGGCCCTGCTGGCCGCCGAGGGCCGCACGGTGCTGCGCAACGTCCCGATCATCGAGGACGTCCGGCGCGCGATCGAACTGGCCGAGTCCGTCGGGGCCCGGGTCGAGTTCCACGAGTCCGAGCGCACGCTGGTCATCGACGCGTCCACGCTGAGCAGCCCGGTGCTCCCCGAGGAGATCGCGCGCCGGTTCCGCGGCTCGTTCCTGTTCGTGCCGGCCCTGCTGCACCGCCTCGGCGAGGCGATCATCGAGGGCGTGGGCGGCTGCAACCTCGGCGTGCGCGCGCTCGACTTCCACTACCGCGGCTTCGCCCGGCTCGGCGCCGACGTGGTGGAGGGCGACGGCTACAAGCACATCAAGGTCGGCCGGCTGCAGGGCGCCCATCTCTACCTGGACACGCCCTCGCACACCGGCACGGAGAACCTGATCATGGCCGCGGTGCTGGCCCCGGGCACCACGGTGATCGAGAACTGCGCGCTGGAGCCCGAGGTCCTCGACGTGATCGAGTTCCTCTCCAAGATGGGCGCCAAGATCAGCGGGGGCGGCACCGGCTTCATCACCGTCGAGGGCGTGGACCGGCTCACCGCGGTCGAGCACACCGTGATGCCGGACCGCATCGACGCCGGCGTGTTCGCCATCGCGGCCGCCGCCACCGGCGGCGAGGTCAGCCTGGTGGGCGCCAACCTCGAGCACCTCGGCGTGGCCCGGTGGAAGCTCGAGCAGATGGGCGTGGAGTTCACCCAGCAGGGCGCGGTGCTGCACGTGCGCCGCGACCCCGGGCTGCGGGTCAAGCCGATCAACGCGATCACCTGCCCGTACCCGGGCTTCGCCACCGACCTGCAGTCGCCGCTGATGGCGCTCGCCTGCCTCGCCGACGGGGAGAGCTACATCCACGAGTCGATCTACGACGGCCGCTTCCGGCTCGCCGACGAGCTGTCGAGGATGGGCGCCCAGATCAAGGTGGAGGGCACCCGGGCGACGATCTACGGGCCGCGCGATCTGAAGGGCACCGCCGTGGAGGCGCACGACCTCCGTACGGGCATCGCTCTCGTGCTCGCCGGGCTCGTCGCCGAGGGCGAGACCGTGGTCGGACAGGGCTATCTGGTGGACCGGGGACACGCCCAGATCGCCGAACGGTTGGCCGCTTTGGGCGCCGATGTCAGGCGTGAAATTCCTGTGTGAGTCTTGTTTTTGCAGTTCATCGCGGGGTGGTACACACGTGTACACACCCCGCGTCGCTTTTCGCTGCCAATGCGTGATCTCCACAGGATGAATTCCAAATGTACGATCGGCCCAGGTACGCGGCGACGGGATGGTCGAACCTGTGGGCGCAAGCGACGGAGCATTTGCAGACGGGGCAATTGACGAGGCGGCAGCGGGGAGCGACCTGAGGTGAGCGCGCAACGCGTCGGCGACCTCACCATCGGGGTCGTGGGGCCGCACGACCTCGTAGAGCGGGTCATGCTGATGGGCCACGGCGCCACCGGTCCGGTGGCCAGCCGGCTCGTGGCCGCGGCGTACCGGGACGAGCAGGAGGCCGCGGACAAGGTCATGCGGCTGGGCGGCGGCGTCGACGTGTGCCTGTTCGCCAGCCCCGTGCCGTACGAGTACGCGCGCAAGTCCGGCGTGCTGACCATGCCGGCCACGTACGTGCCGCTCAACGGGGCCAGCCTGCACGAGGCGCTGCTGCGCATCGCGCTGGACGAGCGGTTCGACGTCAAGCGGCTGAGCATCGACATCCTGAACAGGGCCGACGTCGAGGAGGCGTACGCCGAGGTAGGGCTGTCCGCGGAGAACGTGCACGTGCGGGAGGAGATGGCGGCCGCCGCGACGCTCGCCGCATTCCATGAGCGGTTGTGGCGGCGGGAGACCACCTCCGCCGCGCTGACCTGCGTACGGGCCGTGGCCGACCGGCTGGAGTCGGCGGGCGTGCCGACGATACGCGTCCGTCCCACCGGCGCCGCGATCCGCTCGGCGCTGCAGACGGCCGCGCTGCTCGGCGCCCACCACCGGCTGGAGGAGGCCCAGCTCGCCGTGGTGATCGTGGACGTCCCGACGCTGCGCGAGTCCACCCGGCGCACCGCCCCGCGGTACTGGCGCGAGGAACTCAAGCTCGCGCTGCAGCGGCTGCTGGTCCAGGAGGCGCACCGGATGCACGCCGCCGCCTGGGCGATCGACGACCACACGTTCCTCATCGCGGCCACCCGCGGCTCCATAGCCGCGGCCACCGAGGGCTTCCGAATACCGCCGTTCGTGGAGCGGGTCCGCGCCGAGCTGGGGATCGCCGTCGAGGTCGGCATCGGCATGGGCCGCACCACGCAGGACGCGGAGACGCACGCCCGCGCTGCGCTCACCCGGGCGCAGGCGAGCCGCCAGGCGCAGGGCTTCGCCGTGGACCGGGAGGGCCGTGCGCTGGTCCCCTCGCCGCGCGCGCCGGGGCGCGGGCCGCAGCCCGCGCGCCCGAAGGGCATCGAGACCCTGTCCCGGCTGGCCGAGAAGCTGGCGGAGACCGACGCGCCGCTGGTCGTTGACGCCGAAAGCGCGGGACGCATGCTCGGCGTGACCCCCCGTACGGCCCGCCGCCTGCTGCGCACGCTCGTCGAGGAGGGCCTGGCCTGGCCGCTCCCGCCGAACCGCACCCCGCAGCCGGGACGCCCGCGTCAGCTCTACCGGCTCATCGTGGAAAAGCTCGAACAACCACCGCGCCCCCGCTGACTCGCCGGCCTAATTACCGGACGCATTTACCACGGACAAGATCGGCCATACCAACGCGTCAAGTCTCGGCGGATTTGCGTTATCACACGAGCCACGGGAGTTCCATCCCCCATTTTGGGGGAATGGTTTCTCCTCCGGGTTAATGCGCCTGGCTCAGGTGCGGACCGGCTCCGGCGTCTCGATCGGGCTCGGGGCGCGCGCGGTGCGCTCGGTGGTGACCACCAGCCCGACGCCGCTCACGAGATCGCGGCGAGATCGAGCCGCTCGCCCCGTGCGGAACACCACGAGCCACAGCGGCACGGACGCGATGAGCAGCGCGGCGATGCTGGACGGCAGCCACTGCTCGCCGATGGTCACCAGTCCCTGTCCGCCTGCCGGAAGCAGCAGTCCGACGAGCGCGGCGCCGCCCAGCTCGCGGCGGGACACCCGCAGCACCCGTACCGACCGGGCCTTGAGCACGATGAAGGTGCCCATCAACAGGGCCGCGGTGAGGAACCGGAACCCGCCGCCGAGGTGTAGATAACGGTCAGTGCGGCCCAGACGAGCGCGGGCGACGGACGAGAGGGCTGGGAGGTCACACCCCTACCAAGCAACCCCAACCCCTCCCGAAATCCCCAAGATCAACAAGTTGATCTTGGGTTAGTGCTTGGTGGGGAAGTTTGCCGCCACGGTGAGGAAGGCGTCGTTGGCCTCGGGGTCGCCGATGGAGACCCGCGCGCCGTCGCCGGCGAACGGACGCACCGCCACCCCGGCCGGCTCGCAGGCGGCCGCGAAGTCCAGCGTGTCGGGCCCGAGCGGCAGCCAGACGAAGTTGGCCTCGGTGGGCGGCACCGACCAGCCCTGGGCGAGCAGCGCCTCGCGCACCCGGGTGCGCTCCTTGACGGTCGCCTCCACCCGCGCGAACAGCTCGTCCTCCACCCCCAGCGAGGCGATCGCCGCGGCCTGCGCCACGGCGTTGACGGTGAACGGCAGCATCGTCTTCCGTACGGCCTCCGCCACCACCGGCTGGGCCACCATGTAGCCGACGCGCAGCCCGGCCAGCCCGTACGCCTTCGAGAAGGTGCGCAGCACGGCGAGGTTGGGGCGGTCGCGGTACAGCTCGATCCCGTCCGGCACGAGTACGTCCCGGACGTACTCGTGGTAGGCCTCGTCCAGCACCACCAGCACGTGCTCGGGCACCCGGTCCAGGAAGCGCTCCAGCTCGGCGCGGTGCACGACCGTCCCGGTGGGGTTGTTGGGGTTGCACACGAAGATCGCGCGGGTGCGGTCGGTGACCGCGCCGGCCATGGCCTCCAGGTCGTGCGTCTCGTCCCGCAGCGGCACCCGTACGGACGTGGTGGCCGCGAGGCCGGCGAGGATCGGGTACGCCTCGAACGAGCGCCAGGCGTACACCACCTCGGCCCCCGGCTCGCCGATCGCCTCCAGCAGCTGCTGGGTCACGCCGACGGAGCCGCAGCCCAGCGCGATGTGGTCGTACGGCACCCGCTGCCGCTCGGCGATCGCCTCGGTGAGCGCCACCGCGCCGTTGTCCGGATACCGGTTCACCCCGCGCGCGGCCTCGGCGATCACCTCGACCACCGAGGGGAGCGGCCCGTACGGCGACTCGTTCGAGGAGAGCTTGTAGGAGCGGCCCTCCGGCGACGTGGTGACGCGGCCCGGCTTGTAGGCCACGATCTCCTCGAGGGTGGGCCGGAAACGCGGGGAAGCCTGGTCGGACATCTTCGTCCTCCGGTGGGCTGGGGCGACGGCGCTACCGCCTCCAGATTAGTGAGCCGTACGCACCTGTCCTGCTCCGGCCTCACCCGCCATTATCGCCGGCCGATTGCTGACATGTCCGCCACGACCCGGCAGGCTCGGTTCGCCACATGGATCGGCGCGCGTCCGCCGACTCGTAGCGCAGGAGAGGACGGCCATGTCATTTCGGGGATGGCGGCTGACGACGGCCGCCCTGGGCACCGCTCTACTCACCGGGCTCACCGGGCTCGCGTCCACCGGGACCGCCGCGGCGGACACCCGGGACGGCGGCCTCGATCCCACCGCCCTGCAGGAGACGCTGGAGGCGGTGCACGAGGCGGGCATGCCGGGCCTCTACTCCGCCGTCCGCGGCGGGGGCGAGACCTGGCGCGGCGCGGCGGGCGTGGCCGACCTGAGGACCGGGCGGCCGGTGCATCCGGAGATGCGGCACCGCGCCGGCAGCATCACCAAGAGCTTCCTGGCCGCGGCCGTGCTCCAGCAGGTCGCCACCGGCCGCGTACGGCTCGACGCGCCGATCGGCCGGTACCTGCCGGAGGTCGTACAGGGCGAGCGCGGGCGGACGGTCACCGTACGGATGCTGCTGAACCACACCAGCGGGATCGCCGACTTCGTGCTGCCCGCCTTCCCCTCACTCGCCGAGGGCTCCGCGGCGGAGCTCGCCGAGATGCGCCGTACCGTGCCGATGGTCGGCCCGGAGGGCCACGTCGCGGGCCACTACGGCCTCGGTGTCTACGCGGTGGACATCCCCGGCTGCGGCCGGATCTGGGGGCACGACGGCGCGGTCTTCGGCGCCCTCACGCAGGCTTTCGTCAGCACCGAGAACGACCGGCAGGTCTCGCTGGGCATGAACCTCAGCAAATACCAGCGGCTGGACGACAACGGCAACCCGCTGCAGCACCCGATCGACGAGGCGCTGGCCACCCACCTGGTGACGGCGGGATGTCCCGCACCGGCGGCGGCCGCCCGGTCGGCGGACCCGCTGTTCGCCGCAACCCTTCTCACCAGGGACTGAGCCGCCCCACACCGCCCCGAGTCCGAAATTGGCCAATTCGCTAATCTTTGGGGAGTGTGCGCGTGTCTCGCGTGCCCCTTCGCTAACTTGACCGCTGCCCAAGTACGCGGCAATTGCCCGCATACGCCCCCAGCGCTGCGAAGGGTCACATGAAGGCTCGAAACGCACCGATCTCCCGCACACGTGCGGCATTGGCCCTCGCGGCCACGGGCGCGCTCGCCGTCGCCGGTCTCACCGGCGCCGCCGCGGCCGACAGCGACACACCCGCGGCGCGTCCCGCCGGCGTGGACCCCGGGCGGCTGGTGAGCGCCGCCCCGGCCGCCACCGCGGCGGCCGGGCAGGCACCCGCCGCGGTGGCCAAGGCCGCGGTGGACTACTGGACGCCGAGCCGGATGAGGTCGGCGATCCCGGTGGACGGGGCCGGGCAGGCCGGAACGGCCGCGGGCACCTCGGACGTTTCCACGAAGGCTACGGTGATCTACCACAAGCCGCACCGCACGGTCGGCAAGGTGTTCTTCACCGGATATGAGGCGGGCAGCTGGGCCAACTACGTGTGCTCCGCGAGCACCGTGCCGGGCAGCAAGCGCAACGTCGTGCTCACCGCGGGGCACTGCGTGCACGGCATCAACGGCACGAAGAGCACCTGGCACCGCAACTGGGTCTACGTGCCGGCGTACGAGAGCGGCAAGGCGCCGTACGGGAAGTGGGCGGCCGAGCGGTTCTGGGCCTGGAGCCGGTACACCCAGCGGACCACGAGCCAGGGCAGCCTCGACTACGACTACGCCTTCGTGAACGTCTGGCGCACCACCAGCGGCCGCGGGGTCTCCAGCTACACCGGCAACAACGGGCTGCTGTGGAACAAGCAGACCTCCTGGCGCACGCTGGCCTGGGGCTACCCGGCGCAGTCGCCGTACACCGGCGCCAAGCCGTACACCTGCAGCACCGTCACCAAGCGCGACACGACGTACTACACCGGTCGCCAGCTGGTCATCCCGTGCAAGTTCGTGGGCGGGGCGAGCGGCGGCCCGTGGCTGTGGCGCAGCTCCGCGGGCAACTGGTACGCCTACGGCGTCAACAGCACCGCCGACCGCAAGCTGCGGACGTGGTCGCCGTTCTTCAACGGCTACGTGAAGAGCCTGTGGGACTACGCGAACAAGTACGCCCCGCAGCGCTGACGCGCGCCGTACACGAAGGTCCCCGGACGCCGCGAAGGCGCCGGGGACCTCGTCGTCACCGGGCTCGGTAGCGCGCGCCGACCGGAGCGGGCAGCGCGCCGAGCTGGACCAGAACCTTGGCCGGCAGGTGCAGGTCGGCGGCGGCCGAGGTTCTCCTCCAGGTACGCGATCCGCTTGGTGCCCGGGATCGGGACCACGTGCTCGCCCTGCGCGAGGCACCAGGCCAGCGCGACCTGGCCGGCGGTGACCTCCATCCGCTCGGCCTGCCGCTCCACCTCCGCCACGATGGACAGGTTCGCGTCGAACGCGTCCGGCGCGAACCGCGGCTGCCGGGTGCGCCGCATGTCACCGGGCGCGAAGTCCTCGACCGAGCGGTACCGGCCGGTCAGGAAACCCCGGCCGAGCGGGGAGAACGCCACGAACGCGGGAGCCGTTCTCGCGGCACCAGGGCAGCACGTCGGCCAGCCGGTCCTGCGTCCACAGCGAGAGCTCGGACTGCACCGCGGCGATCGGGTGCACCGCGGACGCGCGCTCCAGGGTGGGCACGTCGCACTCGGACAGCCCGACGGAGCCGATCTTGCCGGCCCGTACCAGCTCGGCCAGCGCCCCCACGCTCTCCTCGATCGGCACGTCCGGGTCGGGGCGGTGCAGGTAGTACACGTCGATGTGGTCGACGCCGAGGCGGCGCGGTCCGGCCGGATCATGCCCGGACGGCGGGGTCGGCCGTCCGGGTCGCGCCCGGCGGCCACGTCTTCTACTGTAAGGATCGCTACGGCTCGGCAGCACTTACCGGATCGAAGGACGCCTCGGCATGATGGACATTCGCTACCTCGGTGACCCCGTCCTGCGCACCCCCGCGGACCCTGTCAGGGACTTCGGCCCGGCGCTGCGCACCCTGGTGGACCGGATGTTCCAGGCCATGTACGCGGCCGACGGCGTCGGTCTCGCCGCCCCGCAGGTCGGCGTCGGCCTGCGGCTGTTCGTGTACGACGTCCAGGACGGCCGGCCCGGGATGGTGGCCAACCCCGTGCTCACCGTGGACGACCCGGCCGAGCAGCTCGACGAGGAGGGCTGCCTCTCCATCCCGGGCCACCAGTACCCCACGGCGCGGCCCACCGCGGTCGCCGTCACCGGGCAGGATACCAACGGGGACGCGATCACCGTACGGGGCCGCGACTACCTCGCCCGCTGCCTCCAACACGAGACCGACCACCTCGACGGCCGCCTCTACATCGACCACCTCGCCAAACCCCTCCGCCGCGAGGTCCTGCTCAACTTCCACCCCTAGCAAGATCAACAAATTGGGTTACTTGAGGACGTGTTCGGAGGCTTGGTGGAGGGCGGTGAGGCAGACGGAGACCGAGGGGCGGCGGACGCTGGAGGCGCGGACCACGGCGTAGACGTCTCGGGCGAGGGTACGGCGGGGGAGCTCGCGCACGACGACGCCGCGGTCGCCGGCCGCCAGGGCCAGTGCGGGGATGGCCGCGATGCCGATGCCCCGCGCGACGAGGCCGAGGATCGTGCTGAGCCCCTCGAACTCCCACGGCACCGGGTGCGCGCCGCCCGCCCCCGCCAGCAGCCGGTCCACGGCCTGCCGGGACGGCTCACCCGCGGGCGCGGCCAGCCACGACTCCTCGCGCAGCTCGCCGAGGTCGACGGGCCGGTCCAGGTCGGCCATCGGATGCCTGCGCCCCACCACCAGCACCAGCGGATCCCGCAGTAGCCGGAAGAACCGCAGCGTGCCCACACCCTGGTCGGGTAGCTTGCCGCTCCAGTCGTCGATGAGCGCGATGTCCACCTCGCCGGACCGGATCTGCTGCAGCCCGTCGTCGCCCGGGCGCGTCTGGCGCAGCCGTAGCGTCAGCCCCGGGTGCGAGCGGAGGCTGCGGGCGAGCGCGGGGGCGAACGCGACCGCCGCGGTGGGGAAGGCGCCGACCACCACCCGGCCCGCCGGCGCCCCGGCCGCCGCGGACATGTCCGCCTCGGCCTCCTCCAGCAGGTCGAGGATGCGTTCGGCGTGCACGGCGAGGCGCCGTCCGGAGTCGGTCAGCTCGGCGCTGCGCGCGGTGCGGTCGAGCAGGGCCGTGCCCGCCTCCCGCTCGAGCGTGGCGAGCTGCTGGGAGACGGCGGAGGCGCTGTAACCGGTGGCGGCGGCCGTCGCGGCGATGCTGCCGCGGTGCGCGAACTCGTACAGCAGCCGGAGCCGGTGGATATCGAGCATAAGCAGAGCTTACGCCCAGCCCAACCAAGCCCCGCTTGTGCCGATGGAGCCTCTGGGTACAGGGTGAATATGCAGGTCGATCAGGAACAAGTCGGCAGCCCATCGACCTTCTCCCCGCAATTCCGACACAACGCTGTGGAGTCACGCATGTCCGTAACCATGTCCGCCACGCTCGCCGCAAACGAAGCGATCGCCCGAAAACGAAGGTCCGGCGCCCCGGTGCTCCCGATGGCGTTCGGCGAGGCCGGCCTGCCCGTGCATCCCACGCTCAGTGACGCGCTCGCGGCCGCCGCCGGCCGCAACGCGTACGGGCCGGTGGCGGGCAGTGCCGACCTGCGCGGCGCCGCGGCCGGGTACTGGGGCCGCCGTGGGCTCCCCACCGACCCCGCCCAGGTGATCTGCGGGCCGGGCAGCAAGCCGCTGCTGTACGGGCTGCTGCTCGCCATCGGCGGAGACGTGGTGGTGCCCGGCCCGAGTTGGGTCAGCTACGCGGCCCAGGCGAGGCTGGCCGGGCGCGAACCGATCTTCGTGCCCACCCCGCCCGGACAGGGCGGTGTCCCCGAGCCGGAACTGCTCACCACCGCCGTCACCGAGGCCCGCCGGGCGGGCCGGGACGTGCGCGCCGTGGTGGTGACGCTGCCGGACAACCCGACCGGCACGATCGCGCAGCCGGAGACCGTACGCCGGCTCTGCGCGGCGGCCCGCGAGCTGGATCTCGTCATCGTCGCCGACGAGATCTACCGCGACCTCATCCACGACCCCGCGGCCACGCCGCTGAGCTGCCCGTCGAGCCACGCGCCCGAGCGCACGGTGATCACCACCGCGCTGAGCAAGAACCTCGCGCTCGGCGGCTGGCGCATCGGCGTGGCCCGGCTGCCGGACGGCCCGCTCGGCACCCGGCTCCGCGACGAGCTGCTCGGCATCGTCAGCGAGATCTGGTCGAGCCCGTCCGGCCCGATCCAGCAGGCCGCCGCGTACGCGTTCGGCGAGCCCGCCGAGCTCGTCGAGCACATCGCCGCGAGCACCCGCCTGCACGCGACGGTGGCGCGGGCCGTCGCCGAGGCCTTCACCGCGGCCGGGGCCCTGGTCGTGCCCCCGCAGGCCGCGTTCTACTGCTACCCGGACTTCGAGCCCCGCCGAGGTCATCTATACGAGAAGTACGGCACGCTCACCGGGGCAGATCTGAGCTCGGTGCTGCTGGAGGAGTACGGCGTGGGCGTGCTGCCCGCCTCGGAGTTCGGCGAGCCCGCCACCGCGCTGCGGCTGCGGGTGGCCAGCAGCCTGCTCTACGGGGAGACCACCGAGCAGCGCGAGACCGCGCTGGCGTCCGGCGACCCGGTCTCGCTGCCGTGGATCGACGCCGCGCTGCGCCGGCTGCGCACGGTCCTCGCGGACCTCCTGGACTGACCGCCCGGGCCTCGGGAGCCCTTGTCGTGACCGCGCTCGGCTCGGCCGGGGGGTGCTCGCTCATCCCCGGCGGAGCCGGGCCGGACGCCACGCCGTCGAAGCCCGCGGCGGGTGTCGCCGTCAGGCTCGAGGGCAAGCCGATGGACCCGGGGGCCCCGGGGGAGGCATCGGGTGGAGTACACCTTCGCCGGTCCGGTGGCGCCGAGTACCTTCCCGCGGAACCCGATATTTCCCGATTGAGCTGGGAACCTGGGGGTTGACGAGGCCGGTTCGAGCCGAGTTGTACCCCTCAGCGGAACAAATGTCGCTTGAATCTGCACGCTCAAAATGCACGTGCATCCGGGTCTTGCATCTGCAAGGTCCGTGCCCCAGGATGTGCGTTGTGAATTCGGCACACGTCGGACGCGCGCACACGGACCCGCTCAGTGGCGTGCGGTCGGGGTTCAGGTTCGGCCACCAGTCGGCCGACGGAGTGACGCGTGCGCACCCGGAGTGGCCCGTAAGCGCACCGTCCGTCTGCACCTGGCCGCAGCGCGTCGCCGCGCGCGTCCAGTCCACGCCCGGCGTCGCGGACGCCGCGACATGCCCGCTCACGCCCACCGACGAGTCCGTTCACACCGCGCGCCGGTTCACCGCGTCGACCCTTCAGTCGTGGGACCTGACGCCGTTGCACGACGACGCCACGCTGATCGTCAGCGAGCTCGTCACCAACGCGCTCCGGCACGCCCTTCAGACATCGGCCGCCCCTCCGTGCTCCTCCCTCCCCCCTCCACGAGGAGTATCGGGGTCCTCCCCATCTCCATTGACGGCGGGGCGGCCGATCCAATTCCAGCTCCACCTGCTGCGCCACCACCGGCACCTGCTGTGTGCGGTGAGCGATCCGGTGGACACCGCGCCGGCGCAGCGGGGCACCGACCCGTTCACCCCGGGCGGCCGCGGGCTGCACATCATCGCCGCGCTCAGCCAGGACTGGGGATGGACCATGCTCGGGCAGGGCGGCAAGAACGTCTGGGCGCTGCTCTTCGCGGAGTGAGCACCGCTCCTCACGGACCGTGCTCGACAAAACCGGACATGACCGGAAAGTCTCGTCACATCCCGGCCAATCGCTTTCCCTTATCACTCCCGAACCGGCATTATCGAGCAGGTGTACGGGGTGATCAGAAACAAGGCAGCGTGGGCGGCAGGGTTCTGGAGCCGGGGAACCGCGGGGCGTGAGACGCCCCAGGAGCTGTTCACCCTCCTCTATCGCGCCTGGCTGGTCGCGTTCGCGCTCAAGGTGCTCGGCTCGTCCTGGGACGTGTCGTGGCACTTCAAATGGCTCCGCGACGACCTCGCCCCGCCGCACCTGCTGAACTCGGTGGGCACCGCGATGGTCGTGGCCCTGGTGATCATCCACGGCTTCACCGGGTACGGCGCCGACAAGGTGACGCTCCGCCTCATGCAGTGGGGCACCGGGACCTTTCTGATCGCCGTCCCGCTGGATCTGATCAACCACCGCGTCAACGGGCTCGACATCACCACCTGGAGCCCCTCACACGTCCTGCTGTACCTCGGCACCGCGCTGATGATCGCCGGCGTGATCCGCGGCTGGTACCGCGGCGCCCCGCGCGACCGCTGGTACGTTGCCGGGCTCACCCTGCTCTGGGTCTACTTCCTGGAGAACCTGCTGTTCCCGGACATGCAGCAGGAGTACGGCGTCCTCGGCATCGCCGCGTTCGACCGGGGCGAGCCGTACGCGGAGCCGAGCCTGATGAAGTTCGCCGCCGACCAGCTCGGCCAGCCCGTCGGCCGGGACGCGTTCGTGAACTTCGCGCTGCCCATGCCCGACTGGGTCTACCCGATGTGGGGGCTCGGCGCGGCCATGGCGGTGCTCGTCGTCGCCCGCCGCACCGTGGGCGCCCGGTGGACGGCGACCGCCGTCGCGGGCACGTACGTGGCCTACCGGTGCCTGATCTGGCCGCTGCTCGTGCTGGGCACCTTCCCGCCCTCGGCGGTGCCGTTCTATCTGGTCGCCGGCGCGGTCTGCGTGGACCTCGCGTTCCGCGCGGGGCGGCTGCCCGACTGGAAGCGGGCCTGCGCCGGCGCGGTGCTGGTGACCGTCGGCGGCTACGCCGGCCTGTACGTGCAGGGCGAGCTGCTCGTGGCGCCGCCGATCTCCTATCCCTCGGCCGTCTTCACCGCCGTCTGCCTGGCCATGCTGTGGCTGCTCGCCGACCGGCTGTTCAGCGGGCCGAGCGCGGCCGCTCAGGCCACCGCGGCCCGGGTCAGCACCACCGCGAGCCCGTAGGCCACGCCCATCACCGAGACCTCGGCCAGGGCCCACGCGGCCAGCGCCGCGGGCTCTCGCCGGATTACGCGCGGCAGCAGCCGGTATCGGATCGACGCGCCGAGCGCGGCGAGCGCCACCACGCACACGAACTTGCCGACCACGAGCTGCCCGTACCCGGTGGAGAACAGCGAGCCCGGCAGCGTGGTGACCGGACTCAGCGCCAGCTCCACCAAGCCGTTGAACAGCCCCGTCGCGCCCACCAGGAACAGCGCCACGGTGGCGAGCCGGGAGAAGCGCGGCAGCGCGGCCGACAGCAGCTCCGGACGGGCGGCCAGCGGGACCACCACCGCGCACAGGCCGCCGGCCCACAGCGCCGCGCCCATCACGTGCAGCTCCATCGAGACCATGCTCAGGTCGTGCCAGTCCCAGTTGGCCGCGTGCCCGGTCACCGGCAGCGGCAGCAGCCCGAACAGCGCCACCACGAGCCGCAGCTCCGCGGGCACGTTCTCGCCGAACCGTACGGCGAGCCGGCCCAGCCCCACGCAGACCAGCGCACAGGCCGCGCTGAGCAACAGGCCCTTGCCCGCGCCGATCCGGTCCACGTAGTCCACGACGAGGTCGAGGGAGAGCGGGCGGTCGGGGTGGATCTCCACCGTCTGCAGCACCACCGCGGTCAGCGCGCTCGCCATCCAGATCCAGGCCGCCGAGACCGCGAGCCGCCGCGCGGGGCGCAGCACCGGCTCGGTCTCCTCCGGCTTGTCGAAGCCGAGCAGCTTGGGCAGCAGGCTCAGCCCGACCACCGCCACCGCCGCCACGTCCAGCAGCACCCGGACCACGGGGAGCCCGTAGTCGACCGCGGGGCCCGCCGTGGTGAGCCCGGGGACCGGTGCCGGGCGGGTCCACACCGTGGCCGCGAGCGTCGTCAGGACGGCCGTGACGACGCCGGTGACGACGAGTTCGTGCCGGGCGGTGACCACGTCGGGGGCTTCGCGCTGCACGGTCACGCGGGCTCCTCTCGTCTCCCTGGCGGCGACAACGGGTACGCCGCAAAACGGTACGGGGTGACCCGTCCCCTCGCATCCCCGGGGCTCGGGCGCAGACGTACGGGCCCTCGCCGGGATGTCCGGCGAGGGCCCGTACGGGGGCGATGCCCGATGAGGCTCAGGCGTAGGAGATGACGCCGCGGATGTTCTTGCCGTCGTTGAGGTCCTGGTAGCCCTGGTTGATCTCGTCCAGGGTGTACCGCTGGGTCACCAGCTCGTCCAGCTTCAGCTGGCCGGACTGGTAGAGCTCCACCATCCTGGGGATCTCGGCGAACGGGTTGCCGCCGCCGAACAGCGCGCCGCGCAGCCGCTTCTCGAACAGCGTCAGCTCGGCACCGGAGACGTTGATGGTCTTCTTCAGCGGGTCGGCCAGGCCGGTCACCACGACCTCGCCGCCCTTGCGGATGGCGGCGAACGCCGAGCTGATCACGTCCTCGTCCACCACGCCGACGGTCACCAGCGCCTGGTGCGCGCCGACGCCCCGTGTGAGGTCGAGGATGAGCGCCTGCGCCTCCTCGGCGGTCCCCACCGCGTGCGTGGCGCCGAGCTTGAGCGCGGTCTCCCGCTTGAAGCCCAGCGGGTCGATCGCCACGATGTGCCGTGCCCCGGCGATCTTGGCGCCCTGCACCGCGTTGATGCCGATGCCGCCGATGCCGTAGATGGCGACGGTGTCGCCGGGCCGCAGGCCGCCGGCGTTGGCGGTGGTGCCGAACCCGGTGGGCACGCCGCAGCCGATCAGCACCGCCGTCTCCAGCGGTACGTCGTCGTCGACCTTCACGCAGGAGTACTCGGAGATCGTGGAGTACTGCGAGAACGTGCCGATCATGCACATGGCGCCGAAGTCCTCGCCGCCGCCGTGGAAGCGGAACGTGCCATCGGCCAGGCAGCCGACCATGGTGTTCGCGCCGACGTCGCAGATGTTGCTGCGGCCGTCCGCGCAGAACCGGCAGTGCCCGCAGGCGGGGAGGAAGGAGCAGATGACGTGGTCGCCGGCCTTCAGGCGGGTCACGCCCGGCCCGACCTCCTCGATGACGCCCGCGCCCTCGTGGCCGCCCACGAGCGGGAAACGGGGTGTCAGGTCGCCGGTGCGCGCGTGCTCGTCGGAGTGGCACAGGCCTGCGGCCACGTACCGGATGAGGACCTCGCCCGCCTTGGGGGGATCGAGGTCGAGCTCGGTGATCTCCCAGTCCTTACCGGCCTCGCGGAGCACAGCCGCCCTGGTCTTCATGTGTGCCGTCCCCACTGGCCGCCCCGGCAGGGACGTGCTCCGGCGCCGATGCCTGCGCGCCCCCGGACGGCATGCGCGAAACAGCCCTGGCCGTTGAACGGCCTAACCGAATTGGATTCGCTTATGTTTCGTTCATATCACCACCGGCGGCCCCAGCACGAGACCCCAGACCCCCGCGAGGGCCGATCTTCCGGCGCTGAGCTGCGACGTCCGCGCGGATTTCGGCCCGGTGAACATGACTGAGGGGCCCGGCGCGTCCGCCGGGCCCCTCAGTGATCAGCTCGAACGCCGTGTCAGCCGGTCACCGGAAGGTTGCCGGGAACGGGCTGCGGAGCGGGCGCCTGGCCGGGCGGGGTGGCGTCGCCGCCGCCGTTGTCGCCGTCGTCACCGTCCCCGTCACCCGGGTCGGCGACCATCTTGCCGCAGGTGGCCGAGGAGATCGAGATCGTCTCGGTCTTGCCCGCGCCGAGCGGCAGCTTGACCTCGATGGCGGTCACCTTGAGCGTGCCGTCCGCGTTGCGGACCTGCTTGTTCAGCGTGACCTCGGCGACGCCGAGGGTGCCGACGCGCGCGGTGAGGGTGCTGTTCGGCGTCGGGGTGACGGCGAGGCGCTGCTTGCCGAGGGTGACGTCCACCAGGTGGGTGACGCCACGGCCGTTCTTGCAGGCGGCCTCGACGACCTCGGCGCTCAGCCCGATCTTCAGCACGCGAAGGTCGGTGGTGCTCGCGCGCGCCCAGCCCGGCGCGGCCTTGGCGTTGAGCACCGAGGCCTCGATGATCGGGTTCGGCGGCAGGGAGGCCAGCGAGCGCTGCTGCGGCGCGCCGTCCGACTGCACCTCGACGGCGGACACGGCCGGCACCGAGATCGGCCCCTCGGCCTTGAGCGCGTACGCGCCCGCGGGGCCGCTGGTGGCCTGAGCGGGGGTCGCGACGATCATCGCGGTCACCGCAACGGCGGCCACTCCTGTCGCTCCAGCAACATATTTGGCGAGGTGCTTGGGCCTCTTCATCTCTTCTTCTCCTTGGGGGGTCGACCGCGTCAGGCGGTCACGAGGACAGGGCTACCGAGTGGGACCTTGGCGAGCGCGCGGAGGGCGTCACTCGGGACCCGTACGCAGCCATGGGTCACGGCCTGGCCGAACACCTTGGCGTCGGGCCAGCCGTGCAGTCCGACGGTGCCTGGGCCACCGCCGAAGGTTTCGAGCGTGTTGGAGTGGCTGCCCAGCGGCATGATCAATGGGCTGTAGCCACCCCGTTGCGGCTTGAGGACCGCGAGCAGGAAGGTCCGCCCCGTGGGGGTCGGGTGCTTGGCGGTGCCCACCGCCACCTTCCAGGTGCCGACCGTGGTGCGGCCGTTGGTGAGCCGGAGCCTACGGGCCCCGAGCTCGACGCGCACCGCGTACGGCGTCTTGGCCGAGCGGACGGTGCCCTCGGCCGGACGGACCCAGCCGCTGGTGCCGTTCGGACGGCTGGGCAGCAGCACGCGGCGCCACTCCCCCGAGGTTTCCACGACCGGCACCCAGGTCGGCGCGCCCAGCTGGGTGATGGGCAGCATCGCGACGGGCTTCCCGTCGGGACGGTCGTACACGACCTGCTTCTTGAGCACACGGATGACGGAGTTCGCCGCCGTCGTTCCGGTGTCCCGCGGGGCCCCCGCGACACGGGTGTAGGTGGTGGCCTCAGGGAGCTTGGCCGGGCCCTGCTTGCCCGCTGCCTGGCCTGCCGGCGGGGGCGGTGCGGCGGCCGGCTCCTCGCCGCCGCACGCGGTCAGGACCCCGAGCAACAGGGCCGTGACCGGCATTAACCCCGACAATCTTCGCACTGGCGTCTCCCACGCGGAAATATGGACCGAGAACCTTTTGGATCCCCCGAAAGGTGCGCACGACTTTACACGGCCGAATCGACCTTGGTCGGGGAGTTTCGCCGATCGTGCGGCCTTTCACAAGTTGCCTGGTCAAGAGGTACGACACGGACGACACGGACGCTAGGACCTCACTCTGGCCAGCACAAATGACCGTGATGTGAAGATTGCCCGATGTGGGCGCTTGGTCACCCGAAGGAGGTAATCAGTGTGCTTATGCTGGCCGATCCGAGAAGACTGAGACAAAGCTGAGACAAAGGCCCGCATCGGCGATCCCCGGGCCGGCCGATTGCGCGGGAGCGGCATTTCCCCGGACGACCTGGACATTTAGCCGAAAATTCCGCTCCCGGACATGCCCCCCGAGGCGGCCACTGCGGCCGCCTCGGGGGCGTGTCGGGGCGTGTCGGGCGTCAGGCGGTCGCGGTGGTGAGCACGTCGACGAGCACGTCGCGCAGCAGCGGGGCCTTGTACCCGGTCCCCGGCAGCGGCGAACACCGGTCCAGCACCCGGGCGGCCGCCGTACGCAGCGCCTCCTCGGAGGGCCGCACGCCGGTCAGCGCCTCCTCGACCTCGGTGAGGCGCAGCGGCGTACGGGCCACCGCGCCCGCGGCGACGGCCGCGGACCTGATCACGCCGCCGTCGAGGTCCACCACCGCGACCGCCTCGGCGAGGTTGTCGGTGAGGTTCACGCCGGTGGCCGGGTCGACGTGCCGCTGCTCGTACAGCGCGTAGCCGATGCCCTGCACGATGCCGCCCTCGCACTGGTTGATCGCGGCCCGTTCGGAGTAGATCCGGCCCGCCGCGATGCCGCCCCACACCCGGAGCACCCGCACCTGGCCGAGCAGCGTGTCCACCTCGACCTCGGTGACGTGTACGGCCCCGGAGAAGCCGCGGCCGATCGCCGGCGGCTGCCCGGGCAGTGACATCACGTACCCGCGCCGGTCCCGGCGCCGCCGGCCCGTCGCGCGCAGCCCGTCCGACTCCTTCAGCGCCGCCTGCACGTCCGGGCCGCGCCCGGCCAGCTCGCGGCGGAGCTCGGCGGCGGCCTCCCGCGCGGCGGGCGCGATCGAGGTCGTCGTACGGCTGCCGAACGAGCCGGTCCCGTACACGGAGTCGCTGTGCCCGATCTCCACCTCGACCCGGTCGGCCGGGATGCCGAGCTCGTCGCGGACCACGGACTCGATCACGCTGCGGATCCCGGTGCCGATGTCCTGCGTGCCGCTGCGCGCGACCACCACGCCGTCCCGGACCACCAGCTCGACCTCGGCCTTCGGGTCCAGCAGGTACAGCCAGTTGGAGGCCGCCACGCCCACGCCGCGGCGGAACCTGCCGGTCTGCGAGCCGAGCGCCGGCCGGGCCTCCCAGAGCGCCGTCTCCGCCGCCTTCCGGTAGAGCGCGGCGCGCTTGGGATTGCCGTCCCAGCGCTGCCGCAGCCGGATCGGGTCGACCCGCAGCCGTACGGCCGCCTCGTCCACGGCTTGCTCCAGCGCCCACAGGGCGGGCGGCGCGCCCGGCCCGCGGAACGGGGCGGCGGGCGGGCGGTCCGTCACCACGTCGATGTCGATGAGCCGGCGGGGGGCGGTGCCGTACACGAACCGCCCGTGCGTGGCGGTGTTGGATCCGATCGAGACGCCGCCGTCGGACTCGATCCCCATGCGGAGCGCGGACAACTCGCCGTCGTCCCCGATGAGCAGCGCGAGCTCCGTACGGGCCCCCGGGCGGTGCCCGGCGTCGGTGAGCTCCTCATCCCGGCCGAACACCACCCGGACCGGCGCGGCGTGCAGCCGGGCCAGCTCGGTGGCGGCCGCCATCTCCGCGCTCAGCGCGCCCTTGGCGCCGAAGCCGCCGCCCACGTGGTCGGCGTGCACGTGCACCCGCTCCGCGGGGACCTTGAACCGCTTCGCGGCCTCCGCCGGGATCATGGAAACGATCTGCGTGGAGGCGTAGAGGTGCAGGTCCTCGCCCTCCCAGTACGCCACGCAGGCGTGCGGCTCCATCGGCGTGCGCATCTGCACGGCGGTGGAGAAAGGTGCCGGTGACGAGGCGATCGGAGCCGGCCGAGCGGGCCGCCGCGATCCGCCGGTCCGCGGTCCGGCCGCGCCAGGTCATCAGGCCCCGCGGGATGTGCCGGTTGCCGGACCAGCGGCCCACGCCCGGCACGTTCTCGGCCGAGTTGGCCGCGTGCTTGCGCTCCTCGGCCGTGGGATAGACGAGCGGCGCCCCGGGCCGTACGGCCTCATCGGTGCCGATCACCGCGGGGCGCGGCTCGTATGCCACCTCGACCGCGGCGGCGGCCGCGCGGGCCTCCGCGGCGGTCGGCGCGGCGACGGCGGCGACGGGCTGGCCCGCGTACCGGACCACCCGGTCCGGCGGGAGCAGTTCGACCAGCGGCGCGCCGCCGGGGGCGGTCACCTTCTCGACCCGGGCGTGTGCCTCAGTGGAGCGGATGATGACGCCCTCGAGCATGCCGTCCAGCCGTACGTCGGTGGAGTAGACGGCGCGCGCGGTGATCTTCTCCATGGCCTCGACGCGCGCCGGCTCGGCGTCGTCCTCGTCGTGCGCGCCGGTGCAGGCGGCCGCGACGGCCCGGTAGATGCCGGGGTACGCGCCGCAGCGGCACAGGTGCCCGGCGAGCGCGGCGGCCACGTCCTCGCGCGCCGGCTCCACGTCGCCGTGCTCGGCCCGCCAGCCGTCCACGAAGGCGGCGGCCGCGACCACGAAGCCGGGCGTGCAGTAGCCGCACTGCAGGGCGTCGTGGACGGCGAACGCGCGCTGCACGGGGTGCACGCCGCCGAGCCCCTCGACGGTCGTCACCTCGCGCCCCTGGAGCGCCTCGCACGGGGTCAGGCAGCCCGCGAGCTGCTCGCCGCCGTCGCCCAGGTCGGTTTCGCCGGGCTGAACGCCGAGATCAGGGCCGCGGTGGCCGCCTCCGACGGCACCCCGCTCGACGCCCTGCGGCAGGGCTGCACGGCGTACGTGCGCTTCGGGCTGCACAGTCCCGCCTACTACCGGCTGATGTTCAGCGGGCCGGTGGACAAGAAGGCGGAGCCGGAGCTCGAGGCCACCATCCACGAGGTGATCGAGGCCCTCCTCGGCGTGCTCGCGTCCTGCCGGGACGCCGGGCAGATCCGGCCGCTGCCGCTGGACGACCTCGCCGCGCTGATCTGGGCGGAGATGCACGGCCTCGTCGAGCTCACGCTGTCCGACCGGCTCACCGCCAAGCGGCTGGCCGACGGGCGGCTCGTGGCGCCTCGGCTGATCGGCGCCCTGATCACCGGCCTCGCCCCCTGATCTGCCTCTGACCTGCGTAAGCACGTTCCGACCGGGTGCGCCAGGCCCAACTAATTGGGCCCCCGAACTGGGCTCTCGGGCTCATGCCGGAGCGTCCCGGTCCGCCTACATTCGGCGATGTTGCACACCCGACCTCTCCACCAGCAGGGGCGTGATCATGCTGGGTGAATCTCGCACCGTACGTCTCGTACGGACGGGCCTTGAGGTCGACCGCCTGCTCGTCAGGTCCGCCGAGGCGGTGAAACGCGCGGAACGGGCTGGAAACAGGGGCGATGTGCAGGCGGCCCGACAGGCCTTCGTCGACGCGTCCTACGTGCTCGACGAGGTCGATCGGCGCCGGGTCGGCGGCGACTCGGGGGACGCCGGCCCCGGCGACGCCACCGGCATGCCCGGTGACGACGCCGCGCTCGACCACGCCTGGAAGAGCGCGCTCGCCAACTACGAACGCGCCGGCGAGGCCATGCTGCGCGCCCGCCACCCCCGGCTCCGCTCCGTCCCCCGCGACACCGCCTGACCCCCGCCCGCTCAGCGCCGCGCGGCCTCGGTCCGGCCCTGCCAGCCGTCCAGGTGGGTGAGGAAGCGCCGCAGATCCTCCGGCCAGTAGCGCCAGGTGTGGGTGCCGGAGTGCACGTCCCACGTGTAGTCGGCGCCGGCCTTGTCGAGGGCCCGGCGGAACTCGAGGTTCATCAGCAGCACCACGCCCTCGATCCCGGCCGCGCCGAGCAGGCCCGCGTCGAGGTCGTCGGGGTCGCTCGGCGTGCCCGTGCCCGTGGCCACGTACAGGTGGGTGTCCTGGAGCTCTCCGGCCAGCCGGGTGGGGTCGTGCGCCGCCCAGTTCCGGTACTTCGTGAACGGGTTGCCCCGGACGCACAGGTCGAGCGGTCTCCCGTACGGCAGGTTGGTCCCGCTGAGCACCAGCGCCACGGAGGGATAGAGCAGGGTCGGGTGCACGCCGCCGGAGAACGCGCCGGCCGCGCCGAACAGCTCGGGGTTGCGGGCCGCGTACGACATCGTGCCGAAGCCGCCCATGGACAGCCCCGCGATCGCCCGGCTCTCCCGTGTCGGCACGGTGCGCAGGTGACCGTCCACCCAGGGCAGCAGCTCCCGCAGGTGGTGGGTCTCCCAGGCGGGGGGCGGGTACGGAGTGTGGCCGTCCAGATCGCTGCCGAACCAGTCCGAGTACCAGCCGTTGAAGCCGCCGTCCGGCATCACCACGATCATGTCGCGGTCGCCGACGACGGAGTCCGCCCCCGGGACACCCCCCGGGGGCGCTGAACATCAGAAGGGACTCAGTCCCGACGCTGGGCGGGGATGTAGGTACGCGTCGGGGCGCCGGTGTAGATCTGCCGGGGACGGACGATCTTCTGCTCGGGGTCGGCGGCGGACTCCATCCACTGCGCGACCCAGCCGCTCACCCGCGGCACCGCGAACATCACCGTGAACATCTTCGACGGGATGCCGAGCGCCTGGTAGATGAGCCCGGAGTAGAAGTCCACGTTCGGGTAGAGACGCCGCTGCACGAAGTAGTCGTCGTCGAGCGCGATCTTCTCCAGCTCGAGCGCGATGTCCAGCAGCGGGCTGCCGTCGGCGATGTCGAGCACGTCCATCGCGTACTTCTTGATGATGGTGGCGCGCGGGTCGTAGTTCTTGTAGACCCGGTGGCCGAACCCCATCAGCCGCCGCTCGCCGTTCTTCACGTGCGTCATGAACTCGGCCACGTTGCTCACGTCACCGATCTCACGGAGCATGTTGAGCACGGCCTCGTTCGCCCCGCCGTGCAGCGGGCCGTACAGCGCGGCCACGCCGGCGGCCACCGCCGAGCAGGGGTCGACGCCGGAGGAGCCCACCGACCGCACCGCGTTGGTGGAGCAGTTCTGCTCGTGGTCGGCGTGCAGGATCCACAGCACGTCGAGGGCCTTCTCCACGCGGGGATCGACCTCGTACGGCTGCCCGTCCTTCTTCCACATCATGGACATGAAGTTGCCGGGGAACGACAGCTCCGTGTCCGGCGCGACGGGCGCCTCACCGAGGCCGTGCCGGTAGGCCATGGCCGCGATGGTGGAGCCGAGCGCGATCAGCCGGGCCGGCCGCGGGTCGGGCTCGCCGTCCGCGGGGGCCTGCGCGAGCTCGGGGTAGACGGCCGGCAGGGCGCCCATCGCCGACAGCATGATGCTCATCGGGTGCGCGTCCCGCGGGAAGCTGGCCACCAGCTTGTGCAGGTGCTCGTCGGCGGTGCCGCCGGTGGCGACGGCGCGCTCCCACGCCTTCAAATCGGCCGCCTTGGGCAGCTCGCCGTTCAGCAGCAGGTGGGCCACTTCGATGAACGTCGCCTGGGCCGCGAGCTCCTCGATCGGGTAGCCCCGGTGCGCGAGGTGCCCGGCGTCGCCGTCGAGGAACGTGATGGCGCTGCGACATGTCGCGGTATAGACGAGGCCCGGGTCGTAGCTGGCCAGGCCGATCTCCTCGGCCTTGATCTTGTTGAGGTCCGCGGCGCGTACGGTGCCGTCCGCTACCGGGAGCTCGTACGTCTCTCCAGTGCGGTCATCCGTGACCGAAAGCGTGCCCTGGGGGTTCTCCCCGGCCGATTTCGCTCCCTTGTGGTCGTGCTGGACCGTCATGAATCTTCCCTCCCAGAGGAACAGGCTCGAACTAAGGCACCGGGTTCATGCCTCGGCCGCGCTTGCCTCGATAATCCCGTGTTCGGAATGCCACTCCTGGATCGGACAGCCCATTTCGAACACTTCCTAGACCCGCTCTCCGGAACGACTCTGGTCCGGGGCGCGGCGCCGTGCCCAAGCGCCGTACAGCGGCAGCAGGCTCAGGACGACGATCACGCCGAGCAGCACCAACGAGCCGGGGCGCTGCACGAAGACGGCGAAACTCCCTCCCGAGATGATCATCGATTGGCGAAGTGTTTCCTCCGCCATCGGACCGAGCACCAAGGCGATCACCGTCGCCGCCGGCACCAGTCCGAACAATCGCATGAAGAACCCGAGCACACCGCAGACCGCCATGATGCCGACCTCGATGATGCTGTCGTTCACCGTGAAGGTCCCAAGTGCACACATCACGAGGATGACAGGTGCCAAATCACGGAACGGCACCCGGGCCAGGCTTGCGAAGATCGGGATGCAGAAGACGTTGATGGCCAGCAACATCGCGTTGCCCAGATACATGCTGCCGATGAGGCCCCACGCGAAGTCCGGCTCCTGCTCCATGAGCAGCGGTCCCGGCTTCAGGTCCCACATCAGGAATCCGCCGAGCAGCACCGCGGTGGCGGCCGAGCCGGGGATTCCGAGGGTCAGCAGGGGCACCATGGCCCCGGAGGTGGCGGCGTTGTTGGCCGCCTCCGGCCCGACGAGACCGGGCATCGCGCCCTTGCCGAACCGCTCCGGCCTCTTGGACAGCGACTTCTCCAGGCTGTACGACATCAGCGACGCGATCGTGGCGCCCGCGCCGGGGGCGACGCCCACGAAGAAGCCGAGGAAGGAGCCCCGTACGGACGGGCCGCGGGACTCCCGCCAGTCGGTCCGGGTCGGCCAGAAGCCCTGCGAGCCCGCCTTCAGCTTGAAGTACCGCAGCCGCTCCAGGTGCCCGCCGTTGTACAGCGTCCAGAGCACCTCGCCCACGCCGAACAGGCCGATCGCGACCGGGATGAAGTCGATGCCGTTGATGAGCTCCGGCGAGCCGAAGGTGTAGCGCTGCTCGCCGCCGCCGATGTCGATCCCCACGGTGGCCAGCGCGAAGCCGATGATCGCGGAGATCACGCCGAGCAGCCGGTTCTTGCCGATCACCACGATGAGCGTGAGCAGGCCGGCCATGACCAGCAGGAAGAGCTCGGGGGGCCCGAAGCTCTCGGCCACGCCGGCGGTGACCGGAGCCGCGACGCTGAGCATCAGCGTGCCCACCGTGCCCGCGACGAACGAGGCCACCGCGGCCATCACCAGCGCCGGGCCCGCCCGGCCCTGTTGGGCGAGCGGATACCCGTCGAACGTACTGGCCACCGTGGCGGACTCGCCGGGGGTGTTGATCAGCACCGAGGTGATCGTGCCGCCGTACATGGCGCCGTAGTAGACGGCGGCCAGCATCACGATGGCGCCCGTGGGGTCCAGGCTGAACGTCAGCGGCAGCAGGATCGCCAGCCCGGCCGAGGGGCCGAGGCCGGGCATGACCCCCACGACCATGCCGAGCAGCACCCCCGCCGCCAGCAGCGCCAGGTTCAGCGGTGAGACGGCGTGGCCGATGCCGCCCACCAGGTTGCCGAGAATTTCCACTTTCTAGGGCCTCCACACGAGGGGGATCGTGGCGCGCGAGACGCCCGGGGGATCAGGGCAGCGGCACGATGCCCTCGGGCAGGCCCGCCTCCAGGAACACCTCGAAGAGCAGGTAGAGGACGAGCGGGACGAGTACGGAGAACGCGGCGTCGCGGAGCGGCCGGCGATCGCCCAGCACCCAGAAGACCGCGAACATGAACAGCGCGCCGCCGACGAGGGCGCCCAGCGGGATGAAGAACGTCACCAGGACCAGCAGCGCGGCGGCGATGCCGAGCAGCACGCGGGGGTGGGTGCCGAGGTCCGGGGGGCCGTCCCGGTCGCCGTCCGCGGCGTCGCCCGGCGTGTCCCCGGCGGCCGTACCCTCCGGTGCGTCCGCCGCCCCCTCCGGCCCTGCCGGTTCACGCCGGAGCGACCGGATCGCGGCCGCCACGCAGAGCACGATGCCGATGACGCCGATGATGCGCGGGAAGAAGCCGGGCCCGATGCGCCCGGCCGTCGTCCGCCACTCCATCCCCAGGGCCTGCTGCGTGTAGAACGCGAGGACGACCACGAGGACGCCGAGGAACACGGTGAGACCGGAGGTCCGGAGCCGCCCGCCCGTGGGGCGGGCGGCTTCGGGGGCCGATCGTTCGGGCGCGGCGGTCACTTCAACGCACCCTGCTCCCTGAGCTTGGTCTCGAGCAGGCCCGAGGTCTCCTGGAGGTAGGCGGTGAAGTCGTCACCCCAGCGCTCGTCCGGCGTGAGGTCGTTCTTCTTCAGGTACGCCTTCCACTCGGGGGTGGCGACGACCTTCTTCATCGTGTCCGTCCACCACTTCTGCGCGTGCTCCGGCGCGTCGGGGGCGAGGATCAGGCCACGCGGCGTTGACGGCAGATCCTCGTACCCGAGCGACTCTCCCGTCGGGATGTGCGGGTGCGAAGGAAGCGGCTTCTTGCCGGTGTAGAGCAAGGCGTTCATCTTCTTCGCGTCGATCTGCCCGACGACCTCCGAGGGGTTGGACACGATCGCGTCCAGCGCGCCCGAGCTCAGCGAGGTGATGAGCTGGCCCTCCTCGTTGAAGGGCACATAGTCGATCTTGTAACCGGCCTGCTGGGCGAGCATCGCGTGCTGGATGAAGTCGACGTTGACGGTGCCGATCCCGCCGACCTTGACCGTGCCCTTCTCCTTGGCGGAGTCGACCCAGGCCTCCCAGGTGGTGATGTTGCTCTTGGGGTTGACCGTGAACAGCGAGTTGTCCGTGGCCATCAGCCCGACCGGGGTGAAGTCCTTCCACGTCCAGCCGGTCTTGGCCTGCATCGGCGTGGTGATGAACGAGCCCGACGTGGTGGAGATCGCGTACCCGTCGCCGCGCTTGCTGAACAGGTGACCCCAGCCGGTGGCGCCGCTGCCGCCGTCCCGGTTCTCCATGCGGATGTCCTCGGGGTAGAGTTTCTTCTTCTTCAGGATGTCCACCATGGTGCGGGCCATGATGTCGTTGCCGCCGCCGGGACCGAACGCGATCGTCCAGTCCAGCTGCTTGCTCGGATAGTCCTCCGCGCTCTCCGCGCTGCCGCCGCCGGTGCTGCCGGCGCCGCACGCGGTGAGCAGCGCCATCGCGAGCGCAGCCGCGAGCGCGGACCTGATTCGGAATCGCACGTGTGACCTCCTCCGGAGAGGGTCCACCGGAGGGTCGAGGGCGCGTCGTCCCCCGGCCGGCGGAGCCCGGAATCGAGGTGGGCCGGGCCGCGGCGTCCCCGCACGCGACGACCTGGAACCCGGGGCGTTGTCTCAGTTGGGAAGATCCGGCGGTTCCGCCCGTCCTGGGTCGACCGGGCGGATCCGCCGGAGGTTCGGCGTTCTCTTTTGTTTGGAAGAAGGTTCTACGACCAGGTGAAGACCGGCGGGCGCTTCTCCAGGAAGGCCCGTACGCCCTCGGCGTAGTCCTCGGTGTCGAACGACGAGTTGCGCAGGTCCCACGACTTCTCGTCGTCCTCGGTCTGACCGTCGGCGATCATGCCCACGATCCGCTTCGCCGCCCGCACGCTGAACTGCGCGCGGGTGGTGATCAGCTTGGCGAAGGCGTACGTGTGCGCGTTCAGCTCGTCGCGGGGGACCACCTCGTCGACGAGGCCCACGCGCAGGGCCGTACCGGCGTCCATCTGCTGGCCGGACATCAGCACCCACTTGGCGCGGGACGGCCCGGCCACGTCGACGAGCCGCTTGGTGGACTCGAGGCTGTAGACGAGCCCCAGCTTGGCGGGGGTGATCGCGAACTTGCCGCGCTCGTCGGCGAACCTCATGTCGCAGGCCAGCGCCAGGCCGAGGCCGCCGCCGATGCAGTAGCCGTGGATCATCGCGATGGTGGGCTTGGTGAGCCCGCTCAGCGCGCGCTCGGCGGCGGCCACCTGTTCGTTGTACGCCTTGGCGCTCGTCGCGTTGCCGCGTACCTCTTCGAACTCGCTGATGTCCGCGCCGGAGGCGAAGGACTTCTCCCCGGCGCCGCGGAGCACCAGCACCTTAACCGTGGCGTCGTTCTCGATCTCCTCGATCACCTTGGGCAGCGCCTCGTACATGCCGAGCCGGATGGCGTTGTGGCTGTCCGGCCGGTTGAGGGTCAGCGTGACGACCGCGCCCGAGCGCTCGACAAGCAGGTCATCGGACATGGTTCGTCACTCCTCGCTCTCGTCGCCCGCGGCGTGCAGGTCGGGGTGCTGGTCGAAGGCGACGCCCTCGGCGACGAGCGTCTCGATCTCGGCGCCGGTGAAGCCGTGCTGCTCGAGCACCTCGGCGGTGTGCTGGCCGAGCCAGGGGGCGGGGTTGCGGACCTTGATCGGTACGCCCGCCATCTTGGCCGGGGGCGAGATCGTGCGCATCGTGCCGATGATGGGGTGCTCGAGCTCGGTGACCATGTCGCGCGCCTGGGTGTGCGGGTCGGCGAGCGCCTCCTCGTACGTGAGCACCGGACCGCCGGGCACGCCGGCCTTGTCCAGGATCTCGATCCACTCGGCGGTGGTCTTGGTGGTGGTGATCGCCTCGATCTCCCGCTCGAGTTCGTCGATGTTGGCCATCCGGTCGGGCAGGGTGGCGAACCGCGGGTCCTCCAGCCAGTCCGGCAGCTCGAACACGTCGAGCACCAGCCGCTTCCACAGCCGGTCGCTGTTGGCGCCGATGGTCACGAAGCCGTCCGCGCTGCGGTACGCCTGGTAGGGCGTGGACCTGCGGTGCCGTGTGCCGGTCGCGGCGGGCAGCTCGCCGGCCGCGAAGAACGCGCCGGACTCCCAGACCGTCCACGCCAGCGCGGAGTCCACCAGCGAGACGTCGATGTAGGTGCCCTCGCCGGTGGTGCGCCGCATCAGCTCGGCGGCGAGGATGGAGTAGACGGCGGTGACGCCGGCGGCGATGTCGGTGACCGCGATGCCGACCTTGGCGGGCCTGCCGTCGGGGTGGCCGGTCATCCGCATCAGGCCGGTCATGCCCTGCGCCATGATGTCGAAGCCCGGCCGGTCGCGGTACGGCCCGGTCTGCCCGAAGCCGCTGATCGAGGCGCAGATCAGATCGGGACGGTCCGCGCGCAGCGTCTCGTGGTCGATGCCCAGCCGCTTGGCGACCCCGGGCCGGAAGTTCTCGATCACCAGGTCGGCGCCGTCCAGCAGGCGCATGAAGACCTCGTGCCCGCGCGGGTTCTTCAGGTCCAGCGAGATGCTCCGCTTGCTGCGGTTGGGCATCCCGTACGGGTAGCTCTCGCCCTCGACCTTGGGGGCCAGTCGGCGGGAGTCGTCCCCCGTGCCGGGCTGCTCGATCTTGATGACGTCGGCGCCGAGCTCGGCGAGAACCATCGTGCAGTACGGGCCCGACAAGAACCTCGTGAGGTCAAGGACCTTGAACCCGTCCAGTGGAAGCAACTCATCCCTCCCGCATTGTGGGATACAATGCCGCATTGCAGGAAACCGTAAGTGTTACCGTCTCGTTTCGTCAATGGGCCGTCGCGCCACGGCCCGGCGCCATCGCAGCCATCGCCACGCAATCGCCTCGGGAGGGACTCGGGTGACCAGCACACCCCCGCACGACGTGCAGTCCGTCGATGGAAACGGCGGTGTCACCGGAGACGCCGCGCCGGTTCCGCAGCGCTCCGGCGTCCAGGCCATCGACCGGGCGGCCGCGATCCTGCGCTGCTTCGGCCCGCACACCCCCGAGCTCGGCATCAGCGAGATCTCCCGAGCCACCGGGCTGTCCACCAGCACCGCGCACCGGCTGCTCGCCGCGATGCAGCAGAACCGGCTGGTCCGGCAGACGGCGCACCGTCGGTACGCGCTCGGCCCGCTCATCCCGCAGCTGGCCCGCGACGTCGAGGTGCCGACCGCGCTGCGCGACCTCGCGCTGCCGGTGATGTATCAGCTGCGGGACCAGGTGGACGAGACGGCGGGTCTGCACGAGCTGCTGCCGTCCTGGCAGCGCGTGGTGATCGACCAGGTGGAGAGCAGGCAACCGCTGCGCCGCACGTACACCGAGATCGGCGAGCCGATCCAGCTGCCGTACGGCGCGCCGGGCAAGGCGATGCTCGCGTTCGTGCCGTACAAGGTGCAGGAGGAGCAGCTCGCCGTCCCGCTCGAGCAGGTCACCCCCACCACGGTCACCGACCCGGACCGGCTGCGCGCGCAGCTCGCGACGATCCGCGCGGAGCGGGTCGCGCTGTCGTTCTCCGAGCGCACGCCCGGGATCCGTACGGTCGCGTCGCCGATCTTCGACGGGACCGGGCGGGTGGTGGGCTGCCTGAGCCTCAGCGGGCCGGAGATGCGGATGCCCGCGGAGCGCATGTACGAGCTGGCGCCGCAGGTCAGGGCCGCGGCTTGGTCGATCTCCGAGGCGCTTGGCGGGACCGAGGAGACGCTCGCCGAGTGCCGGGCCGACGCTCAGCCTCCTGCCCACCGCTGACCCTGGCTTTCCGGCGCGGAACCGTGGGGCGGGGCGGTAGCGTCCCAGCCGATATGGATGGATCGGCGGAGACATGGCGGGGTGGTCCGGCCGGCCCTGTGGACGGCGGTGCGATGCCGCCGCCGGACGTCGGTGGTTCGGCTGGCGTGCCCGTGCCCGTGCCCGTGCCCGTGCGGCGTGTCGCCGGGGGTGTGGCGGCGGGTGTGCTGGGGGTGGGGCTCGGCGTGGCCTATGCCGGGCCGTTCGTCGTGTCGGGGCTCGCGAACCACCTCTGGTGGCTGCTGTCGCCCCTGGTTCTGGTGCCCGCCGCGATGGTGCTCGTCGTCGCCGCGTGGCGGGAGCGGGCCCGCGGGCGTGCGGCGGGTTCTCCGCCGGGCGGGTGGTATCGGTTGCTCTGGCTGCCCACCGTCCTGTTCTTGCCGCTGCCGGTCTTCATGTCGGCGATCACGGCGCAGGCGGAGCTGCGCCCGCCCTGTGCGTTCCCCGCCCCGGACGGCAACCCCGCCTCCTGCGGCGACCCGCTGACCGTGGCCGGACAGGCCGCCTGGGGGGTGTGGTGGTCGGCCGGTGGGGCCACGCTGGTGGCGGCGCTGGTCTGCATCCTGTGGACCCGGCGCTCGGGGTGCTCGCCGCCTGGGGTGGCCCGCTGCTGACGGCCGCGGCGGGCCCGATCGCCGCCGCCACCGCCCTCCTCACCTGGACCGTCCTGCGCTGACCCCCACCGGCCGCCGCTCAGCCGGCCGGTTCCGCGTCAGGCCGTCGTAGCGGGACGCGTTGCCACCAGGTGATGCAGCGCCAGGCCCACTCCGCGGGGCCGTACCGGTAACGCCGCATCCACAGTGCGCTCCACACCAGCTGGACCAGCACGATCGCCGCCGCGAGGAGCGCCGCCGTGCCGAAGTCGGCGGAACCGCGCAGCCCCAGCGCCGGCCCGGCCAGGACGAAGATCAGCGTCGCGCTGAGGTAGTTGGTGAGCGCCATCCGCCCCATCGGCGCGAGCGCCGCGGTCATGGCCGGCCGCAGCGCGGTGCGCAGCAGCAGGAGCACGGCGCAGGCGTACCCGGCGGACATCGCCAGCGAGAACACCAGCCCCAGCCGGATCCCCACCCCCTCCGGCGCGCCACCCACGATGATCAGGTAGCAGGCGACCGCGGTCGCCGCCGCGACGAGCAGCGCGACGGTCAGGGTGCGTACGCGCGCCGGCAGCGTACGGTGCAGCCCGCCCTGCGCCATCGCGAACCCGAGCACGAAGATCCCGGGCAGCACCCCGTACCCGCCGATCCCCAGCGCGAGCCCCGCCACCGTGAGCCCCAGGCCGGCCGCGACGTTCACCACGTACGACGCGTAGCTCAGCGGCAACAGCACGACGAGGCCGACGACCGCGAACGGCAGCAGCACCTCATTCGGCTGCAGCAGCTGGTGCAGCGCCCCGATCACCGCGAGCGCCGCCAGCCGCCGCACCATCGGCACCCGCGGCTCCTCGGTCCGCCGCGCCGCGCTCGCCAGAAAGATCCCGAAGCTCAGCCCGAAGAGCAGGAAGAAGATCGGATAGAACCGCCCCACCACGAACAACCGCATCACCTCGGGCGCCACCCCGACATGCGGCAACATCCCCATCGTCTGCGGAATGTTCACGAAAACGATCCCGCCCACGGCGAACCCTCGCAGCACATCCCACGCCACGATCCGCCCGCCCACCGGGGACTCCACCCCCCGATCCTTTCACCCCTCCGCCGGAGCCGCAGGGCGAGCGCGGAGCGCCGGCCGCTTCTCCTCCGGCGACCCCGCACCGTCGACCTGGATGCAAAGAGATTGCAGGTCTATCGTCGCTACGGTGGAGCTGCGGGTGAATGGGCGCGTACGGCGCGTCGAGGCCGAGGCGGATACGGCGCTTTTGTACGTGTTGCGGAACGACTTCGGGTTGTACGGGACGCGGTTCGGGTGTGGGTTGAACCTCTGTGGGGCCTGTCATGTGCTCGTGGACGGGCGGGTGGTGGCCTCGTGTGACACGCCGCTGTGGGCGGTGGAGGGCAAGGAGATCACCACGGTCGAGGGGCTGCCCGAGGACGGGGTGGCGGGGGCGTTGCGGCGGGCCTTCCTCGACGAGCAGGCCGCGCAGTGCGGGATCTGCGTCTCCGGGATCATGGTCAGCGCGGTCGGCCTGCTCAACGAGGAACCCGACCCGAGCGAGGAGCGGATCCGCGCCGCGCTCGACGGCAACCTCTGCCGGTGCGGCGCCCAGCCACGGATGCTCCGCGCGATACGACGCGCCGCGGCCGAGAACGGAGCGGGCGGCGGGGGAGGCGAGTCGTGAACGAACTGCCGCAGACCCTGCGGGCCAACCCGCGGCTGTCCCAGTGGGTACGGCTCGACGAGCCGGGCGTCGTCACCGTGACGCCGGGGAAGGTGGAGCTCGGACAGGGCATCGTCTCCGCGCTGGCTCAGATCGTGGCGGACGAGCTCGACGTCGAGCTCACCCGGGTCAGGATGGTTCCGGCCGCCGCCCCCACCGGGCCGAACGAGGGCTACACCGCGGGCAGCTTCTCCATCCAGCACAGCGGCCAGGCGCTCCGCCAGGTCTGCGCCGAGATACGCGCCATCCTCCTCGCCGAAGCCGCGCGCCATCTGACCCCGAGCGATGACTCTGGGGATCGTGGCTGGACGGTGCGTGACGGGACCGTCGAGGCCGCTGGCGGTGGTGCGGGCGTCACGTACTGGGAGCTGGTCAAGCCGGGGTTGCTGGACCGGGACGCCACCGGGGAGGCGCAGCCCAAGGCGCCCGCGGACCGGCGGCTGATCGGCACCCCCGTCCCGCGCATCGACCTGCCGGCGAAGGTCTCGGGCGGCGCCGCGTACATCTCCGACCACGCCCCGCCGGACCTCCTGCACGCCCGGGTCGTCCGCCCGCCGGGCCCCGGCGCCGTCCTCGCGGAGCTGGACGAGACAACCGTCCGCGCCATGCCCGAAGTGACGGCCGTCGTCCGCGACGGCGGCTTCCTCGGCGTACTCGCCGAGCGCGAGGAACAGGCCCTCATCGCCGCCGACCGGCTGCGCGCGGCGGCCCGCTGGGAGAAGGGTGCGGAGCTGCCCGACGAGGACGACCTCCCGGCCTACCTGAGGTCGGCCCCCGCCCAGACCCGCTTGGTGGAGGAACAGGGCCGGCCCGCCGACGGCACCGTACGCACCCTCACGGCCGCCTACACCCGCCCCTACCTGGCGCACGCCTCCATCGGCCCGGCCTGCGCGATCGCCCTCTGGCAGGACGACACCCTCCAGGTCTGGGGTTCCACCCAGGGCATCTATCCCCACCGCGCCGAACTCGCCCGGGTGCTCGGGCTGGACCCGGACCGGGTGACCGTACGGCACCTGGACGGCCCGGGCTGCTACGGCCACAACGGCGCCGACGACGTGATGTTCGAGGCGGCGCTGCTGGCCCGCGCCGCGCCGGGCCGGCCGGTACGCCTGCAGTGGTCGCGGGCGGACGAGCTCGCCTGGTCCCCGTTCGGCTCGGCGGCGCTCGTGGAGCTCGAGGCCGACCTCGACGCCGACGGCAGGATCACGCACTGGCGGCACGAACACTGGAGCAACGGATACATGGGCCGCCCCGGGTTCGCCGGCGCCGGTTCGTCCGCGTTCGTCTCGGCGTCGGTGCTGGCGGAGCCGTACCAGCCGTGGGTCGCCGTGGACCGCGAGCCGCTGGCAGTCGGCGGTTCCGGCCGCAACTCCGTGCCGTACTACGACGTTCCGCGGCGGATCGTGGGCAACACGCTGCTCGAATCACCGCTGCGCACCTCGTCGCTGCGCTCGCTGGGCGCGCACCCCAACGTCTTCGCGATCGAGTCGTTCATGGACGAGCTCGCGGAGGCCGCGGGCGCCGACCCGGTGGAGTTCCGGCTGCGGCACCTCACGGACCCGCGCGCCCGCGCGGTGCTGGAGGCGGCCGCCGAGCACGCCGGATGGCGCGGCGGCGACCCGGACCAGGCCCGCGGCCAGGGCATCGCGTTCGCCCGCTACAAGAACATGTCCGGCTACTGCGCGGTCGTCGCGGACGTCGCCGCGGTGCACGAGGTACGGGTCGAGCGGCTCGTCGTCGCGGCGGACCTCGGCATGGTGGTGAACCCGGACGGCGCGCGGAACCAGCTGGAGGGCGGGGCCGTACAGGCCGCGAGCTGGACGCTGAAGGAGCGCGTCCGGTTCGACCGGGCGGGGGTGACGAGCACGACCTGGGAGTCGTACCCGATCCTGCGGTTCTCCGAGGTCCCCGACGTCGAGGTGGTGCTCACCGACCGGCCGGACGAGCCGCCCCTGGGGGCCGGTGAGGTCGCCACCGGCCCCACGTCCGCCGCGATCGCGAACGCGCTGGGCCACGCGCTGGGGGTACGGGTCCGCGACCTCCCGCTCACCCCCGAGCACATCGCCGCAGCGCTCTGACCGGGGACCCGCCTCCGATCAGACGATCTGCTGCAGCGCCCAGCCATTGCCGTCGGGGTCGCTGAAGTACACGAACTTCCCCCACGGGTACTCCTCGACCTCGCTGACGTCGACACCGCGCCCGGTGAGCTCCGTACGGGCGGCCGCAACGTCCGCGACCACCACCTGGAGACCCTTGACCGAGCCGGGGGCGCCGGCATCGCCGAGGCTCGTCCCGATGGCGATCGAGCAGGCCGACCCGGGCGGGGTGAGCTGCACGAAGCGGATCGCCTCGTCGACCCGGTGGTCGTGGTCGGCTTTGAAGCCGACCTGGTCCACGTAGAAGGCCTTCGCGCGGTCCACGTCGGAGACGGGCACCTGTACGAGCTCGAGCTTCCAGTCCATGTTGATCCGCTCCCTCGATGACGGCCGGGGAAGGGCTTCCCTCGGCACGTCTCCGACGCTATGGGGATATGCGGACCACTTCGGTCCTCATTGCGCAACGGGTTCCGGAATTCTGTTTCCGGTGCGCGCCGACATGTCCACGACGTCGGCGACGATGCAGGTCACGTTGTCCGGGCCGCCGCCCTCGTAGGCGAGGTCGACGAGCCGCTGCGGGTGGGACATGGCCTCCTCCGGGGTGAGCCGTCCCTCGTCGATCAGCGACTGGACGACCGAGTGGTCGTGGGTGACCTGGAACAGGTCACCGTCGCGCAGCACGTACGCCCGGGAGTCCCCGATGTGCACCAGCGCCAGCCGGGAACCCGACCAGTGCATCGCGGTCAGCGTCGTGCCGAGCCCGGCCAGCGACGTCCTCGTTGTTCTCCCGGACGAGACCGCGGTCGCACCGGGTCGCGGACAAGGTCAAGGGACCGCCTTGACGCTACCCGCGGCCGTGGCGCGGCCCGATGAGGCGGCCGATAAATGAGATGCGCCGCCAGGGCCGGGCTGCTTGACTGTCGGGCGACGTCTCACGACGAGATCCCTTGGGAGGTGACCACGATGGCCGTCAAGGTTCTGGCCGCCGCATGCGGCTTCGCGTCCATCCTCACCTTCCGGGCCTGCGGCTGAGCGACGCTCGCCGGGCCCTCTCACCAAGGGATCTTCAGCAATGTCGGCAGACCTGTCTGCTTACGGCTGGGACGACGCACGTGAGTCGTCCTTCGCCGACCATTACGCCGCCCGGCGCGTACCCGGCCGCATCGCCGCGGTCGACCGCGGCGCCTGTGACGTCGTGACCGCCTCCGGGACCGTACGGGCCGGCACGGCGCGGTTCCGTACCGCTGACCCATCGGCGGCGCCCACCACCGGCGACTGGACCGCCGTACGGCTCGATGAGGCGCCGGAGGTCGAGGAGCTGCTGGCCCGGCGCAGCGTGATCGTGCGCTCCTCGGTGTCCGGGCACTCGTTCGGCCAGGCCCTGGCCGCCAACGTGGACACCGTGGCGATCCTCGCCGCGCTCACCAACCGGCCCAGCCCCGGCCGGCTCGAACGCATGCTCGCGCTGGCCTGGGAGAGCGGCGCCCGGCCGGTCGTCGTGCTGACCAAGGCGGACCGATCCGCCGACGCCGCCACCGAGGCGGCCACGGTGGCCGGCGAGATCCCCGGCGTGGACGTCGTCGCCACCAGCGTCACCACCGGCGAAGGCGTCGATGCGCTGACCGCCGTGCTCACCGGCACGGTGGTGCTGCTCGGGCAGTCCGGTGTCGGCAAGTCGACGCTCGGCAACGCGCTGCTCGGCGAGGACGCGCTCGCCACCGGCGAGGTCCGGTCCTCCGACCTGCGCGGCCGGCACACCACGGTGCGGCGCGAGCTCGTCGCGCTGCCCGGCGGCGGCGTGCTGATCGATACTCCGGGGCTGCGCGGCGTGGGCCTGTTCGACGCGGAGGAGGGCCTGCAGCAGGTCTTCTCCGACATCGAGGGGCTCGCCGCGGAGTGCCGGTTCAACGACTGCGGCCATGAGACCGAGCCGGGCTGCGCCGTGCTCGCCGCGACCGACTCCGGCGAGCTGCCCGAACGGCGCCTCGCCAGCTATCGCAAACTGCAGCGGGAGAGCCAGTGGGCGGCGTCCCGCCGGGACGCGCGGCTGCGCGCCGAGATCCGGCAGGAGTGGAAGGCGCGGGTCAAGGCGCAGCGTGAGCGGTATGCCGAGCGTGACAACCGGCGGCGGAGGTGACCGGGACAATGATCACCATGACGCACCGGGGATCTCGCGCGCCGAGACCGAGCAGGACATCGCGGGCGTCCGAGCGGTCGAGCTCGCCGCGTTCCCCACGCCCGAGGAGGCCGACCTGGTCGACGCGCTGCGCGCCTCCCCGGCCTGGCTCCCCGGCCTCTCCATCGTCGCCGCCGACCCGTCGGAACCCACTCACGTCGTCGCCCATGCCCTGCTCACCCGCTGCCACGTAGGCGACCGGCCGACACCCGCGCCCCTCAGCGACGTGGCGCCGCCGCAGGCCCCGCTGAGCGAGTTGGACGACGCGCCGGCACAGGCCCCGCTGGGCGACGTGGACGACGCGCCGCCACACGGGCACGAGGGCGACGCGCCGGGGCCGGTTCCCGCACTGGCGCTCGCCCCGTGTGCGGTCGCGCCGGAGCACCAGCGGTCGGGGGCGGGTTCGGCGGCCATCGAGGCGGCGTTGCGCGCGGCCCGCGAACAAGGCGAGCGGCTCGTGCTGGTGCTCGGCCACCCCGAGTACTACCCGCGCTTCGGCTTCGTGCCGGCCTCGCGCTACGGCATCCGCGCGCCCATGGACGTCCCGGACGAGGCCATGATGGCCCTGGTCCTGGACGACTCCCGCCCGGCCCCCAGCGGCCTCATCCACTACCCACCCCCCTTCGGCATCTGACCGGCCCCTCCGCAGCCGCCGGCCTCGACTCCGGCGGCTCCGGTTCCACCCTGCGGCGGCTCCTTCGGTTCAGCGTTGTCAGGCGGTAGTGCAGCCGTACGGACGGGCCGGCGGCGGCGCGGCGCGTCCGCTGGGAGGGCCTTGGCGTCGTGGGGTGGCCGCCGCCGGGGCCTCGTCGAGGTGCTCGGGGTGGCGGCCGCCCGCGCTCGCGAGTGGGCCCTTGCCTCCGGCGCCCCCGCCGACGATCTTCGCCGCGCGGGCCAGGACCTCGCGCGCCTCGTGTCCCCGGTCCGCCAGGCCGGAGCCGATCGCCGCCGCGAGCGTCACCTTGCCCGCCCGCTCGGCCGCGAGCACCACGACACCGGTCCCGCCCCGGCGGTTCAACACCTCCGTGACCAGGGTGCGCAGCTCGTCCGGCCCGACGTCCGGCACGCGGCGCACCGCCAGCCAGCCGCCGTCGCCGGGGATCCCGCCACTGCCTGGCCCGGCATCGGGGCCCTCCGCTGGTCGCGCCCCGACGTGTCCCGCCCCGGTCGGCCGCGCCCCGGCCGGTCGTGTCCCGGTCGGCCGCGCCCCGGCCGGCCGTGTCCCGGTCGGCCGCGCCCCGGCCGGCCGTGTTCCCGGTCGCGCCTCGACCGGGTGCGCCTCCGCCGCGATCCGCCCCGCGAGTGCGGACAGCTCCGGCTGGCGGAGTCGCGCGAGCTCGCGTTCCGCCTCCGCGAGCGCGTCGAGGCGCTTGCGGAGTTGCCCGGGCGCGTCCTCCGGGCGGGTGTGCAGCAGGTCCACGAGCTCGGTGAGGATCTGTCGCTCGTGGTCGTAGTGGCGCAGCGCGTTGGCCCCGGTGAGCGCTTCGATGCGGCGCAGGCTGGAGCCGATCGAGGACTCGCCGAGGATGTGCACCGGCCCGGCCTGGCTGCCGTGCCCGACGTGGGTGCCCCCGCACAGCTCGCGGGAGAAGTCCCCCATGTCGACGATGCGCACGTGCTCGCCGTACTTCTCGCCGAACAGCGCGGTCGCCCCCGCCGACTCCGCCTCGGACCGGCTCGCCCACCACACGGTGACCTCCGGGTCCGCCAGCAGATGCTCGTTCACCAGCGCCTGGGTCGCCGCGAGCTGCTCCGGGTCGAGCGCCGCGAAGTGCGCGAAGTCGAACCGGATGCGCCCCGCGTCGACGAGGGACCCCTGCTGCTTCGCGTGCTCGCCGAGCACCCGGCGGAGCATCGCGTGCAGCACGTGGGTGGCGCTGTGCGAGCGCGCCACCGCCGCCCGCCGCGCGGCGTCCACGACCGCCTCGACGTCCTCGCCGGCCCGCACCTCGCCGCCGGTGATCCGCGCCCGGTGCACGTGCAGCCCGTCCAGCCCGGGCCGGGTGTCCAGCACCTCGAGCGTCGCGCCGCCCGCGGTGCGTGCGGTCGAACGACTCCTCCTCCGCGGTGACGACCTGCTCGATCAGGGATCGCTGCGCGGTGAGCTCCGGCCACGCCGGGCCGAGGTTGTCCACCACGCTCGCGGTGACCGGCGCCATTACGGGCGCAGTGATGCCGAGCGACCGCGCGTGGCTGACCATCCGCCGCGCCAGCCGGCGGCGCACGTGGCCGCGGCCCTCGTTGGAGGGCAGCACCCCGTCCGCGATCAGGAACGCGACCGTGCGCGCGTGCTCGGCCACGACCCGGAAGGACACCGACTCCGGGGTGCGTCGTGCCCGGGGGAGCCGCGGCCCGCCAGCCCTTCGACGGTGCGCAGGGTGGGCGCGAGCAGGTCGGTCTCCACCACGGAGTCGACGCCCTGCAGGATCGCCGCCAGCCGGTCCATGCCGAGGCCGGTGTCGATGCTCTTCGCGGGCAGCTCACCATCGGGAAGTCGTCCTTGCCGTCGCCCTCGCCGCGGATGCTCTGCATGAACACGAGGTTCCACAGCTCGATGAAGAGCTCCCCGTCCGCCGCGGGCTCGCCCTCGGGCCCGAACCGCGGGCCGCGGTCGTAGTTGAGCTCCGACGAGGGGCCACACGGGCCGGGCACGCCCATCGACCAGTAGCAGTCGGCCATGCCGAGCCGCTGGATGTGCGCCGCGGGGACGCCGATGTCGCGCCACAGGCCGTACGCCTCGTCGTCCTCGTGGAAGACGGTGATCCACAGGCGCTCGGGGTCGAGGCCGAAGCCCTCGGTGAACAGCTCTCACGACCCGGCGATCACCTCGGCCTTGAAGTAGTCGCCGAAGGAGAAGTTGCCGAGCATCTCGAAGAACGTGCCGTGCCGGGTGGTGCGGCCGATGTTCTCGAGGTCGACGGTGCGGACGCACTTCTGCACCGAGGTCGCGCGGCGGGACTCGGGCGTGGCCTCGCCCAGAAAGCACGGCTTGAACTGGTTCATCCCCGCGTTGGCGAGGAGCAGGGTGGGATCGGCGGGGATCAGCGGGCTGGACGGAACCCGGCGAAGCCCACGGGAGACGAAGAAGTCGAGGAACGTCGCACGGATGTCGACGGAACGCATGGCAGGCCCTCACGAGAGATGGGTGAACGTCGGCGCGACACGCCGAGCCGGGCCGAGAACGACGACTCGTTCCCCGGCTCGGCGCGACTAGCTCGCCGGCCCATCTCCATGAAGCTCACGTACCCCTGCTCTGACTTGCTCTGTGACCCTTGGTCGTCTCGGTCGCTTCCACGGTAGCGCGCCCCGGTGACGTTCCGCCTCGGAATTACACCCCTCACTCACCCGGAGTGACCGCCCGCGCGCTCCTCGACCTCGGACACGAGGTGGTCGTGACCGCGCACCGCCGGACCGAGGTCCCGTCGTTCCTCGCCGGCCGGGTCACCGTGGAACCTCTCGACGTCACCGACCGGGACGCCTTCCTCGCCCTCCTGGCACGAGGAGCTCGCGCTGCCCGCCGACGACGGCGGTGACCGCTGCTACGCACCGGACGAGTCACGGACCTCGGTCAGCCCGGGTGACCGGGCGGCCGGCCGCAGGGCTGGAGTGGCCGCGTGCGGATCAGGTGGACCGCGAACAGCGTGATCCACAGCCAGGCCACGCTGATGCACAGCCGCTGCATCAGGCCGCCCACGTCCACGTACCCGGGCTCCTGCGCGAAGCCCGAGCCGGCCAGCACGAACAGCACGAGGAAGACCACCGCGCTCAGCGCGGAGTACGCCGCCCAGGCCCACTGGCGCCAGCCGAGGAACCGGCGGGCGAAGACGAGGCAGGCGATCGGGAAGCCCAGGAAGACGAGCATGGACAGGCCGTCATGCAGCGCGCCGTGCCAGGTGTACCGCAGCTCGTGCGCGGTCCCCGGCGGATAGCCGCTCACCGGGTCGGTGAGGAAGAGGCCCGCGCCGATCAGGCCGACCCCGAACAGGCCGAGCAGCACCGGCCCGAAGAACGACCGCCGGTCGCGGGCACGCAGCTCGCGTCGCACCCCCACGGCGAAGGCGACCATCAGCACCCCCGCCACCAGGAAGTTGATCACCTGCGTCCAGCCGTACGGCCCCAGCGCGAGCGAGCTCACCGGGTCCCGCATCGGGTCGTAGTCCGCCCGCGTGGCCCCTTCGATCAGGTACGCCACCGTGAACAGCGGCCCGGCGACGAGCCCGCAGAGCAAGAGCCGCTTGCCCGTGGGCCTGAGCGGCGGCTGAGGAGCCTCGGCCATGGCCGTCAACTTGGTCACCATCGTCCCTCCTCGTACACCGACCCCGTCAATGTAAGTTGACGCCCGAATCCGCGTCAAGTTCAATTGACAGACGGGATGGGCCGCCGCAGGCGCAGAACGGACACAAAAGTGCCGATCACCCTGAGCAGACAACCTTTTGCGGCCAGGGGGTGACTATGGCGCGAGATACATCCAAGCTTGGGCACGTGCAACCACACGTGGATCCGCCGAACGGCGGTGACGAGACCCTCAGGCGGCTGCGGGCCGCCATCGAGGGTCTCGGGCTCACGGGCCCGGGGGAACGGGCGTCCGGCCTCACGGAGGAAGAGGGACGGCCGGCCGACGAGCCCGATCCGGGCGAGATCGAGCCCGCGCAGGGCTGCCCGCAGCCCCTCCCCTAG
>WHSL01000074.1 GCA_009380095.1 Streptosporangiales bacterium | reverse complement strand
CGTTGTCCGTGACCGCCTCGATCCACGGGTGCGCGGCGATCCACTCCAGCGAGGCGCGGAACTTGTCGTTGTACTCGATCTCGCTGCCGGAGTAGTCGCCGTCGAACCAGCCGTTGCCGGAGGCCTTGTCCGCGTCGTCGCTGTAGACCAGCAGGTGACCGGCGCGGATGCCGCCGCCGGTGGAGCGGGTGGCGAAGTACATGAGCTTGCGCCGCAGGGACAGCGCGAGCTCGCCCCGTACCTGCTCCTCATGGGAGTTGCCGACCATCTGCTCGCGCAGATCGTCGTCGATGAACAGCACGTACAGGCCGCTCACCTGGTCCTGCCAGAGATAGGCGTGGTCGAGGAAGCGGCCCTCGGCGCCCGCGCCCGGCTTGGCCGTGGACCGGTACGGGGCGAACGCGGTGGAGCCGTCCAGCACGATATAGCGGATCGCGTCGGCCTCCATCAGCGGCCGCATCACGTTCGGGTCCTGCTTGTACAGCCGCTGGTCCAGGTAGTAGACGGGGTTCGCGGTGCCGAGCACGGCGCGCATCATGTCCGCGCCGAGCCCGATGGCGTACCGGTTCGTCTCGTCCTGGTAGTACGGCAGCCGGTGCCCGCCGAACCCGGCGATGGTGGGAGAGAGCAGGCCGGCCGCGATGTCCTCGCGGATCCGTGCCAGGTCCTCCGGGCAGTCCTGGGCGATCAGCGACAGCACGCCGCCGTTGAAGGTCCACAGGTGGGGGATGCCGAACTCGCGGTGCGCGTCGAGGGTGAGCGCGTACCCGTCCTCCTCGCCGTGCTCGGCGCTGTTCGGCCGGCTGCTGTAGGTGCCCTTCTCGTCCCGCATGGTCGTCTGCATGTACGTGCGGTACGGCGTGTACTCCTTGTTCGGCAGCTCGAACAGGTCGTTCAGGCCCTGAATGCAGTAGTGCACGAACATCATCCGCGCCTTGGCCCGGCGCGGCGGCGCGGTCAGGTCCACCGGCTCACCGTTGATCTCCACCCGGCGGGCGTCCGGCAGACCGGCGTCCGGTACCGACAGCCTGATGGTGTCCGCGAACGGGTCGATGATCGGCATCGCGGGCAGGGTCCAGGGGCGCGCGAGCGCGTACGACGGTCCGCCCGGGAACGCGATCGTGACGTCCGGCCGTGCGGTGGACACGTCGGTGAGGTCGAGCCGCAGGTGGTGGAAGCCGTCCGCGTGCCGGTGGTACAGGATCCAGGACCTGTCGATCTCGTCGTGCGCGGCCATCGCGACCACGTCGTCAAAGCCGAAGGACGGGTCCGTCAGGTGCAGGGTGTACGGCCCCAGCCAGGTCGCCGTTCCGGCCGGGGGACGGACCGCGATCCGGTAGCCGATCTCGGTGTCCAGTGGCAGGCCGGGCAGCACCGCCTCCCAGTACAGGTTGCCGGAGTCGCGGATCCGCCGCTCCATCTCCAGGTACGGCCGGACCGCGCCGGCCCCTTCGGTGCGCCGGATCTCCGCGATCCGGTCCGCCGTGACCGGGGTGACCACGCCGGTGGCGTTGCTCGCGTTGCCGCCGATACGCAGCCAGGGCGCCCGGGCCGCGGCCACGTCGACGGTGACCCGGTACGGCTCGGGGGAGTCGCTCCACACCCCGACCGGGAGTATCAGGTCGGCCGTGGCCGGATCCCCCGCCCGGCGCCGCAGGCGTGGCAGCGTGTCGATCTCGGAGTGCCACGTGGTGAAGGCCATGACCGCCTCCCGGGGGCATGGGCGTGTCAGGGGCAGGGCGTGTCAGGGGCAGGGGGCGCGGAAGCAGTAGATCTCCGGGGACAGGCTGGGTTTGGGGCGCGGGCTCGGCTGCGGCCCGCAGGGCGCCCGTACGCACTGGATGGGCGGCGTGGGCCGCAGGGTCGGGTCGATCGTGGGCTCGCCCGGGCCGGGGCACGGCGCCCGTACGCACTGGATGTCGTCGTTGACCGGTGGCTTGTCCGGCGTGCAGGTGCCGGTCACCGCGCAGGTGGCGTTGGTGACGCCACTGGCGATGCCGCTGAACGCGCCGGTCGCGGCGAGCGCGACCAGCGCCCCGGCCACGATGATGCCGAGCCCGGCGAATTCCAGCATGTTGGAGCCACGGTCACGGCGCCGCCGCCGGCGACCGGTGAACAGGTGCATCGACCTTCCGTTCCCGCCCCCCTGTGTGCCTAGGTGTGACCGTACGCGTACGGAGCGGGTCGCGCATGGGCCTGGAGACCCAAACCGGGGGTGGTCGGCTCCGTGTCCGAACGTTGGCCGTTTCGGGCTTGATTTCGGGCCTGGCCTGTCGTCTAGTTTGGGCGGACCCGCAGCCGAACATCTTCCCTGAAAAGCCTGGCGACGCTGGCAAAAGAGGTCCGCCGTGGACGTACTGCGCGACATCGCGGTCTGGGTCGCGAACAATGTTTTCGGACAGGTGCCGATCCTGATCGGCCTGATCACGCTGGCCGGACTGCTGCTGCAGCGCAAGCCGCTGGACGCCGTGGTGGGCGGCGCGATGCGGGCCACGCTCGGCATCGTCATCCTGTTCATCGGCGTCGAGATCTTCGTCGGTGGCCTGACGAGCTTCCAGAAGATCGTGTCGAGCGCCGTGGGCCTCCAGGCCCCGGCCTCGCAGAACACGCTCGGGGAGTTCCTCGGCACGCACGGCGGTACGGCGGCCCTGGTGATCACCATCGGCTTCCTGATCCACGTGGCGCTGGTGCGGATCTTCCCGGCCGCCCGGTACATCTACCTGACCGGCCATCTGATGTTCTGGATCAGCGTGGTGATCACCGCGACGCTGGTGGAGACGTTCGACGGCATCTCCAACACCGCACTGGTGGTCTGCGGCTCCGTCCTCATCGCCTGCTACTGGACGCTGCAGCCGCTCTGGATGCGGCCGCTGATGCTCAAGGTGACCGGCAAGGACGATTTCGGTTTCGGGCACACCACCTCGGTGCTGGCCCTGCTCTCCGGCTACCTGGCGCGGCCGCTCGGCGACCCGGAGCGGCACGACACCGAGAAGCTGCGGATTCCCCGGCAGCTCTCCTTCTTCAAGGACATCAACGTCAGCACCGTGCTGGTGATCGGCCTGATCATGCTGATCGCCATGGCGTTCGCGGACGACGCGGTGGTCGCCGCCGAGGCGCGGGCGTTCAACGCCGACATCGACCCGTGGGTGTGGGGGATCATCGCGGCCCTGCGGTTCGCCGCCGGCATCGCGATCCTGCTGTACGGGGTGCGGATGTTCCTCGCCGAGATCGTCCCGGCCTTCAAGGGCATCAGCGACAAGGCGGTGCCGGGCTCGCGGCCGGCGCTGGACATCCCGGCCGTGTTCCCGTTCGCGCCGACCGCCGTGATGGTCGGCTTCGTCGCCAGTACGGTCACGTTCCTCGCGCTGATGGGCGTGTTCGCGGCGGCCGGCTGGTTCACCCTGGTACCGCCGATGATCATGTTGTTCTTCGGCGGCGGCGCGGGCGGCGTGTTCGGCAACGTGGTGGCGGGCTGGCGCGGGGCCGTGCTCGGCGGGGTGCTGAACGGGATCATTCTCGCCTTCGGCCAGTGGGCGACCTGGGGGCTGCTCGGCGACACCGCGCCCGAGCTGGCCACCCTCGCCGACCCGGACTGGTACGCCATCGCGTGGCTGATGACCGGCGTGGGCGCGGTGGTCCGTACGCCGTGGGTGCTGGCCGGGCTGGTGGCGGTCGTGACCGTGGCCGTGCTGTTGTTGCTGACCCGCCGCCGTGCGGCCGCGGGGGCGGCGCCGCGGGCCGGCGCCAGGACCGGAGGTGGGGAGTGACGGGCCGGACGGAACGGACGGAGCCGCTGCGGGTGCTGGCGGTCTGCGGTGTGGGCATGGGGACGAGCCTGATCCTCAAGATGACCGCGGAGGACGCACTGCGCGACATCGGGGTGGACGCCCGGGTGGAGCACTCCGACCTGTCCTCGGCGCGTGGCATGACGGCGGACGTGGTGATCGGCCAGGGCATGGTCACCGGCGAGATCACCGACCTCGCGCCGGTCGTGCTCGCCGTCGACGACCTGCTGGACCGCGAGGGCCTGGCGGTCCGGCTCCGCGAGGCCCTCACCGCCCAAGGCTGGCTCTGACCACCCCCGCTCGCCGCCCGGGTGCCGGTCGCTCCGCCGCCCGGGTGCCGGCGGCTGGCTATCGGTGGGGCCGGGCGCGGCCGGTAGGGGCCGGTCAGCCGGCCTTGCCGGTCTGGTCCTCGGTGACGAGCCAGCCCTCCGGGGTGCGGCTCAGCACGAGGATCCGGGGGCGCGGGCCGCCGCTGCCCAGGTCGGCGGGGACGCCCTTGCCGGTGGGACGTCTGCCGTCCGCGCCGACGTAGGCGAGCGCGTAGATGACGCGCACATAGCGCCGGTCGGCCGTGTTGGGCGCCTCGACGACGCGCCGCGCGTCCAGCCGGTCGAACCGCGGCTCCAGCCTCAGCCGCCGGACGTGCCGCCAGCCGTCGCCCGCGCCGCCCGCCTTCGCCCCGCGCTTGCGGAGCGCCGCATACCACTCCTCGGTCACGAGCGGCCGGACGCGGCGCAGCCAGTCGCCGGCCTCGGCGTCACGGTGACTCGTGGAGTACAGCGCGCGCACGTACGCCATCGCCACGCGGGACGGCGCGTCCGGAGCGGGGGAGGCGGTGCGCCCGGGCGAGGCCGGCCCCGCGCCGGCCCCGCCCCCATCGGCCCCGGCGGCGCATCCGGCCAGCCCGGCGGTGAGCCCCGCCGAGAGCACGGCGATGAGGGTGATCAGGAAGGCCCGCATGGTGAACGCCCCCTCGGCTGGTCGCGGCATCCGGACGTCAGGCAACCTATCGCGGCCCCCGCGACACGGCGGGGACCAGCGCGCCAGGGTGTTCTTCCGGTAGGCGTCCGACCGAAGTGGAATCACTTTCTGTTGTGGATTCTCGTCATTCGGTCACTCGGACGTGGCTACCATCACGGTCCAGCTGGCAACGACCGAAGCATCGAAGGGAAGATCGGCACCCTTTGTCGCAGAGGGCCGGAGGGGTCCTGGGGGAGGGAGGCTCGACCGTTGCGGCCGGATACGTCCGGGCACCTGATCGTCGATTCGGTACGTTCCCGCCGATCGCCGGGCCCAGGTGAGGTCCATGATCCCGTTCACATCGCCAAGGAGCTGGTGGCCAGCCTGGTGCCGCGGCTGGCCGACCACGCGGCCGTCGACCTCTGCGGAGAGGTCGCGGGCCTGGTGATGCCCGAGGCCTCGGCCCCAGGCCGGGCGATGTTGCGACGGGCCGCGGTGCGGCACGCGTCCTTAGGGCGGGCGCACGGGATCGCCCTGCCCGAGGGGGACCTGCTGCGTCCCTCCGAGCACAACCCCGTGCTCACCCCGCTGCTCGCCGGCGAGACCGTGCACGTGCCGCACGCCGACCCGTTCGCCGCGGACCAGCTCGCGGCGCAGCTCGGCGGGCGCAACAGCACGCTCCCCCTGCGCGGGCGCACCGTGCTGCTGGTCCCGATGACGGGGCACGGCATGGTGCTCGGGCACGTGATGCTGATCCGTGAGACCGAGCACCCCGCGTTCTCACCCGACGAGATCCTCACGGCCACGGAGCTGTGCCGGTGGGCGGCGCGCTGCGTCGCGGGCGGCCACCTCTACCGCCAGGAGCTCGACGTCGTCGAGGACCTGCGGCGCGGCGTCTTACAGGACGAGCCGTCCCAGATCACCGGCATCTCGCTGTGCTATCGGTACCTGCCGGAGAGCCGCAGCGCCCAGGTGGGCGGCGACTGGTTCGACGTGTTCCCGCTGCCCGGCGGGGAGATCGGCATCGTCGTCGGGGACGTCATGGGCCACGGCGCGCCGGCGGCCGTGGGGATGAGCCAGTGCAAGATCATGGTCCGTACGCTCGCCTCGCTCGGCATGCCGCCGGACGAGGTGCTCACCAAGTTCGACGAGCTCGCCTTCCGGCTCGCCGACGACTACCTCGCGACCTGCCTGTACGTGGCGTACGACCCGGCCGGGCGGAGCTGCCGGCTGGCCAACGCCGGGCACATCCCGGCCATCGTGATCCGGCCAGGCGCGTCCGGCGAGGTGGTGGAGGCGCCCACCGGGGTCCCCATCGGCGTGGGCGGGAACCGGCACGGCCACGGTTTCGAGACGTACGAGTTCGCCGTCCCCGACGCCAGCGTGCTCGCCCTGTGCACCGACGGGCTCGTGGAGCGGCATCGCGGCGACCTCGACCACGAGCTGGCCGACCTGTGCGCCAAGCTCACGCCCACCGGCAACGGCCAGTCCCTGGACGAGGCCTGCGACGACGTGCTCGAGGAGATCCACGAGAGCAGGAAGGACGACGTCACGCTGCTGATGGCGCGGCTGCTCGGCGCCCCGGCGGCCTGACCGGGGCGGCGGCCCGCACCTTGACCACCGAGATGCTGTGCGTGAGGGAGTCGTGCAGCTCGCGGGCGATGCGCAGGCGCTCCTGTACGGCCCGCCGCCGCACGGTCTCCTCGCGGGTGCGCTCCGCCTCCGCGGCCCGCTCCTCCACCTGGGCGAGGTACGCCCGCCGGTGCCGGGACACCGCACCCGCCACGCCCGCGGCCACGAACCAGCCGACCAGCAGCGTGGCGCGTTCCCGGACACTGTGGATCTCCGGCAGGCCGGTGACCGGGTCGACGCCGGACACCGCGTGCCCGCGCAGCACGAAGGCGAGCATGAGCGCGGCCACGACCGTCAGGCCGATGGCGGGCGCCCGGCGGCAGGCGATCACGGCGAGGCAGCCGCCGAGGACCAGCCCCACGTCCAGCGGCGTCACCGGGTGCACCAGCCGCCCGCCCGCGTCCACCGCGCCCAGCACCAGGACCGCGGCCACGACCGCCGCCGCGACCATGATCAGTGTGCGGTACGGCTCGCGCGGCAGCGACATGCCTGAACCTTAGATCCGCGGACATGTCCGGATCCTCACCCCTGCGTACCGCTCCGCCGTACTCCCGCGGGAGTAGTCCGGCCCGGCGGCGGCCCGGTTGCGTCTGCGGAATGACGGTCCCGCTCGAGCACGCGGCGGCACCGCCGAGCACGCGGGCGTGCTCTACGCGTTCTGCTCCTCGGGCTGCAAGGCGCTGTTCGACGAGGAACGGCGGGAAGCCGTGTCTTGAGGGCACCTTCGTCGTGGGGTGAGCCCGCGCGGCCGGTGGCGGCGCGGGCAATATCGTATGACGATCATACGATCACCGGCCTCGATCGAAGGGCGCACCTCATGAAGATCATCCGCGGACGCGCTCCGGAGGGCGCGTCGGAGCACTGGTCAGGCACCTTCACCGGCGAGGTGTGGGGCGACCCCGTGCTCCCCGCCACCGACGGCGTGCGGATCAACAACGTGTTCTTCACGCCCGGCGCGCGGACCCACTGGCACAGCCACGAGCAGGGACAGGTCCTGCACGTCACCGCCGGCGCCGGGTACGTGTGCGCCGAGGGCGGCGAGCCACAGCGGCTGGAGGCGGGCGACACGGTCTGGACGCCCGCCGGCGAGCTGCACTGGCACGGCGGCGCGCCGGACAGCTTCCTGCTGCACACCGCGGTCTCCCTGGGGCCGACTGACTGGCGCGATCCGGTGACCGACGAGCAGTACACGGCCGAGGGCGCGGACGAGGGTTCCGGCGGCGCGCAGGAGCGGGCGTGAGCGAGGGGGGTGCGGCCCCGGCTTCGGAGCCGCGCGGCTGAGCGGCTACAACTCGGACGATCGGTCCCTTACCCGCCGAGGAAGGAAACCGCGTGGCGATCCATGTTCCGGTCGAGACCGACCTGCTGCCGGTGTTCGAGCTCGAACGGCTCGAGGAGAACCTTGTGCTGCGGGTGGAGCGGGTCCGCGACGGGCGGTCGTTCAGCACCCGCCAGGTCGCGGCCGTGCAGGACGGCGAGACGATCTTCAACCTGATCGCCTCGTTCCACCGCGACGAGAGCGGCGCGGAGTTCGCCACCCCGATGGCCCGGCACGTGCCGCGGCCCGAGGGGTCCGCCGGCGAACCCGCCGAGCACCCGGACTGGCGGCTGAACCGGCCCGTACTGCGCGAGGAGCTGGACATCCCGGACGACGAGCCGACCGACTCCACCCGCCGGATGTGGGTGCGCAGCGGGCAGCGGCTGCCGGACGACCCGATCATCCACGCCTGCGCGCTGATCTACATCTCCGACCTCGGCGCGGTCACCGCCGCGATCCGGGCGCTGCCCGGGGGGCCCGAGGTGGCGATGGCGGGCAGCCTCGACCCAAGAGGCCTTCATCCGCCTCGCCTGACGGCCGGTCCTTGTTGACACCCGGGGAGGCGGGATCTTAAGTTCACCCAAACGACCGGTTGTTTGCGTGACGGAGATCCTCAGGGAGGAACCATGGCCGACATCCGCCTGCACACCTCGGGGTTGAGCTTCCCCGAGGGCCCCATCGCGTTGGCGGACGGCTCGGTCGTCCTCGTGGAGATCCGCAGAGGCACGCTGTCGCGCGCCACACCGGACGGCGCCGTCTCGGTGATCGCCGAGCTCGGCGGGGGCCCCAACGGTGCGGCCATCGGGCCGGACGGCGCGGTGTACGTGTGCAACAACGGCGGCTTCGAATGGCACGACGTCGCCGGCATCACCCTGCCCGGGGAGCAGCCCGCCGACTACATCGGCGGCCGCATCCAGCGGGTCACCCTCGACGGGTCGTTCACCGACCTCTACACCGAGGTCGGCGGCAACCCGCTGCGCGGCCCCAACGACATCGTCTTCGACGCCGAAGGCGGCTTCTACTTCACGGACCTCGGCAAGCGGCGCCCCCGGGAGACCGACAACGGCGGCCTGTACTACGCGCTGCCCGACGGCTCCCGGGTGGAGGAGATCGCCTACCCGCTGACGACTCCCAACGGCGTCGGCCTCAGCCCCGACGGGTCCCGCGTGTACATCGCGGAGACCGGGACCGGGCGGCTCTGGTACTGGGAGATCGAGGGCCCCGGCCGGCTGCGCGCCGGCGGCCCCGGCCCGGCCGGCGCGCACCTGCTGTACGGGTTCCCCGGCTTCCAGCTGCTCGACTCGCTGGCCGTCGACTCCGCCGGCAACGTCTGCGTGGCGACCCTGCGCACCGGCTGCGTCAGCGTGATCAGCCCGGACGGCGAGCTGGTCGAGACCGTCACGCCGCCCGAACCCGACCCGCTCGTCACCAACATCTGCTTCGGCGGCCCGGACCTGCGGACCGCCTACATCACGTCCTCCGGGCGCGGTCTCATGTACGCGACGGAGTGGCCGCGGCCCGGCCTGAAGCTCGCCTACAACGCCTGAGTCGTCCGGCCATCGGGGATCCCATCGCCCTCACCCACCGGGAGCCCGTCGTGGAAGTAGTGCCACGCCAGCGCCGATTCATCCTGTTCATGCTGCTGCTGTTCATCCTGCTCAACTTCCAGGACAAGGGGATCCTCGGCCTCGCCGCGATCCCCATCATGGAAGAGCTGAAGCTCACCGAGACCCAGTTCGGGACGATCGCCAGCAGCTTCTACCTGCTCTTCTCGGTGTCGGCGATCCTCGTCGGCTTCGTCGCCAACCGGGTCGGCTCCAAGTGGCTGCTCGCCGCGCTCGTACTCGTCTGGTCGTTCGCGCAGCTCCCGGTGCTGATCCCGGCCGTCGGCTTCATCGGCCTGATCGTCACGCGGGTGATGCTCGGCGCCGGCGAGGGCCCGGTCGTGGCCACCGCCAACAACACCGCCTTCACCTGGTACAAGCCGGCAGAGCGGGCGTTCCCGTCGTCCATGCTCACGATCGGCGGCGCGATCGGCGTGATCGTCGGTGCGCCGATCATGCAGTTCGTGATCGCGGCCTGGGGCTGGCGCGCCGCCTTCGGCGTGCTCGGCGCGGTCGGCCTGATCTGGATGGCGGTCTGGCTGTGGAAGGGCAAGGACGGCCCGTACTCCAACGCCGCGGTCAAGGAGGCGGCGACCGCGGCCACCGCCGCGGGCGAAACGCCGGCTGCGGTGGACGCGCCGGTCCCGTACCGGCGGCTGTTCGCCGCGCCCACCATGATCGCCGCACTCGTGGGCGGTTTCGCCTACTACTGGGGGCTGGCGCTCGCGCTGGCCTGGCTCGCGGCCTTCCTCGAGCAGGAGGGCGGCTTCAGCCGGACCGCGATCGGCTTCCTGGTCGGCCTGCCGAGCGCGATCGCCATCGTCGTGGTGCTCGCCCTCGGCGTGCTCACTCAGCGGCTCGTCAAGCGCGGCACGTCACGCCGGCTCGCGTACGGCCTCGCGGGCGCCGGCACGCTGGCCGCCTCCGGCGTCGCGCTCTTCCTGCTCACCCGGACCGACTCGCAGTTCATGCTGGTCATCTGGATGGGCGTGGCGTGGTCGGCGTCCGCCGCGGTGCTGCCGATGGCCGCGCCCGCGCTCGGTGACATCACCCCCGCCCTGCAGCGCGGCGCCATCCTCGGTATCTGGGCCGGCCTGATCAACGTCGCCAGCGTCATCTCGCCGTACGTCACCGGGCGGCTCATCGACGGCGCCGCCACGCCCGGCGCGGGTTACGCCTCCGCGTTCGACCTGGCCGGCGGGATCCAGGTGGTGGCGGCCGTGATCTTCGTGGCGCTGCTGCGGGTGGAGCGCGACCAGGCCCGGCTGCGGCCGGGCAGCATCGACCCCGGGCCGGCGACGCCCGAGGTCGCGGGCATGAGATAGGAGCAGACGAGCCGTTGAAGAGCGTTGAGCAGGTGCGCGCGGAGCTGACCGCTCCGGGCGCGCCGTTCGAGATGGCCGACGTCGAGGTCCGCGGGCTGCGGCTGCGTACGTGGAAGCACGCCAAGCCCACGCTGCGGCACGCCGTGGCGGACGCGCGCGCGTTCGGCGACCGCGACTTCCTGGTGTACGGGGAGGAGCGGGTCACCCACGGCGAGCACGCCGACCTGGTGGCCACGCTGGCCCGCCGGCTCATCGAGGAGTACGGCGTCCGCAAGGGCGACCGGGTCGCGATCGCGATGCGGAACCATCCCGAGTGGTCGGTGGCGTTCTTCGCCGCGGCCTGCGCGGGCGCGATCGTCGTACCGCTCAACGCCTGGTGGACCGCGCCGGAGCTGGAGTACGGCCTGCGCGACTCCGGCTCCCGCGTGCTCATCGCCGACCAGCAGCGGCTCGACCGGCTGCGCGACGTGCTGCCGGGCCTCGGCATCGGCGTGATGGTCGCGCGGCCGGACGGGCCCGTACCTGATGGCGTACGGGACCTGGCCGCGGTGATCGGCGAGGTCACGCCCGGCGAACCGCTGCCCGAGGTGTCGCTGCACCCCGACGACGACGCGACGATCTTCTACACCTCCGGCACCACCGGCAAGCCCAAGGGCGCGGTCGGCACGCACCGCAACATCTGCGTCAACCCGGTCAGCCGGCTCTACTCCGGCGCCCGCGCGCGGCTGCGTGCGGGCGGCTCGCTGTCCGACCCGCCGCCGGTGGACCGCAACGTGTGGCTGCTCACCGTGCCGCTGTTCCACGCCACCGGCGCGCACAGCGTGCTGCTGCCCGCGCTGCTCGCCGGGGACGCGCTGGTGATCATGTACAAGTGGGACGCCGGGAAGGCGCTGGAGCTGGTCGAGCGGGAGCGGGTCACCGGGTTCACCTGCGTGCCGACGATGCTGCTGCAGTTCCTCGCGCACCCCGACTTCGACCGCTACGACGTGTCCAGCCTGGCCGGGGTGAGTTCCGGCGGCGCGCCCGCGCCGGCCGCGCTGGCCGACAGGCTCGCCGAGCAGCTCCCCGGCCGCTCACCCGGCAACGGCTACGGGCTGACCGAGACGTCCTCGGTGGCCACCACCAACGCGGGGGTGGACTACACGCTCAAGGCCGGCAGCGTCGGCCTGCCGGTCGCCATCTGCGACACCAAGGTCGTGGACGCCGAGGGTAAGGAGCTGCCCGCCGGCGAGGTCGGCGAGCTGTGGATCAAGGGCACCAACGTGGTCATGGGCTACTGGAACAAGCCCGAGGCCACCGCCGCCGCCATCACCGACGGCTGGCTGCACACCGGCGACCTGGCCCGGATGGACGACGACGGGTTCATCTTCATCGTGGACCGCGCCAAGGACATGGTGCTGCGCGGCGGCGAGAACGTGTACTGCGCCGAGGTCGAGGCGGCCCTGTACGAGCACCCGGACGTGCTGGAGTGCGCGGTCATCGGCGTCCCGCACGCCGAGCTGGGCGAGGAGGTCGGCGCCGTCGTCCGCCCGGTCCCCGGCTCGGCCCTCGAAGCCGAGGCCCTCACCACCTTCCTGACCGGCCGCATCGCCAAGTTCAAGATTCCCGCGCACATCTGGTTCCGCCCCGACGAGCTCCCCCGCAACGCCGCCGGCAAGATCCTCAAGCCGGAGCTCCGCGCCACCCTCAGCGGATCCGCTGGAGGATGAGGCGTTCGGCGTTGGCGCGGTGTTCCTCGCTGGCCTGGACGAGCGCCTCGGTGTCGCGGTCGGCCACGGCCTGCACGATGCGGGTGTGCTCGGTGACGATGCGGTCGTGGCTGGTGCCGTCGTAGGCGTACAGCGAGCGGGCGTACTCCGACATGTTCCACAGCCGCTCGACCTGCTCCCGGATGATGGCCAGCGGCGACATGTCGAACAGCAGGAAGTGGAAGCGGCGGTTGTAGTACTTCCGCCGCCATAGCAGCGTCTCCCCGGAGACGTCCGCGAGATTGTCGTTGAGCGTCCGCAGCGCCTCGAGGTCCACCCGCTCCAGGTCGACGGAGCGCAGCAGCTCAGCCTCGAGCAGCCGCCGCATCAGGTAGATCTCGGAGATCTCCGCCCGGCTGAACTTCTTCACGGTGAAGCCCGCGTGCGGGGTGTGCGTCACCACCCCCTCCGAGGCGAGCGTCATCAGCGCCTCGCGTACGGGGATGCGGCTGGCGTCGAGCCGCTTGGCCAGCTGGTCCTGGCGGAGCTGCTCGCCGGGGAGCAGCTCCCCGGTGAGGATCATGTGCCGGATGGCCCGCAGCACGCCGGAGACCCGGGTGGAGACGCCGGCGGGCTCGGCGCCGAAGGCGTCGGCGAACTCGTCGGGCACCACCGGCTCGGGCGTGCCGTCGTCATCGATCGCCGTCTTCATGTCTCCCAACCTTACTGAGCCCCCTTCACGGGCCTCCCCATATCGGAGTCCCCGATTCGAACACAAGCCTGGACGCGTTATCCCAGAAGTTATAACGTGATCCAAAATTTTATACAGACGCTGAGGAGGCACATCAGGGGATGGGACTCGACGGCTTCTTCACCCCCCGGTCCGTCGCCGTGATCGGGGCCTCGCCGCGGAGCGGGCTGCTCAGCAGACCGCTCCGGTACCTCTCGGAGTTCGGCTACGCGGGTGGCGTCTACCCGGTCAACCCGCGCTATCAGGAGATCAACGGTCTGCCCTGCTACCCGTCCATCGACGCGGTGCCGGGGCCGGTGGACCTCGCGCTGCTGCAGGTGCCCGCTGCCGCGACCCAGGCGGTGGTGGGCGACTGCGCGGCCGCGGGGGTCCGCTCGGTGATCGTGCTGGCCTCGGGCTACGCCGAGGTCGGCGCGGACGGCCGGGTCCTGCAGGAGGACCTCGCCCGGCTCGCCCGGGAGACCGGGGTCCGGGTCATCGGCCCGAACTGCCAGGGCACCCTGTACGCACCCGCGAAGCTGGCGGCCACCTTCACCGCCGGCGCGGACGGGGGCTTCGACGCCCGCGCCGCCTCGACCGGCCTCGCCTACATCGGGCAGAGCGGGGCGGTCGGCGGGTCGGTGCTCGGCCTGGCCAGGGAGCGGCGGCAGCCGCTCACCGCCTGGGTCTCCACCGGTAACCAGGCCGACGTGACCTTCGTGGAGGCCACCCGCTACCTGCTCGCGGACGACCACATCCGCGTCTGCATGGGCTACGTCGAGGACGTCGGCGACGCCGCCGCCCGGGCCGACTACGCGGACCTGGCCCGGGAGGCCGCGGCCCGGGGGAAGTCCCTGGTGGTGCTCAGGTCCGGGCGCAGCGACGTGGGCCGCCGCGCGGTCGCCGCGCATACCGGGACGCTGGTCCCGGCCGACGACGACTTCGAGGAGGTCTCCCGCCGGCACGGCGTGGTGGTCGCGCACGACGTGGACGAGCTTCTCGAGTGCGGCATCGCGCTGGCCCAGGGCCGCCGCTACGGCTCCGGCCGGGTCGGCGTGGTGACCAGCTCCGGCGGCGCGGGCAGCCTGTTCGCCGACCACCTGCGGGCGCTCGGCCTGGAAGTGCCGGAGATCGGCATGGACGGGCAGCGCCGGCTCGCCGAGATCGTGCCCGGTTTCGGGGCGGTGGCCAACCCGGTGGACGTCACCGCCCAGCTGTTCCAGGCCGACACCGCACGGTTCTCCGAGGTCTGCCGCCTGGTGGCCGGGGAACCCGAGGTCGATGTGGTGGGCGTGGTGCTGACCATGGTCACCGGCGACGCGGCCGATGCCGTCGCGGCCGGCCTCTTCGAGGTCGCCGGGGGGCTGGACAAGCCGCTCGCGGTGGCGTGGATCGCCGGCGAGGCGCAGACCCGTACGGCCCGCGCCGCGCTCAACGCCGCGGGGATCAACGTGTTCCCCTCGGTCGGCGCGCTGGCGCGGCTGATCGCGCGACTGTCCGGCGCGGGCGCCCGCCCGCCCGTGCCCCCGCAGCGCCCCGGCGGCGCGCTGGCCGAATCCGAAAGCGAAAGGTGAAGACATATATGGGTGAGATCAAGCTGGAGCGCACCGACGGGGTCGCCGTCATTACGGTGGACTCGCCGGAGGTCAAGAACGCGCTCACCCCGGACATGGGGAAGGAGCTCGTCGCCGTCTGCGACGAGGTCGACGCGGATCCGGAGATCGGCGCGGCCGTCGTACGGGGCGCCAACGGCACGTTCTGCTCGGGTGCGGACCGGCGGCGCTGGAAGCCCGGCCGGGACCAGACCGAGGACTCGACGTACCGGGCCTCCGGCGCCGTGTACGGCGCGTTCGTCCGCGTCGGGCAGCTGCAGGTGCCCACCGTCGCCGCGGTCCAGGGGGCGGCGGTGGGTGCCGGTCTGAACCTGATGCTCGCCACGGACCTGCGCATCGTCGCGGAGAACGCCCGGATCATCTCCGGGTTCCTGAAGATCGGCCTGCACCCCGGCGGCGGCTACTTCACGCTCTCCGGCCGGCTCGCCGGCCGGGAGGCGACCGCCGCGATGGGGCTGTTCGGCGAGGAGGTGGATGGCGCCGGCGCCGTCCGCATCGGCCTCGCCTGGCAGGCGCTGCCCGCCGAGCAGGTCGACGCGCGCGCCCTGGAGCTGGCCACGCAGGCCGCCAAGGACCCGGCGCTGGCCCGTGAGGCGGTGCGCTCGTTCCGCTCCGAGCTGGGCCCGCCGGCCGTGTCCTGGCCGGTGGCCTTGGAGTTCGAGCGCGCCACGCAGATGTGGTCGCAGCGGCGCCGTACCTCGCAGTGACCTGATCCGACAGCCGGGCGGCGTGCCCGTCCGGCTCACTCGTCCCCCCGAAAAAGTCATCACGAAGGGCTCCGCCCATGCCTCTCGTATCGCCCCGTTCCCGCCGCGGCAGAGCGCTCGCCCTGCTCGCCGGCGCCGTACTCATCGCCGCGACCGGCTGCCGCAACGAACAGGCCCGGCAGTCCCCGGAGGAGGGCCGGGCCAACGCGGGCCGCACCATCGCCTGCCCGCCGCCGGATCCGAAGCACGACCCGAACGCCACGTTCACGTGGATGTACTCGGTCGACAACACCAGCTTCGACCCGGACCGGATCACCACCAACAACAGCCTGATGTACCTGTATCCGCTGTACGACGCGCTGACGCACATCGACGCGGACGGCAAGGTCGAGCCGATGCTCGCCAAGTCGTGGCGGCTGCTCGAGGACAACAAGGTCCTGGAGATGAAGCTCGTCGAGAACGCGAAGTTCCACGACGGCACGCCGATCGACGCCGACGCGGTCAGGGCCAACATCGAGCGGCACCGCGACCTCAAGGGCTCCTACAACGCGGGGGAACTGGAGACCGTCAAGAGCGTGGAGGCCGTGGACCAGCACACCGTCCGGTTCGTCACCGAGGACGGGGCCGCGCCGCTGGTGAACACACTGGCCGGCAGCGCCGGGATGATGATGAGCCCGCGGGTGCTGGACGACAAGAACCAGGCCTCCAAGCCCACCGGCGGCTCCGGCGCGTTCAAGATGACCCGCTCGGTGTCCGGTGACCGGGTCGAGTACACGGCCGTCGACGACTACTGGGACCCGGACGCGCAGAACGTCAAGAAGCTGGTGATGCTGATCTCCGGCGATGACAACGCGCGGCTGTCCGCGGTCACCACCGGCGCGGCCGACGCGACGTTCCTGCGGGTGCAGATGATCGACCCGGCCAAGAAGGCCGGACTGATCATCTGCCAGAAGCCGAACGCCTCCAGCTACACGATCAGTCTCAACACCAAGCGCAGCAAGTTCGGCGACCGCCGCGTACGGCTGGCGCTCAACCACGCGATCAACAGGGACGGCATCTCCCAGCTGCTCAACGGGCTCTGCCAGCCGTCGGCACAGCTGTTGCCGCGGAACATGTTCGGCGCCGACCCGAGCCTGACGCCCGGCTTCTACCGCCACGACCCGGGCAAGGCCAAGGAACTGCTGAGGCAGGCCGGGCTGAGCAAGGGGTTCCAATTCGAGATGCAGGTCATCAACCTCGACATCTACCTGCAGATCGCGCAGCTGATCCAGCAGAACCTGAGCGATGTCGGGATCAAGATGGACATCCACCCGGTGCCCATCGCCAAGCTCGGCGAGGACTTCTCGGTGAACAAGACCGTCGACGCCAGCCTGTCGGAGCAGAAGGCCGAGCTCGACCCGAGCATCCTCACCGCCGACTACTACCTGCCTGACGGCTTCAGCAACCCGGGCGGGTTCACCACGCCCGAGCTGACCCGGCTGCACGAGGAGGGGCTCAAGGGTGGCAGCGACGCCGAGCGCGCGCCGGTGTACGCGAAGCTCATGCGCGCCGCCGCGAAGGAGGCCGCGCCCAACCTCACGCTCTGCCACGTGACCTCGCCCTCGGCGATGAACAAGAAGGTGAACGGCTTGGAGATCTACGCCGACGCCTCACGTCAGTTCCGTGGCGTCTCGATGACCCCGAACCGGAAGTAGGGAGGACATGCTCGGCCTGATCGGCCGGAGGCTGCTCGTCCTCCTGCCGCTGCTGATGGTGATCAGCTTCCTGGTGTTCTCGCTGATCCTGCTCATCCCCGGCGATCCCGCCGTCGCGCTCGCCGGGGACCAGCCCGACCCGAAGCGGATCGCGGAGATCCGCGAGATGCTCGGCCTCGACCAGCCGTTCTTCCAGCGCTACCTGGACTGGCTGGGCGCGGTGCTGCAAGGCGATCTCGGGCGGTCCCTGTTCACCGACGTGCCGGTGCTGGAGTCGCTGGCCACGCGGCTGCCGGTGACGCTGTCGCTGGCCGCGCTGGCGGTGGTGTTCGCGCTGCTGCTCGGCTTCGCCGTGGGCTCGCTGGCCGCGCTGCGGCCCGGCGGCCTGCTGGACCGGTTCGCCACGGTCGCGGCCAGCGCCGGCATCGCGGTGCCGTACTTCTGGGTCGGCATGGCGCTGGTGTCGGTGTTCTCCCTCGGCCTGACGTGGTTCCCGGCCGTGGGGTACACCGCACTGTCGCAGGATCCCGTCGGCTGGCTGCACCACCTGGCGATCCCGGCGATCGCGCTGGGCCTCGCGCCGGCCGCCGCGGTGGCCCGGCAGGCCCGGTCCGCCATGGGCACGGTGCTGCGCGGCGACTACATCCGTACGGCCCGGGCGAAAGGGCTCGGGCCGTTCCACGTGGTCGTCAAGCACGGCATGAAGAACGCGGCCGTGCCCGTCGTCACCGTGCTCGGCACCGAGGCGGCGCGGCTCATCGGCGGCACCGTCGTCATGGAGCAGCTGTTCGCGCTGCCCGGCATCGGGCAGCTCGCCTACCAGGCCGTCTTCAACCGGGACTTCCCGGTCGTGCAGGGCGTGGTGATGGCGGCCGCGGTCGGCGTGCTGCTGATCAACCTGATCGTCGACGTCAGCTACGGCTACTTCAACCCGAGGATCCGGCAGACATGAGCGCCACCACCGCCACCGAGGGCGGGCCGGCCGCGGCCGTACGGCCGCACGGGTTCTGGTACCGCTACCGCCGCAACACACCCGCCGTGATCGCCGCCGTCGTCCTCACCCTGATCGTGCTGGCGTCGATCTTCGCCCCGCTCATCGCGCCGCACTCGCCCACGACCACCGACGTCTTCAACCGGCTCTCCGCCCCGACGCCGTCGAACCTGCTGGGCACCGACATGCTGGGCCGGGACGTGCTGTCCCGGCTGCTGTACGCGGGCCGCGTCTCGCTGTTCGCCGCCGTGCTCGCGGTCGGCGTGGCCGCGGTGCTCGGCGTGCCCACCGGGCTCGTCGCCGGCTTCGTCGGCGGCCGCGTGGACTGGGTGCTGAACCGGATCGCCGACGTGCTGATGACCTTCCCCACGCTGATCCTCGCGGTCGCGGTGATCGGCGTGATGGGTCCCGGCCTCACCAAGGCGATGGTGACGCTGGGGGTGGTGTACGCGCCCCGGCTGTTCCGCGTGGTCCGCGGGGCCACACTCGGGGTGCGCGCGGAGACCTACATCGAGGCCTCCATCAGCATCGGCACCCGGCCGTTCACCGTGCTGCGCCGACGGGTGCTGCCCAACATCCTGCCGCCGCTGCTGGTGCAGCTGTCGCTGATGCTGGCCACCGCGCTGCTGGCCGAGGCGGCGCTCTCGCTGCTCGGGCTCGGCGCGCAGCCGCCCACCCCGAGCTGGGGCGTCGAGCTCGGCGGCGCGTTCAACCAGATCCGCTCCGCGCCCGACCTCGTGTGGGCGCCCGGACTGGCGATCGCGCTGGCGACGCTCTCCTTCAACCTGATCGGCGACGGCCTGCGCGACTCGCTGGGCCGGGAGATCCACCGGAGGTCACGATGACCGAGACCCCGTTGCTGGAGGTGTCCGGGCTGCGGGTGGAGTTCGCCACCGCTTCCGGGATGGCCGCCGCCGTGGACGACGTGTCGTTCTCGGTGGCGCCGGGGGAGACCGTCGGGCTCGTCGGAGAGTCCGGCTCCGGCAAGACCGTGACCTCGCTGTCCATCATGGGCCTGCTGCCGAGGGAGGCGGGACGGCTGGCCGGCGGCTCGATCGTCTTCGACGGCACCGACCTGACGCGGCTCTCCGAACGGCGGATGCGTTCCCTGCGCGGGTCCGCCATCTCGATGGTGTTCCAGGAGCCGATGACGAGCCTCAACCCCGCGTACACGGTCGGCGACCAGATCGCCGAGGCGGTCCGGCGGCACCGGGGTGCGGGACGGCGGGCCGCGTGGGAGGAGGCCGTACGGGCGCTCGACATGGTCGGGATTCCCGGGGCGGCCCGGCGGGCGCGGCAGTATCCGCACGAGTTCTCCGGCGGGATGCGGCAGCGGGTGATGCTGGCCATCGCGCTGGTCTGCAAGCCGCGGCTGCTGATCGCGGACGAGCCCACGACCGCGCTGGACGTCACCATCCAGGCGCAGCTGCTCGACCTGCTCGCCGAGCTCCGGCGTGAGCTGGGCATGTCGATGCTGTTCGTGACGCACGACCTCGGGGTGGTGGCGGAGATCTGCGATCGCGTCGTGGTCATGTACGCGGGCCAGGTCGTGGAGCAGGCGCCGGCGCGGGCGGTCTTCCATGAGCCCGCGCATCCGTACACGGCGGCGCTGCTCGCGGCCATGCCGCAGGCGGAGACCGAGGGGGAGGAGCTGGCGTACATCCCTGGGCGGCCGCCGGCGCTCGGGGCGTGGCCGGACGGGTGCCGGTTCGCCGACCGTTGCGGTCATGTCGCGGAGGTCTGCGCCTCGCCGGTGTCGCTGGCCGAGACCGGTGAGGGTCGTGCCGCGCGGTGTGCCCGTACGTCCGAACTCGTCCTGGGAGGTGCGCGATGAGCGAGTCCTCGGAGATCCTCCGGCTGGAGGACGTGCACGTACGGTTCCCCGGCCGGTCGGGGTTGCGGCCCCGGCCGGTGTACGCGGTGCGGGGTGTCAGCCTGCACCTCGCGCCCGGTGAGACGCTCGGGCTGGTGGGGGAGTCGGGGTCCGGGAAGTCGACCGCGGCGCGTGCGGCGTTGCGGCTGGTGCCGGTGTCCTCGGGGACGGTCCTGCTGGACGGGGAGGACCTCACCGGGCTCGGCGGGGCGGAGCTGCGGCGCCGGCGGCGTAAGGCGCAGATGGTGTTCCAGGACCCGTTCTCCTCGCTCGACCCGTCGTCCACCGTTGGGGACAGCATCGCCGAGCCGCTCCGTACGCACCTGGGGCTCGGCCGTGCCGAGCGGGAGGCGCGGGTGGCCGAGCTGCTGGAGCTCGTCGGGCTCGACGAGGCGCACGCGGCGCGGTATCCGCAGGAGTTCTCCGGCGGGCAGCGGCAGCGGATCGCCATCGCGCGGGCCATCGCGGTCTCGCCGGCCGTGGTGGTCTGTGACGAGGCGGTCAGCTCGCTCGACGTGTCCACGCAGAACCAGGTGCTCAACCTGCTCGGGCGGTTGCAGCGGGAGTTGGGGACCGCTTATCTGTTCATCGCGCACGATCTGGCGGTGGTGCGGCACATCGCGGACCGGGTGGCGGTCATGTATCTCGGTGAGATCGTCGAGGAGGGGCCGACGCGGCGGGTGTACGGGATGCCGGCGCACCCGTACACCGAGGCGTTGCTGTCCGCGATTCCGGTGCCCGATCCGGATCGGGCCGGGCTCGGTAAGCGGATCGTGCTGCCGGGGGATATGCCCGATGCGACCGCGCCGCCTCCGGGGTGTGCGTTCCATACGCGGTGTCCGTATGCGATGGAGATCTGTTCGCGGGAGGCGCCGCCGGTCGTCGAGGTCGAGGGTGGGGGGCGATCCGCCTGTCATCTGCACACCAGTGGTCCGTCGCTGGGGGGAGCTCCGCTGGCCGGGGATGATCTCTCGTCGTGGCGGGCGGAGCGGCCTGCGGCCGAGCGGACCGCCGTTTGACCGGTGGGTTCGGGCGGCGGGGTGGACGAGCAGGAGAGGACCGTATGACGAGTTCGGATGGGTTGAGCGAGAACGGGTTGCGGGTGGAGGTGGCGGACCGGGTCGCGTACGCGACGCTGGACCGGCCCGAGCGGCTCAACGCGCTGGGGACCGGGTTGCAGCGGCACCTGGTGGAGGCGTTCGACGCCATCGCCTCGGACGACTCCGTGTGGGTGGTGCATCTGACCGGTGCCGGGGACCGTGCGTTCTGTGCCGGGGTGGACCTGAAGGAGATCCGGGAGAACGACGCGGCGGGGCGGCGGGGGGTGCGGCGGCCGATGACCGGGCTCTACCGCAACGTGTTCGAGGCCATCGTGGAGTGTCCCAAGCCGACGGTCGCGGTGCTCAACGGGTGGGCCATGGGCGGGGGTCTGGAGTTGGCGCTCGCCTGTGACCTGCGGGTCGCTTCGGAGGCGGCGCGGATGGGGTTGCCGGAGTCCAAGCGGGGGATGGGGGCGAACTTCGGGGCGCAGATGTTGGCGCGGGTGGTGCCGTTGGGGGTCGCGTACGACCTGCTCTATACCGGGCGGGATGTGTCCGCCGCCGAGGCGCTCGCGATGGGGCTCGTCAACCGGGTGTGGGCGGCGGGGGAGTTTCGGGAGCGGGCGCGGGAGTTCACGCTCGAGCTCGCCGCTCGTGCGCCGCTGACGTTGCGCCGGTACAAGTCCGTGATCTCGCGGGGGGTTGATCTTCCGCTCTCGGCGGCGCTTCGGCTCGATCCCAAGCATGATCCGTACGACAGTGCTGATCGTGCCGAGGGGGTTGCCGCCTTCTTGGAGAAGCGTCCTCCGAACTGGCAGGCTCGCTGACCCGGTCCTCACGTGATCGGGGTCTGCAGGGGATCGACCACGGCTACGACGTCAAACGGGCCGTTTCGACGCGATCGCCGCCGCCCGCCGCCGCCTCCCGATGGTCGAGGCGGCGGCGAACTGGTCCCTCTCGCGGAGCAGGACCAAGGGGCCCGGGACGCGGCGCTGACCGCCGAGGGGCATCGGCTGGTGCGCGAGCGCCTGGCCGCCGGGGTGGCTCCGGGTCGCCATCAGATCCTCGCGGCGATCAACGCCGTGCACACCTCCGCCCGCGACGGTCGACCGCGCCACCGCTCACAAGGGCTCGAAGCCAGCATCTGCGCATGCGCCCGATACGTATTGGCCCCGAAGACCATCCGCTGCTCCACGCTGTACAAGGCAAGGCGGCGCTCAAGCAGCTCAGGGCCTTGCTCACCCCAGTAACCGCCCAACTCGCCACCCCAGTGGCCATGTCGCGTCTTGTCGTGGGCCGGCTCAAGGAGGAGTCCGCGGTGCCGGTGCGTTCGCATGGCAGCCTGTCGTTGAACCGGGCGTTGATGGCTGGTGGGTTGGTCGACCGGCCCGCTCTGCATGTCTGAGTCGGGCTTGGTGGCCACCCGCCTTTTGAGTGTGGCGGGTCAGGTGGCGCGGTCAAGGGCGCCTTCGGCGTCGGCTGCGCCGATGGCTTCGCCACCCTTGACAGCGCCACCTGACCCGCTGGGTTTGCGGCTAGCGGGTGGCTGGGGAGGTGTGGTTCCCTCCTGTTGGTGTGGGTTGTGTGTCCGGGGCTCGCCTGGGCTGGTTGGGCTCCGGAAGTTTTCGATTAGGTCTGTGGATAACCATTATCCCGAACTCTTGTTCGAGATAATGGGTGCATGGATGTTCGGGGGATCTCTTCGCTGCTGGACCGGCTCGCATGTGCGGTGCCGGGCCGGGAGCTGGCGACTGTCCTGGACGGCCTCGACCAGCGCGGGCTGACCGGCGACGAGGCCGCCGCTGTGTTGCTGGCGCAGCGCCGTCAGGCCGCGCACTATCAGGCAGGTTCGTTGGACACCATGATCGAGCTGGGCCTCCGCGACGAAACCGAGCCCGGCGGCCGCAGGGCGTTTCCCGGCCAGTTCGCGGCAGAGGAGCCCCGTGCTCTGCTGCGGCTGACGAAGACGTCCGCCGAGACGGAGTTCTGGACCGGCTGGGCACTGCACAGCGAGTTCCCCGACGTCATGAACGCGTTCCGGGCCGGGGCGCTGGACTGGCCCCGAGCGCGGCTCTTCCCCGACGTCCTGATCAACCTCACCCCCGACCAGATCAATCTGATCACCTCCCGCGTCCTGCCCGATGCCCCAGGCCTGACGACAGGGCAACTGCGCGCCCGGCTGCAACGCGAGGCCATGGCCATCGATCCCGCCTGGCGCAAGCGCGCCTACCGCGAGCGCGTCGCCAACCGCCACGTCCACAAGACCATCAACGCCGACGGCACGGCCGACCTCGCAGGCCGCGACATGCCCCTGGACGGGGTGGCCCAGTCCATGGCCAACCTCACCCGCCTGGCCCGCCAGGCCAAGCAGGCCGGAGACCCCCGCCCCCTAGACGTCATCCGCGCCGACCTCTACATCGGCTACCTAACCGGCTCCTACCAACAGGTCAACGACAACGACATCATCGCCGACCTCCTCCTCCACGCCACCACACAAGATGGCCAGCCCGACCCACCCGACGAAGCCCCCCAACAACACCTCGTCCCCGAGGACGCAATCCACCCCGAAGACCGCCCCGACCCCTCCAACGACCTACCCGACGACCCCCACCCACGAGGCGGCCGAGCCCCACTCCCACGCCGCCCCAAGCCCCCACTAACCCCGACCACCCCCGGCACCCCCAACCCGAGCACCGCGACAGGCCAGCCGGGCACGGGCCCGATGAGTGGCGTGCGTCCGATGGGCGGCGCAGGTCCGACGGGCGGGGCGGGCCCGAAAGCAGCGGGTTCGAGGGCTCCGCTGACAGGGGTGCGGCCGCGGGCTGGTTACGAGGTGCGGGTCAAGCTGTCCACCCTGCTCGGCCTGGACGACCACCCCGGCGAGATCCCGGGCTGTGGTCCTGTGGACGCGGAGCTGGCCCGCGTCATCGTGGCCCAGCACACCCGCGGCCACTGGCGCTACGCCTACTGCGACCACGACGGCTACCTTCTGCAGGCCGGCGTCATCCACGCCCGCCCCACCGGCGCCCTCACCTACGCCCCACCGGTGACCGGAGCAATCGTCGAAATCGCCCTTACCGACGACCTCCTCCACCTCAACGCCGCCGACCTCGACCGTCTCGACACCAGCGACCTCGACCGTCCCGACCCCTGCGACCTCAACCGAGCCGGCCGCGCCCGTCACCACACCGGCGGCCCCATCCGAGGCAGCGGGGCTGGGGCCGGGGCTTGGGCGCCGGTCATCGCTGACATCGTCCGCAAACTGTCCAAGCCCCCGACCGCCCACACACCCGGGCAAGGTCCACCCGCCGGCATGTCCGCGCAACCTCCGCCCGTCGGCATGCCCGGGCGGCGCCTGCCGGGCGAGGGGCTGCGGCGGCGGGTGCAGGTGCGGCATCGCACCTGTGTCGCGCCCGGCTGCCGTAAGCCCGCGGCCGACTGCGAGATCGACCACCGGATCGACTATGCCAAGGGCGGCGCGACCGTAGAAGCCAACCTCCAGCCGGTCTGCAAGTGGCACCACCGGATGAAGCACACCGCAGGCTGGCGGCTCACCACCCTCGACCAGCACACGTTCCGGTGGACCACGCCTAACGGAAACCACATCGACGTTCGTCCACCCCCCATCATCGACAACCTCCCACCGCCTATGCCGCGCGAATGAGCACCCGCGTGCGGCGGACCAGCCCGAGAAGCCACCCTCTCGGGCGGTCCGGCGCTGCCCGTGTGGTGCCTGGCTCTACGACGAAGGGCCACAGGGGGAGCCGGGGGCGGAGCCGGGGTGATGGTGGCGGGTGGCGGGGCTCGGGGGCGCTTTGGGACGAATCGGTGGGGAACGGGGGTGGGGCGACGAATCGCCGGTCGGTACGGTGTTCGGGATGCGCGTCCGACGGCAGACCAACCGGCGCGCGGACGACACACCGGCCCGTCCGCACGCCCTGTCGCTTGGGCCCGAGCCCGCCGCTCGGCCCGGAGGCGGGAGGCCCGAGCCTGCCGCTCGGCCCGGAGGCGGGAGGCCCGAGCCTGCCGCTCGGCCCGGAGGCGGGAGGCCCGAGCCTGCCGCTCG
>WHSL01000121.1 GCA_009380095.1 Streptosporangiales bacterium | reverse complement strand
TCCTCGTTATGGCAACCTGTTCCAACAGCGGAGCTCCTGTGGTGAGGATGTCTTGGAGTGACAGACCTCTTCTACAGCAGCTCCGCTACCTCATTCACCCACCTTGACGAACAACCCTCGCCCTTAACTGAACGGCGTTGGCCCTAGGGCTCCAGGGCAAGGCAATCCCAAAACGCTCGGGAAGGGGGGTCCGGGGGGACGAAGTCCCCCTGGGCGGGGGGCTCCGGGGGGTCGCCCCCCGGGCGACATGACGCGATGCCCCATGGGCGCAGGCCCCCCGAAAGGGGGAACAAGCATGCAAAGCCAAAATCGCGTGCCGGGAGCGGGATTCGAACCCGCACGCCCCGGAGGGCAGATGCTTTTGAGGCATCGGCGTCTGCCATTCCGCCATCCCGGCAAATCCAGACGAGTGTAATCCATCTGTTCCCCAGCGCCCGGGGGTGGGGCGCGCACTAATCTACCGCGTCTCGGTAGGCTCTGCGCGTGACCGAGACACAGCGCCGCGTGGTGATCGCGGAGGACGAGGCCCTGATCCGTCTCGACCTCAAGGAGATGCTCGAGGAGGACGGCTATGCCGTCGTGGGGGAGGCGGGCGACGGTGAGACCGCCGTGCAGCTCGCCGTCGAGCTCCGCCCTGACCTGGTGATCCTTGATGTGAAGATGCCGGTGCTCGACGGCATCTCGGCGGCGGAGCGGATCGCGGGGGAACGGGTCGCCCCGGTGGTGATCCTCACGGCGTTCTCACAGCGGGACCTCGTCGAGCGGGCCCGCGACGCCGGAGCCATGGCCTACCTTGTGAAGCCCTTCACCAAGTCGGACCTGCTTCCGGCGATCGAGATGGCGGTCAGCCGTTTCACGGAGATCTCCGAGTTGGAGAAGGAGGTCAGCGGGCTGCATGAGCGGCTCGAGACCCGCAAGCTGGTGGAGCGGGCGAAGGGCCTGCTGCAGGCGGAGCACGGATGGTCGGAGCCGCAGGCGTTCCGCTGGATCCAGAAGGCCTCGATGGACCGCCGGCTGACGATGCGCCGGGTGGCCGAGGTGGTCGTGGAGGAGCTGGGGAAGCGGCGGTCCGGCGAGGAGTGATCGGGGAGCGGCGGGGCCTTGTGGGTGCGGCCGGCTCGGTGATATGCGCCCAATCGCATTTTCCAGGGTGTCCCGGAGTGTCGGACCGTATGCGTTAGGTGGCGAATTCGATTCCATCCATGCACGCACAGCCACGAGGCCGTAACGAACGAATAACACTGGCGTTCCGCCCTACTGATTCACCCCGGTAAATCGGTGTACTACAGTTTCAACCCCAGTGTCCGGGCGCGCTCGCTGGTGCCTTGACCTGGGGGTTTCCTCGTACCCGATCCTCCGTGGATCCGGAGCAGAAAAGAGGCGACCTTGCGGCGGAACATCTTTCGCCTGGGTGGGGCGCTGGCGCTCGGGACGGCGCTCTCTCTCGGGTTGGCCGCGTGCGGCGGTGGTAGCGGCGACGGCTCGAGCGGTGGTGGCGAAGCCGCAGGCACCGTCAAAGTCGGTTTCCTTGGGGCGCTGACCGGCGAGAACGCCGGCATCGCCATCCCACCGCACAACGGCGCGAAGCTGGCATTCGACGAGTACAACAAGACGAACCCCAAGACCAAGATCGAGTACGTGCCCTACGACAGCCAGGGGCTGCCGGAGCAGGCCACGCCGCTCGCGACCAAGGCCGTCCGCGAGGACAAGATCGTCGCCATGGTCGGCCCGGCGTTCTCGGGAGAGTCCAAGAACGTGGGCCCGATCCTGGAGGAGGCCAAGGTTCCGAGTGTGTCGGCCTCGGCCACCGCCGTGGACCTGGCGCAGCAGGGCTGGAAGTACTGGCACCGCGTCGTCGCCAACGACGGCGCTCAGGGCCCGGCGGCCGCCGAGTTCCTGACCCGCGCGATGAAGGCCAAGAAGATCTTCATCGTGGACGACTCCCAGGAGTACAGCGCGGGCCTGGCCGACGCCGTGGACGCGACGCTCAAGGGCAAGGCCACGGTCAACAGGGACAAGGTCGACCAGCAGGGCTCGGACTACGCGTCGACCGTCAACAAGATCAAGGCGTTCAACCCGGACGCGGTCTTCTTCGGCGGCTACTACGCCCAGGCGGGCCGACTGCTCAAGCAGCTGCGCCAGGCCGACGTGCAGGCGCCGTTCATGTCCGGTGACGGCTCGCTGGACGCGGGCCTGATCGAGGGCGCCGGCGAGGCGAACGCCACCGACACCTACATCGCCTGCCCCTGCGTTCTGGGCAGCGCATCGGACGATCCCGAGGTCAAGGACTTCGCGCAGAGGTACAAGGCCGCGTTCAACGCCGATGCGCAGATCTATGCCACCGAGGGGTACGACGCCGCGACCGCGATCATCGACGCGATCAAGGCCGGCAATACCGATGCGGAGAAGATCAACGAGTTCCTGAAGACGTACTCCAAGAAGGGTGTGTCCAAGGACATCAAGTTCGCCCCCAACGGCGAGCTGAGCACCAGTTCGATCTTCGTCTACGCGGTGAAGGGCAAGGACTACACCCTGCTCGGGGACTCCAAGACGGCGTCCGTGCAGTAGCCCCACCGCCTTACGGTAGTCCTGCAGCGTTGGGACGGGAGCGCGTCGCGCTCCCGTCCCTTCCTACGAAGGCGACTCACATTGTTCAACGATCTTGTTAGCCAGTTCTGGCCGTCCACGATCGACGGCCTGGCTCTCGGTTCCATCTACGCGCTCATCGCCTTGGGTTACACGATGGTGTACGGCGTGCTGCGACTGATCAACTTCGCGCACTCCGAGGTCTTCATGATCGGCACCTTCGGGGCCCTGCTCACGCTCAACATCCTCGGCGTCACCGGTCCGGTCAGCGGCCTGACCTTCGTCGGCGTACTGTTCCTGATCGCCGCGGGGGCCATGATCGCCTCCGGCGGGACGGCCGTACTGCTCGAACTCGTGGCCTACCGAAGACTGCGCAAGAAGGGCGCGTCCCGGCTGGCCTTCCTGATCTCCGCGATCGGGGCCTCCCTCTTCCTCCAAGAGCTGTTCGCCCTGGTGGTCATCCCCGAGGGGTTCGACCGCCCGCAGGCGGGGCGCATCCAGGTCCCCGTGCCGGCGCTGATGGAGAAGGAGCCGCTGTTCAGCATCGGCGACGCCGTGGTCCGCAACGACAAGCTCCTCGTCTTCGTGGGCGCGATCGTGATGATGATCGTGCTGGACCTGATCGTGAACCGGACCCGGATCGGCCGCGGAATCCGCGCGACCGCGCAGAACCCCGAGTCCGCGGTGCTGATGGGCGTCAACATCGACCGGGTCGTCCTGATGACCTTCCTGATCGGCGGGGCCATGGCGGGCATCGCCGCCGCGCTGTACGTGGTGGAGTTCGAGAACACTCAGTTCTTCGTGGGGTTCCTGCTCGGCATCAAGGCCTTCACGGCAGCCGTCATGGGCGGGATCGGGAACCTCCGCGGTGCCCTCGTCGGCGGGCTGGCGCTCGGCCTCATCGAGGCGTACGGCACCAGCATGCTCGGATCGGAGTGGCAGCACGTGATCGCCTTCAGCATCCTCGTCCTCGTCCTGATGTTCCGCCCCACCGGCATCCTCGGTGAGTCTCTCCAGCAGGCACGCGCATGAGTCATTCGAAGAACACCACCGGCATCGGCCCCGTACGGGCCGCGATGCGCAAGATCACCACGCCTTTCGACGAGATGCGCGACTGGTGGGGGAGGGCGCCGGGCTGGGTCCGCTGGACCGTCTACGGCCTGGTGATCGTCGCCGCCCTGCTGGCGCCGTCGGATTCGGTCGGCGCGTTCATGTCGCCGGAAAGCGACTGGGCCACCATCCTCTTCTATCCCATCGGCGTCTTCGTGCTGCTGGCGATCGGCCTCAACGTGGTCGTCGGCCAGGCCGGCCTGCTCGACCTGGGCTTCGTCGCGTTCTTCGCCATCGGCGGCTACGTGATGGCCGTGATCGGCACCGAGCTGGGCTGGAACTTCTGGGAGATCATCGTCGTCGCGGTGCTCATCTCGTCGCTGTCCGGGATCATCCTCGGCGCGCCGACCCTGCGGCTGCGCGGCGACTACCTGGCGATCGTGACGCTCGGGTTCGGTGAGATCGTGCGCCTCGTCGCACAGAACACCGACGCCATCGGCGGCCCGCGGGGGATCAACAGCATCCCACACCCGCCGGACATGAGCGATATCGAGATCATCCCCGATCTGCAGCCGTTCACGTACGGGGTCATCGACCCGCGGCCGTACTACTACCTGCTCGTCGCCCTGTGCGTGCTGGTGATCATCTTCGCCCGGCGGCTGGAGAAGAGCCGGGTCGGCCGCGCCTGGGCCGCGATCCGCGAGGACGAGGACGCCGCGGAGATCATGGGCGTCCCGACCTTCCGGTTCAAGCTGCTGGCGTTCGCCATCGGGGCGGCCATCGGCGGCGCGACCGGCACGGTCTTCGCCGCGAAGATGATCTCCATCGTGCCGAACAACTTCCCGTTCATCCTGTCGGCGACGATCCTCGCCGCGGTCGTGCTCGGCGGGTCCGGCAACCTGCCCGGGGTCATCCTCGGCGCCTTCCTCGTGGGGTGGCTGCCGGAGCGGTTCCGCGGGTTCGAGGACTACCGGGTGCTGCTGTTCGGTGGTGTCCTGGTACTGATGATGATCGTCCGGCCGCAGGGCCTGCTGCCCTCGCGACAACGGAGCGCGGAGTTCGCCGAAGGCAGTGGAATGGGCGGCATGGGCGCCGAAGTGGCCACGCCCACGGCGAAGGCGGAGGTGAGCAGCCGATGAGCGACGTGACGGGCGGCCGCGCGCTGCTCGCCCTCGACCAGATCACGATGCGCTTCGGTGGCGTCGTGGCCATCGACGGGCTCGACCTGGAGGTACGGCAGGGTGAGATCTTCGCCCTGATCGGCCCGAACGGCGCGGGCAAGACCACCGTCTTCAACCTGGTCACGGGCGTGTACCAGCCCACCGCGGGCCGGGTCGCCTTCGACGGGCGCAAGATCAACGGGATGAAGCGGTTCTCGGTGACGAAGCGCGGCATCGCGCGTACGTTCCAGAACATCCGGCTCTTCCACAACATGTCGGCGCTGGAGAACGTGCTGGTCGGCGCGGACGCGCACCACCGCACCGGGTTCATCGGCGCGGGTCTCGGCCTGCCCTGGCACCGGCGCGAGGAGCGCGAGGGCCGGGCGCTGGCCCGGGAGCTCCTGGACTTCGTCGGCATCGGGCACCGTACGGAGGAGTGGGCGAAGAACCTCCCGTACGGCGACCAGCGCCGGCTGGAGATCGCCCGCGCCCTGGCCACCAAGCCCAAGCTGCTCCTGCTCGACGAGCCCGCGGCCGGCATGAACCCGGCGGAGAAGCGGTCGCTGCAGCAGCTCATCCGCAGGATCTGCGACGCCGGCACCACCGTGCTGCTCATCGAGCACGACATGGGTCTCGTCATGGAGATCAGCGACCGGGTGGCCGTGCTGGACTTCGGCCAGAAGATCGCCGAGGGGCGGCCGGCCGAGGTGCAGAACAACCCGGCCGTCATCGAGGCCTACCTGGGGGCACCCGCCGATGCTTCTTGAACTCAAGGACGTGTACGTCCACTACGGCAAGATCGAGGCCATCAAGGGCATCTCGCTGGAGGTGGCGGAGGGCGAGATCGTCTCGCTGATCGGCGCGAACGGCGCGGGCAAGACGACGACCCTGAAGACCATCTCCGGGCTGCGCCCGATCAGCGCCGGCCGGGTGCTGTTCGACGGCAAGGACATCAGCCGGACGCCCGGCCACGTCCGGGTGCTGCGCGGCATCGGGCAGGCGCCGGAGGGGCGGGGCGTGTTCCCCGGCATGACGGTGCAGGAGAACCTGCAGATGGGTGCGTACGCCCGCAAGGGCAACACGGCGGGCGACCTGGCCGAGATGTACGACCTCTTCCCGCGGCTGAACGAGCGCCGGGCCCAGATGGCGGGCACGCTGTCCGGCGGCGAGCAGCAGATGCTGGCCATCGGGCGGGCGCTGATGACCAAGCCCAAGGTGCTGCTGCTGGACGAGCCCTCGATGGGGCTGGCGCCCAAGCTCGTGACGCAGATCTTCTCCATCATCGAGGAGATCAACCACCGCGGTACGACCGTGCTGCTCGTCGAGCAGAACGCGCAGCAGGCGCTGCAGCTGGCGCATCGCGCGTACGTGCTGGAGACCGGGCACGTGGTGAAGAGCGCGTCGGCGAGCCAACTGCTCGACGACCCGGAGGTACGGGCCGCGTACCTAGGTGGTGACCTCGGCGTGGACGGCGCCGGCGAGGCGGACGCCACGCCGAACGGCGCGGGCCGTCCCACCGGTGGGGACGCACCCGCGCAGTGACCCGGTGAGCGCCGCCCCGGACCGCCTCCGAGCGGGCCTGGGCGGCGATGCCGTCTCCGGGGTCCGGGCGACCGGCTGGCCCGACCCACATGGAAGGTGGCCGGGAAGGCCACCGACCATGCGAGACCGGACGGGCCCACCCCCACGACCTTTGGTGCCGTCTGGCAGAACCTTCCCCGGCCCTGCGCGCCGTTTTCTACTCGGCCGCTTGGGGGACCCCTGATGGAAACCGTAGCGACCTCGGACCGGCCGTCGCAAAGTATCCGGCATCACCGCTGGTCACAGCTCTCCACCGGAGGCGGGAAAGGCTCAGGCGTCCCGCAACATGCAGGTGAGCCGCGCCGTACAGACGAGCCGCCCCGCCTCGTCGGTGATCTCGATGGCGTACGTCGCGAGCGTACGACCGAGATGCACGGGCGTGGCGACCCCGGTGACGGTCCCCTCGGTGGCGGGCCGATGATGGGTGGCGTTGAGCTCGATCCCCATCGCCATCCGCCCCTCGCCGGCGTGCAGCCCCGCCCCGGCGGATCCCAGACTCTCCGCGAGCACACAGGACGCCCCGCCGTGCAGCAGCCCGTACGGCTGGGTGTTGCCCTCCACGGGCATGCTGCCGACGACACGCTGCGGGCTCGCCTCGAGGATCCGTACGCCCATCCGATCGCCGAGCGCGCCCTGCCCGTTGCGGCCGTACCGTGCCCACAGCTGCTCATCGGTGAGGTCCATCGCACTCCCGGGATCCGTCGCATCGTGTCGCGAACGCCGACGTTGTCGTATGCGAAGACTAGAGTTTCCCTGTGGCGAAGACGGACGCGACCCCTGCGAAGAACGAAGTGCTGACCTCGAAGGACGTGCTGACCTCGGCCGCCGAGGCTCAGACGCCTGGCCGGCTGCTGCTGCTCGACGGTCATTCCCTGGCCTACCGAGCGTTCTACGCGTTGAAAGACGTGGAGATGAGCACCACCGACGGCCAGCCCACCAACGCGGTGTACGGCTTCACGTCGATGTTGATCAACGTGTTGCGCGACGAGGAGCCCACGCATCTCGCGGTGGCCTTCGACAGGTCCGGGCCCACCTTCCGGCACCAGGCCTACGACGCCTACAAGGCGAACCGCGCGGTGACGCCGGACGACTTCCGCGGTCAGGTCAGCCTGATCGAGGAGGTGCTGACGGCGCTGCGCATCCCGATGATGTCCGCCTCCGGCTTCGAGGCCGACGACGTCATCGCCACGCTGTCGTATCAGGCCGGCGAGCTGGGCATGGAGGTGCTGATCCTCACCGGCGACCGGGACGCGTTCCAGCTGGTGGGCGACCGCACGACGGTGCTCTACCCGCGCAAGGGCGTGTCGGATCTGATCCGCATGGACCCGGCGGCGGTCGAGACGAAGTACGGCGTGCCCCCGGGCCGCTACCGCGACCTCGCCGCCCTGGTGGGGGAGAGCAGCGACAACCTGTCCGGCGTGCCCGGAGTGGGCCCCAAGACCGCGGCCAAGTGGATCCTGAAGTACGACGGGATCGACGGCATCGTCGAGCACGCGGACGAGATCACCGGCAAGGCGGGCCAGAGCCTCCGCGACCACCTGGGCGACGTGCTCCGCAACCACCAGCTGAACCGGCTGGAGGACGACGTCGAGCTCCCGGTGACGACCCCGGCCGAGCTGGTGATGGGCCAGTGGGATCGCGACGAGATCCACACGCTCTTCGACAGCCTGCAGTTCCGGGTGCTGCGGGAGCGGCTGTATCAGAGCCTCTCCGCGGCGGAGCCGGAGGCCGACGAGGGCTTCGAGGTCGACATGGCCCGGCCGGGGCCGGGCGAGGTCGAGGCCTGGCTGGCGGCGCACGCGCGCGACGGCTCCCGCGTGGGCATCGCGCTGGACGGCACGTGGGGCCGCGGCGGCGGCACGTTCCAGGCGATCGCGATCGCGAACGGCGCGGGCACGGGCGCCTACCTGGAGGCCGCCGAGCTGTCCCCGGAGGACGAGCGGGCCCTCGGCGCCTGGCTCGCGGACCTGTCGGTGCCGAAGGCGCTGCACGACGTGAAGGGCCCGATGCTGGCGCTGCGCTCGCACGGCTTCGAGCTGCGCGGGGTGACCAGCGACACCGCCCTCGCAGCCTACCTGGCGCTGCCCGGCCAGCGCACGTTCGACCTGGCGGACCTGTCGCTGCGCTACCTGCACCGCGAGCTGCGTACCGAGGGGGACGACTCGGGCCAGCTCACCCTGGACGGCTCGGGTGAGGAGGAGGCGCAGCAGGCGCTGGTGCTGCGCGCCGCCGCGGTGGTGGACCTGGCGGCCGCGCTGGACGCGGATCTGGAGCGCCGCGGCGCCACCCGGCTGCTCCGCGAGGTGGAGCTGCCGCTCACCGGCGTGCTGGGCGCCATGGAGCGGACCGGCATCTCCGCCGACCACCCGTACCTGAGCGAGCTGGAGGCGCAGTTCGCGGCGGCGGTGAAGCAGGCCGTGGAGGAGGCGCACCGGATCGTCGGGCGGGAGTTCAACCTCGGCTCGCCCAAGCAGCTGCAGGAGATCCTCTTCACCGAGCTGGAGCTGCCGAAGACCAAGCGGATCAAGACCGGCTACACGACGGACGCGGACGCGCTGGCCTGGCTGTCCGAGCAGACCGAGAACGAGCTGCCCACCGTGCTGCTGCGGCACCGCGACCAGACGAAGCTGCGCACCACCGTCGAGGGCCTGATCAAGACGATCGCCGACGACGGCCGCATCCACACCACGTTCAACCAGATGGTGGCGGCCACCGGCCGGCTCTCCTCGGCGGATCCCAACCTGCAGAACATCCCGATCCGCACGGCGGAGGGCCGCCGCATCCGGCGCGCCTTCGTCGTCGGCACCGGCTTCGAGACCCTCTTCACCGCCGACTACAGCCAGATCGAGCTGCGCATCATGGCCCACCTGTCCGGCGACGAGGAGCTGATCGCGGCGTTCGAGTCCGGCCACGACTTCCACGCGGAGACCGCGGCCCGGGTGTTCGACATGCCGGCCGAGCAGATCGACTCGGAGCTGCGGGCCCGGATCAAGGCGATGAACTACGGTCTGGCGTACGGGCTGTCCGCGTTCGGGCTGTCCCAGCAGCTCGGCATCTCGCCGGACGAGGCGCGCGGCCTCATGGAGGAGTACTTCCAGCGCTTCGGCGGGGTCCGCGACTTCCTGCGTGACGTGGTGGAGCGGGCACGGAAGGACGGCTACACCGAGACCATGCTCGGCCGCCGCCGCTACCTGCCCGACCTGACCAGCGACAACCGGCAGCGCCGCGAGATGGCGGAGCGGATGGCGCTGAACGCCCCGATCCAGGGCTCCGCGGCGGACATCATCAAGGTCGCCATGCTTCGCGTGGACAAGGCGCTGCGGGAGGAGGGGCTGACCTCCCGGATGTTGCTGCAGGTGCACGACGAGCTGGTGTTCGAGGTGGCGGCGGGCGAGCTCGACCGGATGAAGGAGCTGGTGCCGGACCAGATGGGCGCGGCCTACCCGCTGCGCGTGCCGCTCGCGGTCTCCGTCGGCGTCGGGCCCGACTGGGACGTCGCCGGCCACTGACGCATCCTGGCCGGTCTTAGCCTGCTGCGGGCGCGCCGTCCCGGCGGCGCCGGTGGTCGCCGTTCGTTCGGGAGGGCGCCTGCTCGGGCCGGTGTGTGGGGTGTGGGGGTGAATTCGTTCGACAGGGGTGGGGTGGGCGGGGAGGATTGGTGGTATGTCCGGTCTGCCGATCCGTGTGCGTGGCTCCGTTGTTCCTGAGGCGGAGTTGCGGTGGCGGTTCTCCCGGTCTTCGGGGCCGGGTGGGCAGCATGTGAACACCACGGACAGCCGCGTGGAGCTCTCCTTCGACCTGGCGGGCACGGAGGCGCTCCCGCCGGCGCTGAAGGAGCGCGCGCTGGGCCGGCTCGAGGGCCGGCTCGTCCGGGGCGTCCTGACGGTGACGGCGGACGAGCGCCGCTCCCAGCTGCTGAACCGGCAGGCGGCACGGCAACGCCTGGCCGAGCTGCTCACCGAGGCGACCGCCCCGCCGCCGCGCACCCGGCGCGCCACGCGCCCGAGCCGCGGCTCGCAGGAGCGGCGCATCGCCGCCAAGCGTCACCGCGGCGCCATCAAACGCCTCCGCTCCGACCGCGACACCGACTGATCTCGCCTGGTCAGCGGGTGTGCGGTCGTCCGGATTGAGTCACGTTTCCGATCCGCGTCATATGTGGTGCCGCGAGGGAGTATTCTCCGTTAGAGGGGCATCCAATAACGGGGAATCGGCCTGCGACGGTGATATCGACCCCGTCGGCCGATTGACCCGCCTGCCGTGCTCTCATATCCTGATCGCTGCGCTGTGGGCCCGCGTCTATGCTCATCGGCCCGACTCATCCGGTGACAAACCGGACGGGGTGGAACGGTGAAGCGGGTTCGCGCTCGGACATGTCGATTCCGGTAAATCAAGACCGCCGGGTCTTCGGCTTGAACGGGGACCGGCCCTCGGCGCGACCGATAACTTCCATGTCCGTATCCGGAGCCAACCCACACATGACGAGCAGCACCGAGGCCACCTCGACCCCCAAGGTAGCGGTCAACGACATCGGGACCGAGGAAGCCTTCCTCGCCGCGATCGACGAGACCATCAAGTACTTCAACGACGGTGACATTGTCGAGGGCACCATCGTGAAGGTCGATCGAGACGAGGTCTTGCTCGACATCGGTTACAAGACCGAAGGCGTCATCCCTTCCCGTGAGCTCTCGATCAAGCACGACGTCGACCCCGGTGAGGTCGTCGCCGTCGGCGATCACATCGAGGCACTTGTCCTACAGAAGGAGGACAAGGAGGGTCGGCTGATCCTGTCCAAGAAGCGTGCGCAGTACGAGCGCGCCTGGGGCACGATCGAGAAGATCAAGGAAGAGGACGGGATCGTCACCGGTACCGTCATCGAGGTCGTCAAGGGCGGCCTCATCCTCGACATCGGCCTGCGCGGCTTCCTCCCCGCCTCCTTGGTGGAGATGCGCCGCGTCCGCGACCTCCAGCCGTACGTCGGCCGGGAGCTCGAGGCCAAGATCATCGAGCTCGACAAGAACCGCAACAACGTGGTCCTGTCGCGCCGCGCCTGGCTCGAGCAGACGCAGTCCGAGGTGCGCCAGACGTTCCTCAACACGCTGCAGAAGGGCCAGATCCGCAAGGGCGTCGTGTCCTCGATCGTCAACTTCGGCGCATTCGTGGACCTCGGCGGCGTGGACGGCCTGGTGCACGTGTCCGAGCTCTCCTGGAAGCACATCGACCACCCGAGCGAGGTCGTCGAGGTGGGCCAGGAGGTCACCGTCGAGGTTCTCGACGTGGACATGGAGCGCGAGCGGGTCTCCCTGTCGCTCAAGGCGACGCAGGAGGACCCCTGGCAGCAGTTCGCCCGCACGCACCAGATCGGCCAGGTCGTTCCCGGCCGGGTCACCAAGCTGGTGCCGTTCGGCGCGTTCGTCCGCGTCGAGGAGGGCATCGAGGGCCTGGTCCACATCTCCGAGCTGGCCGAGCGCCACGTGGAGATCCCGGAGCAGGTCGTCCAGGTCGGCGACGAGATCTTCGTGAAGATCATCGATATCGACCTCGACCGGCGCCGCATCAGCCTCTCGCTGAAGCAGGCCAACGAGGGCGCCGAGGAGTTCGACCCGACCCTCTACGGCATGGCCGCGGAGTACGACGAGCAGGGCAACTACAAGTACCCCGAGGGCTTCGACGCCGAGTCCGGCGAGTGGCTCGAGGGTTACGACACCCAGCGCGACGAATGGGAGCGGCAGTACGCCGAGGCCCAGACGCGCTTCGAGGCCCACCGCGCGCAGATCGAGAAGGCGCGCGCGGCCGAGGCCGAGGCTGCCGGCGCGGCGTCGTACGACTCGGGCGCGGCCGCTGGTGCCGGCTCCACCGGTGGTGGTGGCGGCAGCGCCGCTCAGCCCGCGACCAGTGGCGGCGGTGCCCTGGCCTCGGACGAGGCCCTGGCGGCGCTGCGCGAGAAGCTCGCCGGCGGCGGCGGCGAGGACTGAGCACGGCGGTTCGATCGTGACGTGACGGGGGCCCGCATGCGGGCCCCCGTTCCGCGTTCCGTACGGGGACACGTGAGCGGGAGGTGCCGGTGAGCGGCCAAGCCGTACGGGTCGTTCCGGCCACGCCGGACGACGCGGGACCCATCCTGACCGTGCAGCGCGCGGCGTACGTGACCGAGGCGCAGGCGTACGGCGACCCGTTCATCTCCCCGCTGGTGGAGTCCGCCGAGCAGATCCGGAAGGCGCTCGCCGACCCCGCCACGGTGGCGTTTCGCGCGCTGCTCGGGACCCGGCTCGTGGGCTCCGTACGGGGCCGCGTCAACGACCGCACCTGCCTGGTCGGTCGGCTCTCGGTCGCCCCGGACCTGCAGGGGCACGGCGTCGGCACCGTGCTGCTGACCGCCCTGGAGCGGGAGGTGGCGGGCAGGGTCGACACGCTCGCCCTGTTCACCGGGCACCAGAGCAGCGGGAACCTGCGGCTGTATCGGCGGCTCGGATACACCGAGGCGAGTCGCGAGCGGGTCGCCGCGCACCTGGTCTTCGTGCACCTGCGCAAGGAGCTCGGGGCCGTACACGCCTGATGCGCCCTCCCGGCTCCGGGCCGTGATCGATTAGTCTCACGGTTGTGCTGCGTGTGGGCCTGACCGGAGGCATCGGATCCGGCAAGAGCGAAGTGTCACGGCGCCTCGCCTCCTACGGTGCCGTCGTCATCGACGCCGACAAGCTCGCCCGGGAGGTCGTCGAGCCCGGCACGCCGGGCCTCGCCGCGGTGGTCGAGGAGTTCGGCGAGGAGATGCTGCGCCCCGACGGCTCCCTGGACCGGCAACGTCTCGGCTCCGTCGTGTTCGCCGACGCGGAGCGCCGTAAGGCGCTCAACGCCATCGTGCACCCGCTGGTGGGGGAGCGTACGCGCGAGCTCATGGACGCCGCGGAGCAGGGCTCCATCGTCGTCTACGACGTGCCGCTGCTCACCGAGGGCGGGCTCGCGAGCATGTACGACGTGGTGGTCGTCGTGGACGTGCCGCCGGAGGTCCAGCTGGACCGGCTGGCCGGGCTCCGCGGCATGACCCGTGAGGACGCGCAGGCGCGCATCGACGCGCAGGCGAGCCGCGAGGACCGGCGGGCCATCGCGAGCGTCATCATCGACAACTCCGGTCCGCTGGAGGATCTCGACGCCCAGGTCGCCGAGCTCTGGATCGAGCTGGTGCAGCAGGTCGAGGGCATGGCGGGCGCGGAGGGCGACCTGTCCGGGAGCTGAACCGGGCGGACACGCGTGGCCCCTGGTCCGTACCGGCTCGCGGAGTGCGGCACACTGGGGAGCTGTGAGCGGTCCGCGAATCAGCGTCCTCGGCAGCTGCAACCTCGACGTCGTCGCCTTCGTCGACCGTCCGCCCCGGCTGGGCGAGACGGTCCTCGGCCGGGACCTGACGACCGTGCCCGGCGGCAAGGGGGTCAACACGGCCATCGCCGCGGCCCGCGCCGGCGGCAGGGTGGGGCTGATCGGCGCGGTGGGCGCCGACCCGTTCGGCCGCGCGGTGCGGGAGATGCTCCGCGAGTCGGGCGTCGACGCCGCGCGGGTCCGGGAGACCGACGTGCCCACCGGCACCGCGCACATCACCGTGGACGCCGACGGGCACACCGCGAAGGTGCTTGTACCGGGCGCCAATGGCACCCTGGAGGCGCTCACCGACGACGACCGGGCGGAGATCGCGGCCGGGCGGCTGCTGCTCACCCAGCTGGAGCTGCCGGTCGGCGCGGTCGTCGACGGCCTCACGGCGGCGCGCCGGGCGGGGGTCCGTACGGTCGTCTCGCCGGCCCGGGTGCCCCGCCTCCCGGAGGAGGTGGCGGCCGGCGCCGACCTGCTCGTCGCGCATGAGCGCGAGGCCGCGGAGCTCGCCGCGGACGGCGCGCAGAGCGGCCCGGACAGCCCGGAGGCGCTGCTGGAGGCGCTGCTCCGCAAGGTGCCCGAGGCGGTGATCACCCTGGGCCCGCACGGCTGCGTGTGGGGCTCTCGGCGGACCGGGCCGGTACGGGTCCCGGCGCCGCACACCGAGGTGGTGGACTCCACGGCCGGCGGGGACGCCTTCGTCGGCGCGTTCGCGGTGGCCCTCGCGGAGGGTATGCCGATCGTGACGGCGCTGCGGCGCGGGGTGGCCGCGGGCACGCTGGCGGTGGGCCGTCCCGGGGGCAGCAGCTCGCTGCCCGGCCGGGCGGAGATCGACGCGCTGGCGGACGAGCTGGCCGAGGCCGACCTGCCGCAGTGAGGTTTCGCGGGACGTCGCGGGGTTCGGCGGGGGTTCCACGGCGGACGGGCGCCGGAATGTCAGTGCCGGGTCGTAGGTTGGTCGGGTAGCCGTTCGAGATTATCGAAGCGAGCACAGCGGCGGATCGATCGATCAGAGGGGGTGGGCCTGTGCGGCCGGTCACCGATCTTCAGCGCAAGGTGTCGCCGTTCGAGGTGGTCACGGAGATGACGCCCTCGGGCGACCAGCCGCAGGCCATCGAGGATCTGCAGCGCCGCGTCTCCGGCGGCGCGAAGGACTCCGTGCTCCTCGGCGCCACCGGCACGGGCAAGACCGCGTCCATCGCCTGGCTGGTGGAGCGGCTGCAACGGCCCACGCTGGTGATGCAGCCCAACAAGACCCTGGCGGCGCAGTTCGCCAACGAGCTGCGCGAGATGCTGCCGAACAACGCGGTCGAGTACTTCGTCTCCTACTACGACTACTACCAGCCCGAGGCGTACGTCCCGCAGACCGACACCTACATCGAGAAGGACTCCTCGATCAACGACGAGGTGGAGCGGCTGCGCCACTCGGCGACCAACTCGCTGCTCACCCGGCGCGACACGATCGTGGTGGCCTCGGTCTCCTGCATCTACGGCCTCGGCACCCCGCAGGAGTACGTGGACCGCATGGTGCGCATGCGCACCGGCGACGAGATCGAGCGCGACGCTCTCCTCCGCAAGCTCGTCGAGATGCAGTACTCGCGGAACGACCTGGCCTTCACCCGCGGCACGTTCCGGGTGCGCGGCGACACGATCGAGATCATCCCGCAGTACGAGGAGCTCGCCGTCCGGATCGAAATGTTCGGCGACGAGATCGAGCGGCTGATGACGCTGCACCCGCTGACCGGCGAGGTGATCACGGAGGACGAGGAGCTCTACATCTTCCCGGCCTCGCACTACGTGGCCGGCGCGGAGCGCATGGAGCGCGCCATCGGCGACATCGAGGTGGAGCTGGAGCGGCAGCTCGCCGACTTCGAGCGGCAGGGGAAGCTGCTCGAGGCGCAGCGGCTGCGCATGCGCACCACCTACGACATCGAGATGATGCGCCAGGTCGGCACCTGCTCCGGCATCGAGAACTACTCGCGGCACATCGACGGCCGCACCGAGGGCTCGGCGCCGAACACCCTGCTCGACTACTTCCCGGAAGACTTCCTGCTGGTCATCGACGAGTCGCACTACACGGTCCCGCAGATCGGCGGCATGTACGAGGGCGACGCGTCCCGCAAGCGGACCCTCGTCGACCACGGCTTCCGGCTCCCCTCGGCGCTGGACAACCGGCCGCTGAAGTGGGAGGAGTTCCTCGGCCGCATCGGGCAGACCGTCTACATGTCCGCCACGCCGGGGCCGTACGAGCTGCAGCGCGTGCAGGGCGACGTGGTGGAGCAGGTCATCCGGCCGACCGGGCTCGTCGACCCGGAGGTGGTGGTCAAGCCGACCAAGGGCCAGATCGACGACCTGGTGCACGAGATCCGCGAGCGGGCGGAGCGCGACGAGCGGGTGCTGGTCACCACGCTCACCAAGAAGATGTCCGAGGACCTCACCGACTACCTGCTCGAGCTCGGCATCCGGGTGCGCTACCTGCACAGCGAGGTCGACACGTTGCGCCGGGTGGAGCTGCTGCGCGAGCTGCGCAGCGGCGAGTTCGACGTGCTCGTCGGCATCAACCTGCTCCGCGAGGGCCTCGACCTGCCCGAGGTCTCGCTGGTCTCCATCCTCGACGCCGACAAGGAGGGTTTCCTCCGCTCGGAGACCTCGCTGATCCAGACCATCGGCCGCGCCGCGCGCAACGTCGCCGGCCAGGTGCATATGTACGCGGACAAGATGACCCCGTCGATGGAGCGCGCCATCGACGAGACCAACCGGCGGCGCGCCAAGCAGGTCGCCTACAACAAGGCGCACGGCCTCGACCCGCAGCCGCTGCGCAAGCGGATCGCCGACATCCTGGACTCGCTGGCCCGGGAGGACGCCGACACCGAGAAGCTGATCGGCGGCGGCGGGCGGCAGCAGAGCCGCGGCAAGGCGCCGGTCCCCGGCCTGTCCAGCACCGGCGAGGCCGGCCGCCACGCCAAGGATCTCGCCGAGATGCCCCGTGCCGAGCTGGCCGGCCTCATCGACCAGCTCACCCAGCAGATGCACCAGGCCGCCACCGACCTCCATTTCGAACTCGCCGCCCGCCTCCGCGACGAGATCAAGGAACTCAAGAAGGAACTCCGCGGCATGGACGCCGCCGGCATCTCCTGATCAGTGACGCAGCCGGGGAGCCCGTTGTTCCGGGAGTCGCGCTGCCTGCTTGCCGACGAGCTGGACCGGCACGACACCGGGTTCTACCACTCGGTGCTCGCAGCGATCGCGGCCGGGAATCGCACGCGCGGCGGCATCGCGAACTACCTCGCGCGCAAGTCAGGAGACCTCGCACACCCACTGACGGTCCTGGAGGACCGCGGACTGATCAGCCGGGAGGCGGATGCCTTCCGCCATAATCGGACGACCTTCCACATCGCCGAACCGCTGATCAGCTTCTACCACGCGGTGATGCGGCCCATCTGGTCCGACCTGGAGTTCACGCGCGAGACGCCGCGTTTGTGGGAGCGGAGTAAGGGCCGGTTCGACGGGAACATCATGGGGCCGCACTTCGAGCGCGTATGCCGTCTGTGGACGCGGCACATGGCTCCGCCGGAACTCTTCGGCGACTACCCGAACCGGGTGGAGAGCGGGACGGTCCACGATCCGGCGAACCGAACCACGCACGAGGTCGATGTCGTCGTCTTCGGCCTCGACGACGATGGGCGCTCGCCCGTGCTGGCCATCGGGGAGGCCAAATGGCAGGAAGTCATGGAGCTTCAGCACCTCCAGCGCCTCCGCCGGCTCCGTGAGCTACTCGTCGCCCAGGGCCGGCACGGTGCCGCGAACGCGCGTCTTGTCTGCTACTCCGGCGCCGGTTTCGCGCCGGAGCTTCGGGACGAGGCCGAACGGCACGACGATGTCGTTGTGGTCGGGCT
>WHSL01000104.1 GCA_009380095.1 Streptosporangiales bacterium | reverse complement strand
TACGGTTCGACCGGCCCGGCGACGTCGCCACCGTGCTGCGCGTCCTCTACCTGGTCTTCAATGAGGGCTACTCCGGCGACGTCGACCTCGCCGCCGAGGCCATCCGGCTCACCCGGCAGCTCGCGGCCGCGATCGACCACCCCGAGGTGGCGGGGCTGCGCGCCCTCATGCTGCTCCACCACGCCCGGCGCTCCTCCCGGACCGCGCCCGACGGCAGCCTGGTGCCGCTCGCCGAGCAGGACCGCACCCGGTGGGACACCGAGGCGATCGCCGAGGGCGTCGAGATCCTGCAGGCGGCGCTGGCCCGCGACCGGCTGGGCGAGTTCCAGGCCCAGGCCGCCATCGCGGCGCTCCACGTCGACGCGCCCACCGCCGAGGAGACCGACTGGACGCAGATCGTCGAGTGGTACGACGAGCTCGTGCGCCTGACCGACAGCCCGGTCGTCCGGCTCAACCGCGCCGTGGCCGTCGGCGAGGCGGACGGACCGCGCGCCGGGCTGACCGCGCTCGCGGAGCTGGACGACTCACTGCCCCGCCACGCCGCGGTGGCGGCGTACCTCCACGAGCGCGACGGCGACCTGGCGACCGCGGCGCGGCTGTACGCCGAGGCCGCCCAGAAGGCATCCAACCTCGCCGAGCGCGACCACCTGACACGCCAGGCCGCCCGGCTCAACACGCGCCGGCGCCGCTGACGGGCCGCTGCGGCACTCGCCGGTAGACGGTGGCGCCGCCGGGACTCCGGCGGCGCGCCTCGGAGGTGGCCGGGTTCACGCGGTCGTGGCCGGCGCCGACGCGGAGGCCGACGCGCCTGCCGCCCGGTGGCGGCGAGTCGGGTACGGCACCGGATTGCGGGTGAACCAGGCCGCGCCCGCGCAGATGAGCTCCTTGTACCGGGCGGCGGCCCGGCCACGCAGGCTCACCGCCACCGCACGGTCGTCGGGCGTCACCACCTGGATGATCCCGTCCTTGCGGCCCAGGCTGATGCACTGGTGCGCGTACGCGACGGGGATCCGCGGCGGGCGCCGGCCGGACAGCCGGGCCACGATGGCCTCCGCCGCCTGCCGGGCAGTGGGGATGCCGGAGGCGCAGGACATCCGCAGCGGCTTGCCGCCCGGCCCCGGCGCCAGCGCGGCGTCACCGACGGCGTAACGTCCGGATGGGAGACCGAGCGCATGGTCCGGTCCACGACGATCTGCCCCGACTCCGACACCTCGAGCGCGTGGAGGCCGCGGCGATCGGGTGCACCCGGAAGCCGGCCGTCCACACGGTGACGTCCGCCGTCAGCGTGGTGCCGTCCGCGGTGACCGCGGCACCCTCCCGCACCCGCTCGATCGCGGTGTGCTCCCGTACGGCGATGCCGAGCCGGTCGAACACCGCACGCAGATGCCGGCGCGCGGCGGGGGACAGCCAGTCCCCGAGCTCACCGCGCGCGGCCAGCGTCACCCGCAGGCCGGGCCGGGACTCGGCGATCTCCGAGGCGGTCTCCAGGCCGGTCAGCCCGCCGCCGACGACGAGCACGCCGGTGCCCTGCGCGGCGCCGGCCCGCCTGTCGTGCAGCCGCAGCGCGGCGGCCCGTCCGGCGACGTCGTACGCGTGCTCGCGCACCCCCGGCAGGGCCGGCGGCCATGGCTCCGGAGTATCCGGCTCCGAGGACGAGGATGCGGTGCTTCATGTCGGCTCCCGTCAGAGGCGTTGTCCGCCCCTTGAACCGGGCGGGCCGTCCGGTTCCTGACGGGTCGCCGGCATGGCCTGCGTCACAGCGCCGCGGTCACCAGGCGCGGCCGACCGGTTCGCCGTGCTCGGTGGCCTGCCACCGGCGGGTGATGTACGCGAGCTTGTCCGGGTTGACCTGGTTCCGTACCGCCGCGATCCGGCCGTCCCGCACCTCGAGCATCATCACGCCGACGACCTGATCGCCGACCAGCGCGACGATCGCCGGGGAGCCGTTGACCATGTCCGCGTACAGGTCCATGCCGCCGCCGACCAGCGCGCGCTTGGCGTCGGACGGCCTGAACAGGCCGCGCAGGAACTTGGCGACCATCACGGCGCCGAAGAACGCCTTGGCCCGGGCCGGGACCTTGCCGCCGCCGTCGCCCACGCCCACGGCGTCCTCGGTGAGCAGTCTGATCAGCGGCTCGATCGCGCCGCCCGACGCCGCGGCGAGGAACTCCCGGGCGATCTCGCGCGAGGTCGCGCGGTCGACCTGGGTGTCCGCGCGCTCCCGGTCCAGGTGCAGCCGGGCGCGGCGGTGCAACTGCTGGCTGTTGGCCTCCGAGATGTCGAGGATCTCGGCGACCTCCTTGTGCGGGTAGCCGAACGCCTCGCGCAGTACGTACACGGCGCGCTCGGCGGGGGTGAGCCGTTCCAGCAGCACCAGGACCGCGAACGAGACGGACTCGCGCTGCGCCACGGTGTCGTCCGGGCCGAGCATGGGGTCGCCGTCGGGCACCGGCTCGGGCAGCCACTCCCCGACGTAGGTCTCCCGCCGGACGCGGGCGGAGCTCAGCTCGTTGAGCGACAGGTTCGTCGCGACCTTGGTGAGCCACGCCTCGGGCACCCGGATCAGCGACCGGTCCGCCGCCTGCCAGCGGAGGAACGTCTCCTGCACCACGTCCTCGGCCTCCGCCGCCGACCCGAGCATGCGGTAGGCGATGGCCGCGAGCCGCGGCCGCGCCCCCTCGAAGACGTCGACCTCCGCGGCGCTCAGCGACATGCGCCCACCCTACTTTCCCGGCCGCCCGCCCACAGGAGGTCCCTCCTACGGGGTCAGTGGGTGTCGCGGAGACGCTCGGCGTGGCGGAGTTGGTTCGCGAGGGCGAGCGAGAGGAAGCGCCGGACCACGGTGAGCTCGGCGGAGGTGAGACGGCGCAGTTCGGCGCGCGCGTCGTCGGCGATCGGGCCCCAGAGCCGCGCGACGGTCTCCTCGGCCTGCTCGGTGAGGTGCACGAGGACGCGGCGGCGGTCGGCCGGGTCCCGTACGCGCCGGGCCAGCCCGGCCCGTTCCAGCCGGTCGATGGCCGTGGTCGGCGCGCCGCCGGTGAGCCCCGCCGCGGTCGCGAGCTCGCTCGCCGCCAGCGGCCCGCGCGCGCTCAGCCGGCTGAGGCAGCGCAGGTCGGTGCGGTTGATGCCGAGGCGCTTGGCGGCGCTTGGCGGCGCGCTCGTCGATCAGGTCGGTCGCGTCCTGCAGGTCCTGAACGGCCTGGGCCACCGCGGCCACGGTGTCGGGAGTGGTCGTTAGGCTGGCCTCCATGTCGGTTTCCTCGGCTTCGCAGTCGGCGCCGCGGCCAGGTGGGCCCGCGGTGCGGTCGGCCGCGCGGGCCACGGCCAGCCAGGAGATGCCCGGCCCGCTCCGGAACGACGTGCGGCTGCTCGGCGAGTTGCTCGGCGACGTGCTGCGGGAGTACCGCGGCCCCGGGCTGTTCGACGACGTCGAGCGGCTGCGGCGGGGCGTCATCGCCGCCCGCAACGGCACCGCCACCGCCGACGAGGTCGCCGCGTTCGTGGCGAGCGTGTCGCTGGAGCGCGCCGAGGAGCTGGCCCGCGCGTTCACGGTCTACTTCCACCTCGCCAACCTCGCCGAGGAGCACCACCGGATCCGCACGCTGCGGGAGCGCGACTCCGGCGCGGTGCCGGTGCCCGGCTCGCTCGACGGCGCGGCCCTCGCGATCCGCGACGCCTACGGGCCCGAGCACCTGGAGCGGCTGCTGGCCGGGCTGGAGTTCCGCCCGGTGCTCACCGCGCACCCCACCGAGGCGCGGCGGCGCGCCGTGGTCACCGGAATCCAGCGGATCAGCGCCGCGCTGTCCCGGCTCGACGACCCGCGGTACGGCGCGACCACGCGGGCCGAGACGCACCGCCGCCTCGTCGAGGAGATCGACCTGCTCTGGCGCACCGCGCAGCTGCGCCGCACCAAGCTCGACCCGCTGGACGAGGTCCGCACCGCGATGGCGGTGTTCGACGAGACGCTGTTCCGGGTGCTGCCCGCGGTCTACCGCGGCCTGGACACGGCGCTGTCCCCGGGCGACGCGGGCGCGCGCCCGCCGCTGGCCCCCGCGTTCGTCCGGCTGGGCAGCTGGATCGGCGGCGACCGCGACGGCAATCCGTACGTGACGGCCCAGGTCACCCGGGAGGCCATCGGTATCCAGGCGGACCACGTGCTGCGCGCGCTGGAGGCCGCCGCGACCCGCATCGGCCGCACGCTCACCGTCAACGCCGAAAACACACCGCCCAGCCCGGAGCTGACCCGCGCGCTCGACGCCGCCCGCGCCGCGCAGCCCGCCCTGCTGGACGGCGTCGCCAAGCGCTCGCCGAACGAGCCGCACCGGCAGCTGCTGCTGTACGCGGCGGAGCGCGTCCGCGCGACCCGCACCCGGGACGCCGACCTCGCCTACGACGGCCCCGACGCGCTCCTCACCGACCTGCGCACCGTCCAGGCGTCGCTGGCCGCGGCCGGCGCGCCCCGCCAGGCGTACGGGGAGCTCCAGCACCTCGTCTGGCAGGTGGAGACGTTCGGCTTCCACCTGGCCGAGCTGGAGATCCGGCAGCACAGCGCGGTCCACGCGCGGGCGCTGGAGGAGCTGCGGGCCGGCGCCGAGCCCTCGGACACGACCCGCGAGGTGCTCGACACGCTGCGCGTGGTGGCCTGGATCCAGGACCGGTTCGGCACCGGCGCCTGCCGGCGTTACGTGGTCAGCTTCACCCGCTCCGCCGAGGATGTGGCGGCCGTCCACGAGCTGGCCGCGTACGCCGTGCCGGAGAGCCCTCCGGTGCTGGACGTGGTGCCGCTGTTCGAGACCGGCGACGACCTGGAGCGCTCCGCGTCCGTGCTGGACGCCATGGTGGAGCTGCCCGCGGTGCGGGAGCGGCTGGCGGCGACCGGCCGGCGGCTGGAGGTCATGCTCGGCTACAGCGACTCCGCGAAGGACGTCGGCCCGGTCACCGCGACGCTGCTGCTCTACGACGCGCAGGCGCGGATGGCCGCCTGGGCCGAGCGGCACGACGTGCGGCTCACCCTGTTCCACGGCCGCGGCGGCGCGCTCGGCCGCGGCGGCGGGCCGGCCAACCGCGCGGTGCTGGCGCAGGCCCCGGGCTCGGTGGCGGGCCGGTTCAAGGTCACCGAGCAGGGCGAGGTGATCTTCGCGAGGTACGGCCGCGCCGCCATCGCCCGGCGGCACGTGGAGCAGGTCGCCTCCGCGGTGCTGCGCGCCTCCACGCCCGAGGTCGGGGAGCTGGCGGAGCAGGGCGCGCGGCGGTTCCGGGAGCTGGCCGACCGGGTCAGCGACGCGGCGCGGAGCGCGTACCGGACGTTGATCACCGCCGACGGCTTCGCCGAGTGGTTCTCCCGGGTGAGCCCGCTGGAGGAGATCAGCGGGCTGCGCATCGGCTCCCGACCGGCGCGCCGCTCGGCCGCCCGGGAGCTCGCCGACCTGCGGGCCATCCCGTGGGTGTTCGCCTGGTCGCAGACCCGGGTCAACCTGCCGGGGTGGTACGGGCTCGGCTCCGGGCTGGCCGCCGCGGGGGACCTGGAGGAGCTGCGGGCCGCGTACGACTCCTGGCCGCTCTTCACGTCACTGCTGGACAACGCGGAGATGAGCCTGGCCAAGACGGACCGCGCGATCGCCGCGCGCTACCTGGAGCTGGGCGGCCGTCCCGAGCTGCGCGACCGGGTACTGGAGGAGTACGACCGCACCCGCGAGCTGGTGCTCGCGGTCACCGGGCACCAGCGGCTGCTGCAGGACCGGCGGGTGCTCTCCCGCGCGGTCGAGCTGCGCGATCCGTACGTGGACGCCCTCTCCCACCTGCAGCTACGGGCGCTGCACGCGCTGCGCGACGGGGTGCAGGACGAGGCCGAGCGGGAACGCCTGGAGAGTCTGCTGTTGCTCAGCGTCAACGGGGTGGCGGCCGGGCTGCAGAACACGGGCTGAGGGGGAGACGCGTGACCGGATCGCCGTGGACGGACCTGGATCGTCCGCCGCTGCGCCAGGCCGAGCTCGAGCGTGCGCTCGTACGGCCGGGCGGCCTCTGGCGATCGATCGACGTCGTCGCCGAGACCGGCTCGACCAACGCCGATATGGCGGAACGGGCCCGTGCGGGGGCGCCCGAGGGCACGGTGCTCACCGCGGAGCTGCAGGTCTCCGGGCGTGGCCGGCTGGACCGCACCTGGTTTGCCCCGGCCCGCTCCGGCCTGGCGGTCTCGGTCCTGCTGCGGCCCGAAGGCGTACCGGCCTCCCGGATGGGCTGGATCCCGCTCCTCACCGGCGTCGCCGCCGCCACCGCGGTGCGCCGCCACGCGGAGGTCGAGGCCCGCCTGAAGTGGCCCAACGACGTGCTCATCGGGGAGCGCAAGCTGGCCGGCATCCTCGCCGAGATGGTGGACGGCGCCGTCGTGGTGGGCATCGGCCTGAACGTCACGCTGCGCTCGTCGGAGCTGCCGGTCCCCACCGCCACCTCGCTGCTGCTGGAGGACGCGGTCTCCACCGACCGCGACCCGCTGCTGCGGCTGCTCCTCCGCGAGCTGGCCGAGGTCTACCAGCGCTGGCGCGACTTCGACGGCGACGCCGGGGCCTCCGGCCTGCGCGGCGCCTACCGCGAGCTCTGCGCCACCCTGGGCCGCCGCGTCCGCGTCCAGCTCCCGGGCAGGGAGACGGTGGCCGGCGAGGCCGTGGACGTGGACGAGACCGGCCGCCTGGTGATCCAGACCCCCGAAGGCGAGGACATCGCGGTCAACGCGGGCGACATCATCCACGTGCGCTGACGGCGCCCGGCGGATATGCGGAAGCGCGCGTCAACGCGCGCGGCGGAGCACGTACGGCTGCACGAGCCCGAGCCCGCGCGCCGGGCGGCGGACGATCTTTATGAGCCGGTATCCGCCCGTATCCAGCAACCGGCCGGCCAGCTCGGCGTCCACCAGCACGGTGCCCGGCCGGGCGAACGAGGTCAGCCGGCTGGCCAGGTTCACCGTGGTGCCGAACACGTCACCGAGCGTGGAGACCACCGATCCGTACGCCATGCCGACGCGGACGTCCGGCACCTCCACATGGGTCCGTACGGCCTCGGCGATGCGCAGCGCGATCTCCGCCCCGACCTCCGGCCGGTCGGCGACGAACAGCACCTCGTCCCCGAGCGTCTTCACGATCCGCCCGCCGTGCTCGGCCACGGTGTCCGCGGCGACGCTCTCGAAGCCCTCCACCACCTGAGCCAGCCCGATCTCGTCGAGCTCCCGGCTGAGCGTGGTGAAGGAGACCAGGTCGGCGAAGCCGACGGTGAGCGTGACCCGGCCCGGCGTGGGACCGGAACCCCCGCCGCCGTCCAGCGCGGCGATGGCCCGCGCGCCCGCCGCGCCGAGCTGGCGCCGCCACACGTGCACGACGATCTCCTCCACCTCGGGCACCAACAGTTCGGCCACGGCCTGGATGGTCTTCGCGTCCGGGACGGTGCCCGCCTCGATCAGGCTGGAGGCGAGGATGTCGAGCTGCCACTCGGCGAGCCGCGCCATCGTCTGGCCCATCGCGCGCGCCAGCCGTACCGCGGCGTCCTCGTCGAAGACGCCGTCGTCCACGAACCGGCGGACGATGCGCAGCGAGTTCACGTCGCCCTCGGTGAAGGTGGGCTCGCCGTCGGGGACGCGGGGGAAGCCCAGGGCCTGCCAGAGGCGGTCGGCGAACTCCGCCTCCACACCCGCCTCGCGGATGGCCTCCTCGCGGGTGTACTTCACGGCCGCGCCGAGCAGCACCTCCTCGACGTGATCCGGGTCGGGGGGCTGCGTCATGATCGTGCTCCGGCTCAGAGTCGGGGTAGCGTCGGGATATGCGGCGCCGCAAGCGCAACTACATCGTCATGATGGCCGTCTGCCTGCTGCTGTTCGCCCTCTCGGGCGGCGTCGTCCGGCACTTCTCGGTGCCCGCCGCCATCGTAATGGCCGTGGTCGCGATGATCATCCCCCCCTTCGCCGTCATGGTCGCGAACACCCGCGACCCCGACGACCCCGAGGACGACGACCCCTACGACAGCCAGAACGACCCCCACCCCTGACCCACCCCAAGAACGACCGAGGACTCCGGGAGAGGTGCGTCTCCTGGAGTCCTCGATGGTCGGGCTGGGCCCCGGGCGGGGCGGGACCGCCGTCAGTTGTCGGCCGTCTCGGCCTTCTCGACCCGTACGGGCTCGTCGTCGTCATCGTCACCGGAGAGGCGCTCCTGCTCCTCCTCGATGAGCCGGTACAGCTCGCTCTGCACCTCTTCGACCTTCGGGATGTCCTTGAGCACGAGTTGCCCGCGCTCGCCGGCGGACTCCACGGTCAGCGTGCCGAAGCCGAACATCCGCTCGATCAGGTTGTGCGAGAACGAGATGTCGTTGACCCGGGTGAGCGGCACGTCGCGGCCGGTCCGGTTGAAGATGCCCTTGCGCAGCACGAAACGCCGGTTGGTCAGCACGTAGCTCGTGGTCCACCAGCCGAGGAACGGCACCAGGAACCACACGAAGGCGGCCACGAGGGCCAGCGCGATGACCACGTACGTCCCGTAGGGCTGCATGCCGTCGGGCAGCACCCAGAGCAGGCCGCCGGCGACGAGAACCGTCAAGGCGAGCAGAATGATCGCCTTGAGAAGTGTCGTCCAGTGGGGGTGAAAGTGGAGGACGATCTCCTCGTCTTCCGTCAAATGCTCTTCAGACAGACCCATGGCGCACATGGTGGCACGCTCGGCCATTCCACCGCCGGAAAAGGCGACAATGCCCTCGCGCTACGGCGAGGCGGTCGTGGCGATCCAGGCCTGCGGAGTCTGCCACACCGACCTGCACTACCGCGAGGGCGGCATCAACGACGAGTTCCCGTTCCTGCTCGGGCACGAGGCGGCGGGCGTCGTGGAGTCCGTGGGAACGGGCGTCACCGGGGTGGAAGCCGGGCGACTTCGTGATCCTCAACTGGCGGGCGGTGTGCGGCGACTGCCGCGCGTGCCGCCGCGGCCGCCCCTGGTACTGCTTTCGCGACCCACAACGCGACCCAGAAGATGACGCTCACCGGCGGCAACGGCGCGGACGTGGTCATCGAGGCGGTCGGCCGCCCGGAGACGTACGAGCAGGCCTTCTACGCCCGCGACCTGGCCGGCACCGTGGTGCTCGTCGGCGTGCCGACCCCGGACATGCGGATCGACCTGCCGCTGCTCGATGTGTTCGGCCGCGGCGGGGCGCTCAAGTCCTCCTGGTACGGCGACTGCCTGCCGTCCCGCGACTTCCCGATGCTGATCGACCTGTACCTGCAGGGCCGCCTCGACCTCGACGCCTTCGTGAGCGAGACGATCGAGCTCGAGGGCGTGGAGCAGGCCTTCGACCGTATGCAGCGTGGCGAGGTGCTCCGCTCCGTGGTCACGTTCTGACCGCCACGGCCCCGGGCCGCCCCCTGAGCGGGCCGGGGCCGGCCCGCGCGGCAGGGTCGTGGAACGGGGCGCCTCAGGTGGGGTCGGTGCCGTCCTCGCCGGGGTGGCCGGTGAGGCGCGCCAGGTAGAGCTGCTCACCCAGCTTGTCGAGGAGATCGAGCTCGGTCTCGAGGTAGTCGATGTGCTCCTCCTCGTCGGCGAGGATCTCCTCGAAGATGCGCCGGGAGGTGTGGTCGTCCTTGGAGCGCATCAGCTCGATGCCGCGGCGCAGCCGGTCCACCGCCTCGACCTCGATGGCCATGTCGGAGCGGAGCTGCTCGGGGATGCTCTGACCGATCCGCAGCGGGTTGATCCGCTGGTAGTTGGGCAGCGCCTCGAGGAAGAGCAGCCGGTCGGTGAGCCGCTCGGCGTGCCGCATCTCGTCGAAGGACTCCGCGCGCGTGTGCTGCGCCATGCGCGTGAACCCCCAGTGCTCCTGCATCTTGGCATGCAGAAAGTACTGGTTGATCGCGGTGATCTCGGCCGTGAGCTGCTCGTTCAGGAACTGGATGACTTCGGGATCGCCCTGCATGTGTCGCCCCCCGGTGACGTCGCCGAGGGCAAGGCGGGAGGCCCGTTCAGCCCGCGGCTGCGAATCTGTCGGACGCCGAGACGCTCTCGGCTTCGTCGATCAAAGCACAGATTCGCCGTACGCAAGAGCCACAACCCGGCCGCACCCCGCAGGCGGCGCGAACCTCCTTGGGCGAGCACAGGCCCGAGGCCACGTGACCACGGACATCGTCCTCGGTCACGCCCTGACACACACAGGCGTACATTCGGGTGGCGACCCTTTCGGTTCCGGCGACTGTCGCGGAGACTTAGGCAAGGCTCCCCTAAATTACCTCACGCTCCGCATGTCCAGCAATGTCCAGTTCTGTGGCCTGCGGCACCCTCTGGTCCGGCGGCGGCCCCCGCGACCTGTGCCGAATTGATCGTCAACCTCGGTTCAAGCGGCGCGCACAGCACGGAAAACTGTGGGTCATTGCTTACGATCAGTGACTATGACCTGCGTATTGCTCGCCGAGGACGACACCTCGATCTCCGAGCCGCTGGCCCGCGCGCTGCGGCGTGAGGGATATCACGTCGAGGTGACCGCCGACGGCCCCCAGACACTCGAGCGTGCGCTGGCCGGGGGGGTTGATCTCGTGGTCCTCGACCTCGGGCTGCCGGAGATGGACGGGCTCGAGGTGGCCCGGCGGATGCGGGCGGAGGGGCTGACCGTACCGGTGCTGATCCTCACCGCCCGGGCCGACGAGGTGGACACGGTCGTCGGGCTGGACGCCGGCGCCGACGACTACGTGACCAAGCCCTTCCGGCTCGCCGAACTGCTCGCCCGCGTCCGCGCGTTGCTCCGCCGCGGCGGGCCGGAGGCGCCCGTCGTCCAGGGCGTACGGATCGACGCCGACTCGCGCCGGGCGTGGATCCACGACACCGAGATGCAGCTCACCACCAAGGAGTTCGACCTGCTCCGGGTGCTCGTCCGCGACGCGGGCAAGGTGGTCACCCGGGAGCAGATCATGCGCGAGGTCTGGGACACCAACTGGTGGGGCTCCACCAAGACCCTCGACATGCACATCTCCTGGCTGCGCCGCAAGCTCGGCGACGAGGCCACGAACCCGCGCTTCATCACCACGGTGCGCGGTGTCGGATTCCGTTTCGAGATCGATCCGGAGCACTAGACTTCCGGGATGAGGCGGGTGTGACCTGGCATGCGGCGCAGGCTGCTGCTCTCCATGGTGGCGGTCGTGACCGTCGCCGTGATCCTCCTCGGCCTGCCCCTGATCGTCGTCGTCGGCGAGCTCATCCACGATGAGGCGACGCAGCAGCTCTACCGCGAGACCAACTCGCTGACCGCCGAGGTCGACCAGCGCCTGGAGCACGGCCAGGCCCTGCTGCCCGCCGAGATCTCCGAGGCCTACCCCGCCCGGCACGTGGTGGTCGTGCTGCCGGGCAACCGCGGGACCGTCACCGCCGGGCCGTCCGACCTTTTGGAGCCGATCGCCGTCACGCTGCGCGGGAAGAGCACCGCCCAGGTCACGATGAGCATGGACGGCACGGCCGTGGACCGTTCGGTGGCCAGCACCCGGCTCACCATCGGCGGCCTCGCGCTGCTCGCGATCGGGGTGGCCGCCGGGCTCGGCGTGTGGCAGGCGCGGCGGCTCACGCTGCCGCTCATCGACCTCGCCATCACCGCCGAGCGGCTCGGCTCGGGCAGCACCCGGCCGCGCGGACACCGGTACGGCGTTCCGGAGCTGGACCTGGTCGCCAGGGTGCTGGACCACTCGGCGAACAAGGTCGGCCATCTGCTGCGCTCCGAGCGCGAGTTCGCCACCGAGGCCTCGCACCAGCTGCGCACCCCGCTGACCGCGATGTCCATGCGGCTGGAGGAGCTCATCGCCTCGGCGGACGAGCCCGCGGTGGTCCGCGAGGAGGGCACCGCCGCGCTGGCCCAGACCGAGCGGCTCGCCGACGTCGTGGAGCACCTGCTGTCGCGCGCCCGACGTACGCGGTCGCGGCAGTACTCCGTGGCGATGGACGACATCCTCGAGCAGCAGGTGGACGGGTGGGCGCCGGCGTTCCGCCGGGCGAACCGGGAGATCGTGGTGACCGGGCAGCACGGGCTCGTCGCGCGCGCCACGCCCGGCGGGGTGACCCAGGTGGTCTCCACGCTGGTGGAGAACGCGCTGGTGCACGGGAAGGGCACGGTCACGCTGAAGGCCGAGCGGATCGGCAAGTCGATCGTGGTGGAGGTCGCCGACGAGGGCGCGGGGGTGCCGGAGAAGATCGCGCCGCGGATCTTCGAGCGGCGGGTCTCCGGGGGCGGAGAGGGGCTCGGCGTGGGGCTGGCGATCGCGCGTGACCTCGCCGAGGGCGACGGCGGGCGGCTGGAGCTCGTACGCAACCGCCCGCCCGCGTTCGCCATGTTCCTGCTCCCGGACGAACCCGAGGAGCCCGAAGAGCCGGACGAACCGGAGAAGCCGGACGAGCCCGAGGAGCCGGACGAACCTGACGAGCCGGACGAACCTGACGAGCCGGAACCTGAGGCCGGCGCGGCAGGGCGTTAGCTGCGGCCGGACGCCGGCGAGGTGGGCCGGACGTTAGGTGCGGCCGGCGTCAGGCGCGGCCGGCGTCAGGTGCGGTCGCGGTGGACGGCCTGGCCGTTGACCCGCGGCTTGGACATGTCCGCCACGGGGACGTCGATGCCCTTCCCCGACTGCGGCCCCGGGGCGCTCGCCCCGTCGTTGCCCGCCTCGTCCGTCCAGTCCGGCAGCCCGGTGTTCGGGTTGACCTGCGCCGCCTCCGGCGGCAGGAACACCCACTTCTTGTACGACCAGTACCGGAACAGCGTGCCGAGGCCGACGCCGATGATGTTGCCGGAGATGTTGTACGCGAGCGGGCCGGTGAGCTTCAGCGTGTAGACGGTGAAGCCGATGCACAGCAGCTGGATGAGCAGCGCGATGCCGTTCATCACGAAGAACAGGAAGTACTCCCGGCCGAGGGTCTTGCTGCTGCGGTGCCGGAAGGTCCAGAACCGGTTGCCCAGGAACGCGACCGTGGTCGCGAGCGTGACCGCGATGGTCTGCGAGGTCAGCGGGCCCCAGCCGAAGCCGATCAGCAGGATGTTGCCGGTGGCGAAGTGCACGACGGCGGCCAGCGCCCCGATGGTGCCGAACTTCGCGAGCTCGTGGAACAGGCTTGCGAACCGCCGGTACAGGTCCCCGAAGAACCTCACGTTTGGTGACCGTCCCTTCCCCGTCGACGCACCGCTGATCCGCCTGAGTCTGCCAGTCGCGCGGGCTTCGCGTTACGCGTATGCGGTCAAAGTGCGCGCCCGCGACTGCGCGCGGGCGCTGAACCGCTCGCCCCCACCAGGTCGTCTACCCGGAGACCGTTCGGAAAAGTCCAGGCTACCCGCGTGCCACCCGTGACCGGTGCAACGCCCGGGCGCCGATAGGCTTCCCGCGTGAGCGAGCGCAATCGGGGCATGCCCGTGGTCGGCATGGTGGGCGGTGGCCAGCTTGCGCGCATGACCCATCAGGCCGCGATCGGCCTGGGGGTGGGCCTGCGCGTCATGGCGGCGGCGGCGGACGACTCCGCCGCCCTGGTGTGCGCCGACGCCCGGCTCGGAGACTATCGCTCCCTCGACGACCTGCAGGTCTTCGCGCGCGGCATCGACGTGCTCACCTTCGACCACGAGCACGTGCCGAACCGGCATCTGCGCACGCTGGAGGCGGCCGGCGTGGCCGTACGGCCCGGCCCCGCGGCGCTCCGGCACGCCCAGGACAAGATCGCGATGCGCTCCCGGCTCACCGAGATCGGCGCGCCATCCCCGCGCTGGTGCAAGGTCGCCGACCTCGCCGACGTCTCCGCGCTCGCCGAGCGCACCGGCTGGCCGGTGGTGCTCAAGGCCGCGCGCGGCGGCTACGACGGCAAGGGCGTGTGGCTGTGCGGCACGCCCGAGGAGGCGCGCGCGGTGATCGAGCGCGCCGCGGCGGAGAACGTGCCGCTGCTCGCCGAGGAGCGGGTGGAGTTCCGCCGCGAGGTCGCCGCGCTCGTGGCACGCTCCCCGCACGGCCAGGGCGCCGCGTACCCGCTGGTGGAGACCGCGCAGCGGGACGGCATCTGCCACGAGGTGATCGCCCCCGCGCCCGGGCTGGACCTCGACCGTGCCGCCGAGGCCCAGCGGCTGGCCCTGGACATCGCCGCCGAGCTCGGCGTCGTCGGGCTGCTCGCGGTGGAGCTGTTCGAGACCGCCGAGGGCATGGTGGTCAACGAGCTGGCGATGCGGCCGCACAACTCCGGGCACTGGACCATCGAGGGGGCCAACACCTCGCAGTTCGAGCAGCACCTGCGGGCCGTACTGGATCTCCCGCTGGGGTCGCCGCAGGTCACCGCGCCGGTCGTGGTGATGGCCAACCTGCTCGGCGGCGCCGACCCCGACGTGTACGGGCGCTACGTGCACGTGATGGCCAAGGACCCCACGGTGAAGGTGCACCTGTACGGAAAGTCGGTGCGGCCGGGCCGCAAGATCGGTCACGTGACCGCGCTCGGCGAGGACCTCGACGACGTGCTCGGCCGGGCCAGGGACGCCGCGGCCTACCTGAAGGGACCGGCGCGATGACGGCCGTGGTCGGCGTGGTGATGGGCAGCGACTCGGACTGGCCGGTGATGGAGGCCGCCGCCGTGGCGCTGGAGGAGTTCGGCGTGTCGTACGAGGCCGACGTGGTCTCCGCGCACCGGATGCCGCACGAGATGATCGCCTACGGCGCCGAGGCCGCCGGTCGCGGGCGGCGCGTGATCATCGCCGGCGCCGGCGGCGCCGCCCACCTGCCGGGCATGCTCGCGGCCGTGACGCCGCTGCCGGTGATCGGGGTGCCGGTGCCGCTGAAGTACCTCGACGGGATGGACTCGCTGCTGTCCATCGCGCAGATGCCGGCCGGCGTCCCGGTTGCCACGGTGGCGATCGGCAACGCCCGCAACGCCGGGCTGCTCGCCGTACGCATCCTCGCCACCGCCGACCCCGGGCTGCGCGAGCGGATGGAGGGCTTCCAGGAGAACCTGCGGGCGCAGGCGGAGGCGAAGGGCGCCCGCCTGCGGGCCGCCCGCGAGGCCTAGAGCCCAGAGCCTAGATCCGCCCGAGCGCGCGCATCCGGGGGTGCTCGATGGCCGGGCAGTGGTCCATGACCATGTCCAGGCCGGCCGCCCGTACGCGATCCGCGGCCGCCTCGTCGATGACCCCGAGCTGGAACCACACGGCCTCGGCGCCGATCGCGATCGCCTCGTCGGCGACCCCGCCCGCCGCCGCGGAGCGGCGGAAGACGTCGACCACGTCCACCGGGAACGGGATGTCGGCCAGCGAGGCGTAGCCCTGCTCGCCGTGCACGGGCGCCGCCGCCGGGTGCACGGGCACGATCCGCTTGCCGATGCTCTGCAGGAACCTGGCGACCCCGTACGCGGGCCGGCCGGGCGAGTCGCCCAGCCCGACCACGGCCCACGTGTGGGTCTGCCGCAGGATGCGTTCGATCACGTCGTCCACGTGATCGACCCTACGGCGCGGCCGTCGCGCCGTTACGGGCGGCCCAGCGCCCGGTACGTCCAGCCGGCTTCGCGCCAGCGTTCCGCGTCCAGGGTGTTGCGCCCGTCGACGATGTTGCGGAACCGCACCACCTCGCCGAGCGCCTCCGGATCCATGTCGCGGAACTCCCGCCACTCGGTGAGCAGCAGGACGGCGTCCGCGTCGCGCACCGCCTCCAGCGTGGAGTCGGCGTAGCCGAGGTTCGGGTACGCCCGGCGCGCGTTGTCCAGCGCGGCGGGGTCGTACACGGTGACCGTGCCGCCCTGCTGGTGGATCGTGGAGGCGACGTCCAGCGCCGGCGAGTCCCTGATGTCGTCGGAGCCGGGTTTGAACGACGCCCCGAGCACGCCGATCACCTTCCCGGCGAGCGAGCCACCGAGCAGGTCGCGCACCAGGTCGACCGTACGGGCCCGGCGCCGCATGTTGATCGCGTCGACCTCGCGCAGGAAGGACAGCGCCTGGTCGACCCCCAACTCCCCGGCGCGGGCCATGAACGCGCGGATGTCCTTGGGGAGACAGCCGCCGCCGAAGCCGAGCCCCGGGTTCAGGAACTTGTTGCCGATGCGGTCGTCGTACGACAGCGCCTCGGACAGCTTGGTGACGTCCGCGTGCGACGCCTCACAGACCTCGGCCATCGCGTTGATGAACGAGATCTTCGTGGCCAGGAACGCGTTCGCCGACACCTTCACCAGCTCCGAGGTCTGGAAGTCGGTGATCACCAGCGGGATGCCCTCGGCGAGGAGCTTCGCGTACACCTCGCGGAGCACCTTCTCGGCTCTCTCCGAGGTGGTGCCGATGACGATGCGGTCCGGGCGGAGCGTGTCCTCCACCGCGTAGCCCTCGCGCAGGAACTCCGGGTTCCAGGCCAGCTCGGCGCCGTCCCCGATGGGGGCGCCCGCCGTGATCCGCGCGGCCAGGCCCGCCGCGGTGCCGACCGGTACGGTCGACTTGCCGACGATCAGGCACTCGCGCCGCAGGTGCGGGATGAGCGCGTCGATGGCGCCGTCCACCTGGCTCAGGTCGGCGGCGTTGGAGTCGGCCAGCTGGGGCGTGCCCACACAGAGGAAGTGGACGTCGCCGAACTCGGCGATCTCCTCGAACGACGTCGTGAACGCGAGGCGCCCGGCGTCCAGGTTCCGGCGCAGGATCTCTTCCAGGCCGGGCTCGTAGACGGGAAGGTCGCCGGCGGACAGCCGCGCCACCTTCTCGTGATCGACGTCGATGCCCAGCACCTCGAACCCGAGCTCGGCCATGCACGCGGCATGCGTCGCACCCAGGTATCCGGTGCCGATCACCGTGAGACGGTGAGCCAATGAGTCTCCCTTCTGGCGCGCCGCCCGGAACTCTACCGGCTGCCCCGCGGATGATTCCCTTATAGGAAGTCCTACTATCGACGCATGGGCATCGACTTCCCCGTGTACTCCATTCCCGAGGAGCACACACTTCTGCGCGAGACGGTGCGAGCACTTGCCGAGAACAAGATCGCACCACGTGCGGCGGAGATCGACGAGTCCGGGGAGTTCCCCTGGGACGTCCACGACGCACTGGTCCAGGCGGATCTGCACGCCGTGCACATCCCAGAGGAGTACGGCGGCGGCGGCGCCGACGCGCTCGCCACCGTCATCGTGATCGAGGAGGTGGCGCGGGCCTGCGCCGCGTCGTCGCTGATCCCCGCGGTCAACAAGCTCGGCACCGTACCGATCCTGTTGAGCGCGTCGGAGGACCTGAAGCAACGGTACCTGCGGCCGGTGGCCGAGGGGCAGGGCATGTTCTCCTATGCCTTGTCGGAGCCGGAGGCCGGGAGTGACGCGGCGGCCATGCGGACCCGGGCCGTACGGGACGGCGACCACTATGTGCTGAACGGCGTGAAGCGGTGGATCACCAACGCCGGCGTGTCGAGGTTTTACACGGTGATGGCGGTCACCGACCCGTCCGCCGGGGCGCGGGGGATCTCCGCGTTCGTCGTCGAGTCCTCCGACGAGGGGTTCTCGACGGGGGCGCCGGAGAAGAAGCTCGGGATCAAGGGGTCGCCCACGCGCGAGCTGTACTTCGACGACGTACGGATCCCGGCCGACCGGATGATCGGGGCCGAGGGCACCGGCTTCAAGACCGCGCTCGCCACGCTGGACCACACCCGGGTGACGATCGCCGCGCAGGCGCTCGGCATCGCGCAGGGCGCGCTCGACTACGCCAAGGGTTATGTGCGGGAACGCAAGCAGTTCGGCAGACCCATCGCCGAGTTCCAGGGCCTGCAGTTCATGATCGCCGACATGGGGATGAAGATCGAGGCCGCGCGGCAGCTCACGTACGCGGCCGCCGCCAAGTCCGAGCGCGGCGACGCCGACCTCACGTTCTTCTCCTCCGCCGCCAAGTGCTTCGCCTCCGACGCGGCCATGGAGATCACCACCGACGCGGTCCAGCTCCTCGGCGGCTACGGCTACACCCGCGACTACCCCGTCGAACGCATGATGCGCGACGCCAAGATCACCCAGATCTACGAGGGCACCAACCAGATCCAGCGCATGGTCATGGCCCGCCAGCTCCTCAAGTAGAGGGTCTGACCTGGCTCTTCGTCGCCGAAGTGGGTCACCCTAGGAGCGACAGAAAGGCCACTTCCCGCGAGCCGCGGTGAGCCCCAGTTCCGTTCCAGTTCCGCCCGGCGTCGGCTGGCGCCCGGGCGCTGAACCGGCCTCATCGATCAGACCTCGGTCATGCCGCCCCCTTCCTCTTCCGGGCCGCGGCGCCGGCGCGGGCGAAGCGTAGGAAGTACGCCTTGCGGGCGTTCTCGGCCGCCTTCAGCCGGTCCGCCTCCGACATGCGCCGCTCCGGGTCGACCCGCTCCTGCCAGTACGGCGAGTCGGCGGGGGCGGCCGGACCGTTACGGGTGGCGGGCTTGGTCCGTGCGGCGCGGTCCGGGGTGCGTGCCCACGACTCGTGTACGGCGATGCGGGCGCGGAGGCTCCGCTCCTCGGGGGTCACGCCTGCACTCTTCCGCTCGTTCGCGAGCGACGTACTGACGCCGGGTCTCGGGGACGACGAGCGTGGCGATCGCGTCGCTGAGGGGCCGACGGAACAGGGACGGGCCTGGCGTCCGGCTACTTCTTTCGTGCGATGTAGCGGCGCAGGCAGTCCCGTACGACCTCGGACACGTCCTTGCCTTCACGCTCGGCCTTCTCCTGTGCCTCGCGCCACACCTCGTCGGGCACGCGGACGGTGCGGTTGGGAGTCTTGCCGGTCGCCGGTCGGCCGCGCTTCTTTTCTGCCATGGCAGAAGCCTAGCGCCGCCTGCGTCTTTGACGTTGACGACGTGCGTCCGGCAGATATATTCTGCAATGGCATTAATCGGGCGTGAGCAGCAGCCGCGCCGAGACGGGGCGGCCCCGGACGCAGCGATTGCCGCGCTGGCCGGGGCCTTGATCGGACAACGGAAATCCGACCCATGAGCGACCCTATCTAGCCGTGAGCGCCCGGCCCGCGAGCCCGGGCGAGACGGAGCGCGGCGCGCTGCGCCGGCTCTTGACCGCACGGCACGGGAAGCGGTGCTTCTACTGCGGCCGGAACTTCAAGCCGCGGCGGAACCGGCGCAAGACCTTCGATCACTACATCCCGTACGCCCTGTGGCCCGGCTGGGAGCCCGCGAATCTCGTGCTCGCCTGCGAGGCGTGCAACACGCGCAAGGGCAGTGTATTGCCGTGGCCGCTCGTGTGGTCACTGCTGCGCGTAGTCGAAGGGCAGGTGTGAAGCCCCGCCCGCACACAGAACGACGCCCCGGCCTCTGGCCGGGGCGTCTACGCGTTGGTGCACGTGGCCTTCAGCGTAGCCCGTCGGCCACGTCCGCGGCCCGGGATGCCAGACGCTCTCCACCAGTCGCCGCCGCGATCTCCTCCACCTCGTCGAGCAAACCTCGCGCGGCGTCGTCCTCGCCAAGCTGGGCCAGCGCCTCGGCAAGGTCAGCGGCGTACCACGTCAGCCACTCGGACCGGCGGATCTCGCCGTCGACGGCGCCGAGTCCGTCAGCGAGCAGTTCCGCGGCCGTCTCCCAACGACCGAGCAGGAGATGAG
>WHSL01000242.1 GCA_009380095.1 Streptosporangiales bacterium | reverse complement strand
GCGTCAGCCGAGGGTGGCTAGTTGGCCTTCGATTCGGGTGGCGTCGGCTTCGGCTTGGGCGAGGCGGTCGCGGGTTTTGGTGACCACCGCGTCGGGGGCCTTGGCGACGAAGTCGGCGTTGCCGAGCTTGCGGCTCGTCTGCTCGATCTCCTTCTTGGCCGCGGCCAGGTCCTTCTCCAGGCGGCGGCGTTCGGCCGCGACGTCGATGGTGCCCACCGTGTCGATCTCCACCCGTAGGCCCTCGACCGGCAGCGACGCGGTCGGTGAGAAGGCGTCGCCGGGTGGCTCGAGGCGGAGGAGCAGGCGGACGGCCTGCTCGTGCGGTGCCACCGGGGAGGACTCGATGCCGGCGAGGCGGGCGGCGACGCGCTGGCCGGGCTTCAGGCCCTGGTCGGAGCGGAATCGGCGGACCTCGGTGACGAGTCGCTGCACGGTGGCGATCTCCGCCTCGGCGGCGGGGTCGAGCCGTGAAGCGTCCGGCGACGGCCACTCGGCCACCACCAGGGACTCGCCGCCGGTCAGCGACAGCCAGAGCTCCTCGGTGACGAACGGCGCGATCGGGTGCAGTAGCCGCAGCAGCCGGTCGAGTACGTGGCCGAGCACCGCGCGAGTGGCGTCGGCGGCGTCCCCGCCCGCGGCCAGCGGGGTCTTGGCGAGCTCCACGTACCAGTCGCAGACCTCGTCCCAGGCGAAGTGGAACAGCAGGTCGGCGGCCTTGGCGAACTCGAATTGCTCGTACAGCTCGTCGGCCTCGCCGATGACGCGGTTGAGCCGGGACAGGATCCACCGGTCCGTGGCGGAGAGCCGCTCCGGCGCGGGCAGGTCGGCCGCCACGGTCGCGCCGTTCATCAGCGCGAACCGCGTCGCGTTCCAGATCTTGTTACAGAAGTTGCGGCTGCCCTGCACCCACTCCTCGCTGACCGGCACGTCCGAGCCGGGGTTGGCGCCGCGGAGCAGGGTGAAGCGGGTGGCGTCGGCGCCGAAACGGTCGATCCAGTCGAGCGGGTCGACCACGTTGCCGAACGACTTCGACATCTTCTTGCCGAACTGGTCGCGCACCATGCCGTGCAGCGCCACCACGTCGAACGGCTGCCGGCCGTCCATCGCGTACAGGCCGAACATCATCATCCGGGCGACCCAGAAGAACAGGATGTCGTAGCCGGTGACGAGCACGCTGGTCGGATAGAAGCGGCGCAGGTGCTCGGTGTCGTCGGGCCAGCCGAGCGTCGAGAACGGCCACAGGGCGCTGGAGAACCACGTGTCCAGCACGTCGGAGTCCTGCCGCCAGCCCTCGCCGGACGGCGGCTCCTCGTCCGGGCCGACGCAGACGACCTCGCCGGACGGGCCGTACCAGACCGGGATGCGATGTCCCCACCAGAGCTGACGGCTGATGCACCAGTCGTGCATGTCGTCGACCCAGGCGAAGTAGCGCCCGGCCAGGTCCGGCGGGTGGATCCGCGTCCGGCCGTCGCGCACCGCGTCACCGGCCGCCTTGGCCAGCGGCCCGGTCCGCACGAACCACTGCAGTGACAGCCGCGGCTCGACCGTGGTGCCGCAGCGCGAGCAGTGCCCCACGGCGTGCGTGTACGGCCGCACCTCCTTGACGATCCGGCCCTGCTCGCGGAGCGCGGCCACCACGGCGGGGCGCGCCTCGAACCGGTCCAGCCCCTCGAACGGGCCGGACGCGGTGATCACGCCCTGCTCGTCCATGACGATCAGGTTGGGCAGGTCGTGGCGGCGGCCGATCTCGAAGTCGTTCGGGTCGTGCGCCGGCGTGACCTTCACCGCACCGCTGCCGAACTCGGGGTCGACGTGCTCGTCGGCGACGACCGGGATGCGCCGCCCGGTCAGCGGCAGCTCGAGCTCGCGGCCGATGAGGTGGCGGTAGCGGTCGTCGTCGGGGTGCACGGCCACCGCGGTGTCGCCGAGCATCGTCTCGGCCCGAGTGGTCGCGACGACGATCGCATCGTCGCCCTCGCCGTACCGGATGGAGACGAGCTCGCCCTCGTCGTCGGTGTGCTCCACCTCGATGTCGGAGAGCGCGGTGTGGCAGCGCGGGCACCAGTTGATGATGCGCTCGGCCCGGTAGATGAGGCCGTCGTCGTACAGCCGCTTGAAGATCGTGAGGACGGCCTGGGAGAGGCCGTCGTCCATGGTGAACCGGACCCGGTCCCAGTCGACGCTCTCCCCGAGCCGGCGCATCTGACCGAGGATCTTGCCGCCGGACTCCTCCTTCCACTGCCACACGCGGTCGACGAACGCCTCGCGCCCCAGGTCGTGGCGGGACAGCCCCTCCTTGGCGAGCTCCCGCTCCACGACGTTCTGGGTGGCGATGCCGGCGTGGTCCATGCCGGGCTGCCAGAGCGTGGCGTAGCCCTGCATGCGACGGCGACGTACCAGTACGTCCTGGATGGTGTGGTCGAGCGCGTGACCGATATGCAGGGAGCCTGTCACGTTGGGCGGCGGCAGCACGATGGAGAAGGCCGGACGCTCCTCCTTCATGTCCGGGGAGAAGTATCCGGCGTCCACCCAGCGCTGATACAGCCGGTCCTCGACGTCGGACGGGCTGTACTGGGCGGGGAGATCGATTCGCGATGGGCTGGTCACACCGAGGATTCTAGTGATTCGCGCGCGTTCCCCGGGCCCCTCCGGCCGGTTCAGGTGGCAGGTACCGGCATGATGTGCAAAGGTCTCCCTTCGAATGTCCGTCCCGTATGGAAGGGTTTGACCCCGGCAGGGATCCTGGGGGGCCCTCCGCGCATCCAAGAAACGGCGCCGCACCGGATGTTGTCCGGACTGGCGACACGTCACGGTCGCGCGCGCAGGTGCGAGCGCGTAAGAGCAACAAGGGGTTGAACAACATGAGCGGGTGGACTCCGCAGCCGCCGCAGGACCCGGAGGGGCAACAGCCCCAGCCGGGCGGTCAGGGCGGCCAGAACCCGTGGGCCCAGCAGGGGGGCTACGCGCAGCCTGGCCAGCCCGGCCAGGGGGGCTACGGGCAGCCGAGCGGCCCGCAGCCGGCGTACGGCCAGCCGAGCGGCCCGCAGCAGGGCGGCTACGGCCAGCAGGGCCAGGACCCGTATGGGCAGCAGCCCGGGTACGGACAGCAGCCGGGTTACGGACAGCAGGGGCAGGACCCGTACGGTCAGCAGCCCGGGTACGGACAGCAGGGCCAGGACCCCTACGGCCAGCAGCCCGGCTACGGCCAGCCGGGCCAGCCTGGCCAGCCGGGCCAGTACGGGACGCAGCCGTACGGTCAGCAGCCGGGCGGGTACGGGCAGCAGCCCGGCGGTTTCGGCCAGCAGCCGGGGGGCTACGGACAGCCCGGCGCGTACGGCCAGCCCGGCTACCCGCAGGGCGGCGACCCGTACGGCGACACGCCCAAGAAGTCCAAGAAGGGCCTGCTCATCGGGCTCGGCGGCGGCGCGGCGGCGATCATCCTGCTCATCGTGATCGCGGTGGCGGTCAACGGCGGCGGCACCGACTACGAGATCGCCACGCCGGCCAGCGCCGGCGGCCTCCAGAAGGAGGAGGGCAACGCCGACCTCGCCAAGCTGGAGGGCACCAAGCAGGAGCTCCGCCAGCAGGCCGGGGCGGAGCTGGAGTCGGTGGTCAGCGCCTCGTACAAGAACAGCGACGGCGCCAGCGTCTTCTTCATCGGCGGCACCGGTGACGTGGACGCGGACGGGTTCGTCAAGGGCTTCACCGAGTCCGCGCAGAAGAACGGCGGGCCGATCAAGGAGACCGACCCGGGGACGCTGGGCGGCAAGGCCGTCTGCACCCAGCAGGGCAACGCGACCGTCAAGATCTCCTTCTGCGCCTGGGCGGACGGGTCGACCTTCGGGATGATCATGCCGATGCCCAAGATGGGCGGCCTGGGCAGCACTCCGCAGTCCATGAGCATGGACCAGGTCGGCGACCTGATGCGGAAGATGCGCCCGGACCTGCAGAAGGAAAAGGCCTGACCCTTCCCTGACCGCTCCGCCGCCCGACCCGCGGAGCCAGGGCGGACCGCGTACGGCCTCGGGTTCCTCGTGGACCCGGGGCCGTTTCGTGTCCGCCGGACTCGGCCGCGCTTTTCACCTCTCCCCATCCGGGAACAATCGCCCCAAGAAGGGCTGACTCGGGCGTGGTTCTCACCCGTGTCCGGCCGGGACGGGAGCGGTGATCCTTCCATGGAACTGTGGGCCGCCTCTGGGCTGATCCTCGCCGGAGCGCTGCTCGCGGCCGCCGTGGGGTTCGCGGTTGCGGCCGTACGGCGGACGCGGCTGGCCGAGGAGGGGTTCCCTGGTCCGCCCGCTCCGCCTGCGCCCGGTACCCCCGTGACGCTCACCCCGCCGCGCGTGGCCTCCGGTCTGTGGGCGGGCGCGCTCTCCACCGGGGTGGCCGGCTTCCTGCTGATGTCGGGCATCGTGACCGTGCTGCTCGGCATCCTGCTGATGCCGTCGTACACGCTGACCACGCCGGCCACGGCTGGAGGGCTGCATCGGGACACCGACCCGTTCCTGCAGATGTACGGCGAGAACGAGCGTGAGCGGTTGCGCCGGGATGGTGTGCCGAACCCGGTGACCGCGTTCTATCGGGACCCGCTCACCGGTGGGCCGGTCACGTTCACCGGTGGGTCCGGTGAGATACCGGATCCGGAGCGGGCGTTGACGGCTGCGCTCCGTGGGGCCAGTACGCCGTTCGCCGGTGCGGCTCGGTTGGAGCGGTATCCGGCGGGGCCGCTCGAGGGTGAGCTGATGTGTCTGCAGCCGTTGAACTATGGGGATGCGGACATCGGGGTTTGCGGGTGGGCCGACGCGACCACGCTCGGTGTGATCGTGGCCTTTGACCGTAGTCCTGAGGCTACTGCGGCGATGTTGCTCGCCATGCGTTCTGACATGGAGCAGCCTGCGCGTTGATCCCCGGTTGTTCGGGTTAGGCGCTCTTCTCTCGGCGTTCGCGTTTGGGGATCTCGCGTGGGACGAGGGTCGGGTTCACGTGTTCGAGGACGGACTCGGCTGTTATGACGACGCGGGCCACGTCCTCGCGGCTGGGGACCTCGTACATGACGGAGAGGAGGACCTCTTCGAGGATGGCGCGGAGGCCGCGTGCTCCGGTGCCGCGCATGATGGCCTGGTCGGCGACGGCCTCGAGGGCGTCGTCGGTGAACTCGAGGTCCACCGAGTCGAGCTCGAAGAGCCGGCGGTACTGCTTGACCAGGGCGTTGCGCGGTTCGGTGAGGATGCGGATGAGCGCCTCACGGTCGAGGTTGTGCACGCTGGTGATGACCGGGAGGCGGCCCACGAACTCCGGGATCATGCCGAACTTGAGCAGGTCCTCCGGCATGACCTCGGCGAACACGTCGACCGTGTCGGACTCCGCCTTGGAGCGGAGGATCGCGTTGAAGCCGATGCCCTGCTTCCCCGCCCGCGACTCGATGATCTTCTCCAGACCGGCGAACGCGCCACCGCAGATGAACAGCACGTTGGTCGTGTCGATCTGGATGAACTCCTGGTGCGGGTGCTTCCGCCCGCCCTGCGGGGGCACGCTCGCGGTGGTGCCCTCGAGGATCTTCAGCAGCGCCTGCTGAACGCCCTCGCCCGAGACGTCACGGGTGATCGAGGGGTTCTCGCTCTTGCGCGCTATCTTGTCGACCTCATCGATGTAGATGATGCCGGTCTCGGCCTTCTTGACGTCGTAGTCGGCCGCCTGGATGAGCTTGAGCAGGATGTTCTCGACGTCCTCGCCGACGTAGCCGGCCTCGGTGAGCGCCGTGGCGTCCGCGATCGCGAACGGCACGTTGAGCATCTTGGCCAGGGTCTGCGCCAGCAGCGTCTTGCCCGACCCGGTCGGGCCGAGCAGCAGGATGTTGGACTTGGCCAGCTCGACCGCGTCGTCGCGCCGGTCGCCGCCCGACTGCACCCGCTTGTAGTGGTTGTAGACGGCGACCGACAGCGCCTTCTTGGCCGTGTCCTGCCCGATCACGTAGGAGTCGAGGAACTCGTAGATCTCGCGGGGCTTGGGGAGGTTGTCCCACTTGAGCTCGGAGGACTCGGAGAGCTCCTCCTCGATGATCTCGTTGCAGAGATCGATGCACTCATCGCAGATGTACACGCCCGGGCCGGCAATGAGCTTCTTGACCTGCTTCTGGCTCTTTCCGCAGAACGAGCACTTGAGCAGGTCTCCACCATCGCCGATGCGTGCCACCCAGCTACTCCTTTTCGTGGGGCCACCCCGTCGCCGATCAGAGCGAGGCGGATGGACATCCGCAGCGCTTCGACCGTACCGCCTTCTTGGGACCGCGTAAGCCCATCGGACATATGCGGCGCGGCGATCGCTGCCCTAACCCGCGACTAAGACGACAGTACCTCGACACCCTTCTTCCGATAGGCAAGGACTTCGTCAACGATGCCGTATACCTTGGCCTGCTCAGCGGTGAGAATCTTGTCGCGCTCGATGTCGCGGCGGACCTCTTCCACGTCCTTACCCGAGTGCTGGGCCAGGATCCTCTCCAGCTGCTCACGGATCCGCATGATCTCGTTCGCCTGGATCTCGATGTCGCTGGCCTGGCCGTACGCGCCCTCGGTGGCCGGCTGGTGGATCAGGATGCGGGAGTTCGGCAGCGCCATGCGCTTGCCGGGCGTGCCCGCGGCCAGCAGCACCGCGGCGGCCGAGGCCGCCTGGCCGAGGACGACCGTCTGGACCTCGGGCTTCACGTACTGCATGGTGTCGTAGATCGCCATCAGGGCCGTGAACGACCCGCCCGGCGAGTTGATGTAGATCGTGATGTCCCGGTCCGGGTCCTGCGCCTCGAGCGTCAGGAGCTGCGCCATCACGTCGTTGGCCGAGGCGTCGTCGATCTGCACCCCGAGGAAGATGATCCGCTCCTCGAAGAGCTTGTTGTACGGGTTCATCTCCTTGACCCCGTACGTCGTGCGCTCGACGAAGGACGGGATGATGTAACGGCCCTCGATCGGCTGAATCCGGGGATCCGTCCCCATGTGCTCGCTCACGTGCGTGCCTTCCGCTACTCGTCGCTTCGTCAGGAGACCGTGCCGGCCGTCGGCACCTGGGTGGCGCTCCGGACCACGTGGTCGATGAACCCGTAGTCCTTCGCCTCCTCGGCCGTGAACCAGCGGTCGCGGTCGGCGTCCTTCTCGACCTGGGCCTCGTCCTGCCCGGTGTGCAGGGCGACCCGGCCGAGGAACATCCGCTTCACGTACAGCAACTGGTCCGCGAGGATCCTGATGTCGGAGGCGGTGCCACCGATGCCGCCGGACGGCTGGTGCATCATGATTCGAGTGTGCGGCAGCGCGTAGCGCTTACTGGACGTGCCGGCGCACAGCAGCAGCTGCCCCATCGACGCGGCCAGGCCCATGCCGACGGTCACGATGTCGTTCGGCACGTACTGCATGATGTCGTAGATCGCCATGCCGGCCGTGACGGAGCCGCCGGGCGAGTTGATGTACAGCGTGATGTCGCGCTGGCCGTCCTCCGCCGAGAGCAGGAGCAGCTCCGCGCAGATGCGGTTCGCGATGTCGTCATCGACCTGCTGGCCGAGGAAGATGATGCGCTCGCGCAACAGCCGCTGCGACAGCGGATCGACCAGCGGCACGCTCGGTGCCTCGGGCGAACGCCCGCGCGCGTCGTCGGTGCGCTCGTCGTAGGCGCGCACGTCGTAGGCACGCGCGTCGTGGACACGCACGTCGTAGGCAGAGCCCTGCCCCTCGCCCTGGATGAGGGCGCCCTGGGCGGCCGTGCCCTGCGCGAGCTGTTCGAACATGGACGGCACTCTCGTCACCTGCTCCGGGGTCAACGTTGCTTCGGTACTCACGACCGCTTCAGTGATCATGAGTCGCTTCCACAATCATGAATCGCTCGATGTCTGTGACCCTAACGCGGGCCGCGACCACTCTGGCACGCGAACGGCCCCTGTTCGCTTTCGGCGTTGTGCCGGTCCGTCCGCCGGTCGCCCCGCCCCCACCTCGGGTCTCTCTGGAACCGGATACCCCCGGGGTCTCCGGTCACACCGAGGCGCCCGCGTGTCGGCGGGCCGGCGGGCCGGCGGCCTGGAAGGGCGACGCCCCCGGCCCGACTGGGGCCGGGGGCGTCGCCATGCCCGTTCCGCTCACTCCTTGGCGGCGGACTCCTTGG
>WHSL01000151.1 GCA_009380095.1 Streptosporangiales bacterium | reverse complement strand
CTTAGGCGCGGGCGGCGGCGTTCTCCAGCGCCCGCCGGGTCAGCACCCGCGCGAGGTGCTGCCGGTACGGGGCGCCGGCCACCGACTCGTCGGGCGGGCTGGTGCCGTCCGCCGCCTTCTCCGCGGCATCCGCCGCGGAGGCGCCGCCGGCCAGCGCCTGCTCCGTCGCGGTCGCCCGCATCGGGGTGGCGCCCATGTTGATCAGCGCGACGTTGCCGCCGCAGACGGCGACGCCGACGACCGCCCAGTCGATGGCCCGGCGGGTGAACTTCTGGAAGTCCCACCCGCGCGCCACCGGCTTGGGGATGCGGATCTCGGTGAGCAACTCGTCCGGCTCGACCGCGGTCTCGAAGAAGTCCGTGAAGAACTCCGAGGCCGGGACCTCCCGGGTGCCGCTCGCGCCCTGGATCACCAGGCTCGCGTTCAGCGCCAGCACCACGGCCGGCAGGTCCGAGGCCGGGTCGCCGTGCACCAGCGACCCGCCGATCGTGCCGCGGTGCCGTACCTGCGGGTCGCCGACGTGGCCGGCCGCGTGCGCGAGCAGCGGCACCTCCGCGCCGAGCAGCCCGTCGGTGTTGACGTCGTGGTGCCGGGTGAGCGCGCCCACCGCGATGGCGTCGCCCTCGTCCCGTACGTAGGACAGGTCGGCGACGCCGGACACGTCGATCAGCACCTCGGGCACCGCCAGCCGCATCTTCATCAGCGGCAGCAGCGAGTGCCCGCCGGCCAGCAGCTTGGCGTCCTCACCGTGCTCGGCGAGCAGCTCCAGCGCCTGGGCGGACGAGCCGGCACGCTTGTACGCGAAGGCGGACGGGATCACTTGGCACCCCCGTCCTCCGCCGCGGCCAGCACGGCCTTGACGATGTTGTGGTAGCCGGTGCACCGGCAGATGTTGCCCTCGAGGCCGGCCCGCACGTCCTCCTCGCTGGGCTTGGGGTTCTCCCGCAGCAGCGAGACCGAGGCCATCACCATGCCGGGCGTGCAGAAGCCGCACTGCAGCCCGTGGTGCTGCTGGAACGCCTTCTGCATGGGGTGCATCTCCTCGGCGCTGCCGAGGCCCTCGATGGTGGTGACCGAGCGGCCGTCCGCCTGGGCGGCCAGCACCGTGCAGGACTTGATCGACTCGCCGTCCAGCAGCACCGTGCAGGCGCCGCAGGACGTCGTGTCGCAGCCCACGTTCGTGCCGGTCAGCCCGAGCACGTCCCGCAGGTAGTGGACGAGGAGCGTACGGTCCTCGACCTCATGGGTGGTCTCGTCGCCGTTCACCGTGACCGTGATGCGCAACGTACGCCCCCTAACCCTCGTTGATGGCCTGCCACACCCGCTGCGGCGTGGTCGGCATGTCGATGTGACGGACCCCGAGATGCGCGACGGCGTCGACCACCGCGTTCTGTACGGCGGGCGTGGAGCCGATCGTGCCCGCCTCCCCGATGCCCTTGGCCCCGAGCGGGTTCAGCGTCGTGGGCGTCTCCTGGGAGAGCAGCTCGAAGCTGGGCAGCTCCGAGGCCGCAGGGATGGCGTAGTCCGCGAAGTTGGCGGTCTGCGGGTTGCCGTCCGGGTCGTAGTACATGACCTCGAACAGGGCCTGTGCCGCGCCCTGGGCGATGCCGCCGTGCCGCTGGCCCTCGGTGAGCACCGGGTTGAGGATGGTGCCCGCGTCGTCCACGGTGATGTGCCGCAGCAGCCGCGACTGCCCGGTCTCCACATCCACCTCGGCGACCGCGAGGTGCGTGCCGAACGGGAAGGTGGGCAGGTCCTCGGCGAAGTGGCAGTCCGCCGCCAGCCCGCCCTGCTCACGGGCGGCCGCGGCGAGCTCGCCCCAGCTCACGCCGGTCCCGGTCTGGCCGGCCACATGGAATCGCCCGGCCTCCTTGTCGAGCACGAGGTCGCCCTCGTCGATCTCGATCAGCTCGGCGGCGAGCTTGCGACCCTTCTCCAGCACGTCCTCCGCGGCGCGGTACACCGCGGAGCCACCGAGCTGCAGGGACCGCGAGCCCATCGTGCCGCCGCCCTTCGGCACCTGGTCGGTGTCGCCGTGCACCAGCTTGATCTTCTCCAGTGGGATGCCCAGCTTGTCCTGGACGAGCATGCCGAACGCGGTCAGGTGGCCCTGGCCGTGCGGCGAGCTGCCGGTGTAGATCGTGGCGGTGCCGTCGTCGTGCACCTCCACCTTGGCGTCCTCGCCGACGCTGAAGTCCGGGGCGGTGATCTCCACGTACGTGGAGAGCCCCAGGCCCAGCTGCAGCGTCTCGCCGGCCGCGCGGCGGCGCGCCTGCTCCTCGCGGAGCTGGGCGTAGCCGGCCGACTCGAGCACCGCGTCGAGCGCCTTTTCGTACTCGCCGGTGTCGTACATGGCGCCGCCGGGCGTGGTGTACGGGAACGCGTCCGGCTTGATGAAGTTCTTCCGCCGCACGTCCGCCGGGTCCATGCCGACCTCCGCGGCGAACAGGTCCATGGCCCGCTCGATGGCCGCGGTGGCCTCCGGCCGGCCGGCGCCCCGGTACGCGGCGACGACCATCTTGTTCGTCACGACGATCGTGGCCTGGCTGGTCACGCTCGCGATGTCGTACACGCCCGAGGCCATCAGCATGGTGAGCGCCGGCAGGAAGCTCGCCACGCCCGGGTACGCACCCAGGTCCTGGACGACCTCGATCCGGTACGCCTTGACCCGGCCGTCCCGGTCCCCGCCGATTGTGATCTTGTGGCGCTGCGCCCGTCCGTGCGTCATCGCCAGCATGTTCTCGGTACGGGACTCGGTCCAGCGCAGCGGCCGCCCGACGCGCTTGCTGGCCCAGGCGAGGGCGGTCCCCTCGGGGTCGATGCCGATCTTGGCGCCGAACCCGCCGCCCACGTCGGGGGTGATGATCCGTACCTTGCCCTCGTCAAGCCCGAGGGCGCCCTGCAGCGCGTCGCGCGCACCCTGTGCGTTCTGGGTGGACAGCCAGACCGTGACCCGGCCGTCGTCGCCCCAGGCCGCGGCCGCGCTGCGCACCTCCAGCGGCGCCGCCGCCACCCGCTGGTTCTCCAGCGTCGCGGTGACCACGGCCTCGCAGTCGGCGAACTGGGCGTCGGCGGCGTCCGCGCCGCCCACGCCGACCACGTTGCTGCCGGCCTCGGGGAACACGAGGTTCGTCCCGGACAGCGCGTCGTCGAGGTCGATCACCGCGGGCAGCGGGTCGTAGTCGACGGCGACGAGCTCGATGGCGTCCTCGCCCTGGGCCCGCTTCTCAGTGAGGACGAGCGCGACCGGCTCACCGACGAACCTCACCACGTCCTTGGCCAGGAAGGGCCGGGCCATGGACGGGTGCGGCTTACCGCCGAGCGCGCCCTCCGGCGCGGGCGGCGCCGGATCCAGGTCGCAGTCGGCGCCGGTGTAGACGGCCACGACACCCGGGCTCTCCAGGGCGGCCGAGACGTCGATGCCGGTGATGCGCGCGTGCGCCATCGGCGATCGGACGTAGGTCGCGTACAGCGCCCCGTTGAGCGCGGGCTCGCGGAGGTCGTCGGCGTACGTGCCTCCGGCCGTGAGCAGCTTCGGATCCTCGCTGCGCACGACCCGCGTGCCAAGAATGCTCAATGCAGCCTCACAGTGCAGATCGATCGAGAAACGACCCGGGCGTCGGCCCTCCGCGAGTTCCGCGCTCCCGGGCGTCAGGCGTAGTTGCCGGCGGTGCCTTGGGGTGCCACCTCACTTCCCGACTCGGTGTCTCCGAAGATCTCCCGCCGGGCGGCGCCGATGGCCTGCCGCAGCAGCGCCGCGTCGGAGCCCAGCGTGGTCATGGTGAAGCCGGCCTTGTGCCAGCGCCGCACGTTGGTCACCCCGTCGCAGTGGATGCCGGGGATGACGCCATGCCGTTTGCAGGCGGCGAGCACGTCGAGGACGAGCTTCTCGTGTTCGGGGTCGGCGACCGCGAGGGTGGGGGTCATACCGTGCCCGAGGGCGAGGTCGGACGGCCCGATGTAACAGGCGTCGACCCCGGGAACGGACAGGATCTCATCCATGTTCCGCACCCCCTCGGACGTTTCGATCATGGCCGCCAGCACGATACGCCGGTTGACCGGTTCCGGGGAGTACCCGGGGTCGTCCAGAGCGGCACGGATCGGCCCCCAGCTGCGGGTTCCGTCCGGCGGGTAACGGGTGGCCGCGACCGCGCGCCTGGCGTCGTCCGCGTTGTTGATCATCGGCACGACGACGCCCTGGGCACCGGCGTCGAGTGCCTTCATGATGTGGTCCGGCTGGTTCCACGGCACCCGCACGATGGCCGGCGTACCGGTGATGGCCAGGGCCTGCAGCATCGGCACCATGGCGTCGTACCCGATCAGCCCGTGCTGGGTGTCCACGCACACCCAGTCGAGGCCGCTGCGGCCCATCAGCTCGGCGGAGAAGCCGCTCGGAATCGCGCACCAGCCCCCGACGGTGGGCTTGCCGCTGGTCAGTACCTCGCGCAGTGTTTGTGGACGCAGTGTTTGTGGACGCAGTGTCGGCATTCGTATGTCCTCCCCGGTTCAGCCGCGGTACGTGGTGAAGTTGACGACGTTGAACGGCGGCTTCCCGTCGATCACCCGGCGGATGTTGATCTCCACGGTGTTCATGGCGCGGGCCTTGGCCTCCTCCGTGGCGCCCCCGATGTGCGGGGTGATGAAGACGTTCTCCATCGTGCGCAGCGGCGAGTCGGCGGCCAGCGGCTCGACCTCGAAGACGTCGAGCGCGGCGCCGCCCAGGTGCCCGGACCCGAGCGCCGCGACCAGCGCGGCCTCGTCCACCACCGGGCCCCGGCTGGTGTTGATCAGGATGCTCCCCTTGCGCATGGTGGCGAGCTCCGTGGTGCCGATCAGGCCGCGGGTCTCCGCGTCCAGCGGCACGTGCACGGTGACGATGTCGGAGTTCGCGAGCAGCTCCTCCTGGGAGACCGACTCCGCTCCGGCCATGCTGCGCGCCGCGATGTCGTGGAACAGGATGCGGCAGCCGAACGCCTTGAGCCGGGCCGCGACCGCGGTGCCGATGTTGCCGAGGCCGATGATGCCGACCGTACGGGTCCCCAGCTCGTTGCCGATCCGGTCCTTGGGCCAGCCGCCGTGCCGCATCCCCCGGTCGGCGCGCGCGGCGTGCCGTACCAGGGTCAGCGCGCCGAGCAACACGAGGTCGGCCACCGAATCGCGGTTGTAGCCCTGGGCGTTGGCCACCGGGATGCCGAGCTCGGCGGCCGCGTGGTGGTCGACCACGTCGAACCCCACCGCGGGCTGCTGGATCAGCCGGCAGCGGCGCATGGCCTGCAGCGCCGTCCGGTCCAGCTTGTAGCGGTGCGTGTTGTCGCTGATCACGATGTCCGCGTCGGCGACCACGTCGGGCAGCTCCGCCTGCACGGGAGGCTGGGGCGCGAGGATCACCTTCACATCCTGCGTCCCGGCGAGCTTCAGCACCAGATCTTCGGAGAACGGACTCAGACAGGCGATCGTGGTCATAGGCATTCCTCCGGTCGCTCGCGGGCCCGGGAGCGGGGGCCTCCCGGGAGATCTCTGCGACCCCTGCCGCGCCGATCACCCAAGGCGGAGCTCGCGGCTGGACTCGATCTTCGCGTCGTCCAGCTCCATGCCGATGCCGGGGCGGGTGGGCGGGTGGATGAGACCCCCCTCGGGCCGTACCGGGTGGGCGAGGAACCACTGGTGCACGACGTTCCACTTCAGCAGGTACTCCAGCAGCGGGACCAGCGGCGCCGGCTGGGCGAAACCGAGGTGCGCGTTGACCGGCACGGAGTGGCCGTGCGGGATGAGCTGCACGTCGTACGCGCTCGCCAGCGCGGCGATCTTGAGCATCTCGGAGATGCCCCCGGCCCACAGCGTGTCGGGCCGCCCAGCAGGACGTGCACCGGCACCCCGAAGTGCCGGCCCTTGAGGTCCCAGAGCGCGCAGTCCAGCGCGCTGATCGCCATCATCTCCAGGCCCTTGCGGCCGTGCACGCAGGCCCGGTACATGACGTCCCAGAGCCGCTCGGTGGCCAACGGGTCGGCACCGAGGATCCACGGCGCGATGCCGCCGTCGATGACCGCCGCCTCGGCACGGGGGCGTCGGGGTGGTCCATGGTGCCGGTGTATTCAACACAGCGAACGGCTTCGATCTTCACTTATCAGTCCCTGCTCGCGGCACTTCCGGCGACATGGTGCGGCGTGGCCGTCAGCCAGGCACGACTATAGACACATCGGATGTATGCCGCAATGGTCGCCTCGTATCGACCTGGCCCGTTCTCCTTGGTACGGCTCTGGCCTGCGCTATTTCGACCGTTGACGCTCTGCGGCGAGCGATGGCACCCTCAAGCGGTCCGATGTTTCGAGGACCGAACAATTCGACGCCCATCGCCCCGCCGCACACACATCAGGGAGCCCCGGACTGTCCGGAGGTGTACAACTACGACGAGACGTCGGAGGAACCCGTGGCGGTGACCGCCCCCGCTGTCAGGAGGACAAGGTGGGCCTGACCGACGACGCGATCGAGAGGATCCGTCAGCTCATCGCCTCGGGCCGGCTGGCCCCCGGCGCCCGGCTGCCGCGCGAGCAGGACCTCGCCGCGCAGCTCGGCATCTCCCGCAGCTCCATGCGGGAGGCCGTCACCGCGCTCGCGCACACCCGGGTGCTCGACGTGCGCCGCGGCGACGGCACGTACGTGACGAGCCTGGAACCGCATCGGTTGCTCGAGGGCATCGGACTGGCGCTGGAGCTGCTGACCGACGACACGCTGCCCGAGATATTCGAGGTACGGAAGCTGCTGGAGCCACCCGCCACCGCGCTGGCCGCCTCGCGGATCACGCCGGACGGGCTCCGGGCCGTCCACGGTCACCTGGAGGCGATGCGCGCCGCGGCCACCGCGGATGAGCTGGTCCGGCACGACGCCGACTTCCATGAGGCGGTCATGGCGGCCACCGGCAACCGCTCCCTCGCGTCAGTGATCAGCGGGCTCTCGGCGCCGACGCTCCGGCTCCGCGCCTGGAACCACCGCACCCGCTCCGGCGCGGACACCACCGCCATCGCCGAGCACCAGGCCATCTACGACGCCCTCGCCGCGGGCGACCCCGTCCTCGCCCACGCCGTAGCCATGGTCCACGTCACCAGCGCCGAACGCGGCCTCCTCGCCACCCTCCCCGCCCCTCCCCCCTTCAAGGACCCGCCCCCCAGGGAGCCCAAGAAGCCCGGCGGGTGATCAGGGGTGGGGAGGGTTGGGGGGTGGGTCGTGGGGGGTGAAGCGGACGGGGGTGCGGGTGAGGGCCAGGGCGGTGAGGGTGGCGGCGGTGGCGAAGGCTGCTACGGCCCAGGGGATGGCGATGGGGAGGCCGGTGACCGCGCCGGCGGCGCCGGTGACCAGGGCCATGAAGGCCGCGCCGCCGTAGGCGAGGCCGCTGAAGACCGCCGTGGCCATGGCGTGGCGGCCGGGGGCGGCCTCCGGGGTCGCGGCCGCGAGGCCGCCGCGGAAGCCGAGGCCTTGGCCGCAGCCCGCGATCATCGCCGCCGCGAACAGCAGCGGCGCGGACTCCGCGGCGCCGGCCACGGCGAAGCCGATCAGGCCGACGGCCATGCAGGCCAGCGCGGTGAGCAGCTCCGTACGGGCCCGGCGGCGTCCCGCCACCGCCTGGGTGAGGCTGGCGACCGTGAGAAAGGCGACGGTGGGACCGGCCGCCTCCAGGCGGGTCGTCGCGCCGAGGAGTTCGGAGGCGTAGGTGGGGCCGAGGCCGACCACGATCCCGCCGACCATCCAGGCGCCGGTGCCCACCGCGCAGGCCGCCGCGAACGCCCCGCCCCGGCCGGGCCGCAGCAGCGGGCCGCCGGAGCCGCGCACGTCCGTACGGCGCGGATGCCGCAACGCCGGCACGACCAGCACGGCGGCGCCGGCGAGCAGGACCAGCAGCACGTGCGCCGCGTACGGCGTGACGGTCGGGCCCGGCAGGTGGTCGGCCGCGAGCGCAGTGAGCCCGACCCCGCCGACGGCGCCCGCGAGCGGGCACATGGCGATGGCCGATCCCGCCCGCGTACCGCCGTGCCAGGCCAGCATGGCGGCGGCGGCCGGGGTGCCGAGCCCGACCCCGACGCCGGTGGCCGAACGGCCGGCGACCAGCATCGCCGGGTGCCCGCCCACGGCGAGCAGCACGTCGGCGAGGATGACGAACGCGAGGCCGTACGCGAGCAGCGGGCGCGGGGGCACGCGCCGCGCCACCGGCCCGACCGTGAACAGCACCACCACGAGCGTGAGCAGGTACGCGCCGAAGACCACGGCCAGGCCCAGCGTGGACATGCCGAGGTCGGTGCGGTACCCGGGGAGCAGCGGGATCGGCAGGTTCGGCCCGGCCATCAGCAACGTCACGATGACCAGCACGAGCACGGCCGCCCGCGGGGAGGGCCTGCCGGTCACGTGACAGCGCGGGCGCGGAGCTCGCGGCGGAGGATCTTGCCGGTGACGGTCTTGGGGAGCTCGTCGATGATCTCCACGGCACGCGGGTACTTGTACGCGGCCAGCCGCTCCCGGGCGAACGCGATCAGCTCGGGTTCGGCCGCCGTGGCCCCGGGCTTGAGGCTCACGTACGCCTTCACGGTCTCCCCGCGATACGCGTCCGGCACACCGATCACCGCGGCCTCCCGGACCGCCGGGTGCTCGTACAGCACGTCCTCGACCTCGCGCGGCCACACCTTGTAGCCCGCGGCGTTGATCTGGTCCTTCTTCCGGTCCACCAGGTAGAACCAGCCCGAAGCGTCCATGTATCCGACGTCGCCGGTGTGCAGCCGCCCGCCGGGCAGCGCGTTCGCCGTCTCCTCCGGCTTGCGCCAGTACCCCGGCACCACCTGCGGCCCCTCGATCACCAGCTCACCGATCTCCCCCGGCGGCAGCGGCGCGCCGTCCGGCCCGGCGATCCGTACCACGGTGTCGTAGATCGGCACGCCGGCCGAGAGCGCGCCGGACGCCTTGTCGACCGGGGCCCGCGCGTGCAGCGGCACGCCGAGCGCGGGCGAGGTGGTCTCGGTGAGCCCATAGATGTTGTGGATGTAGTGGCCGAACCACTCCTCGAACGCCTCGACCGTGGCCGGCGGGATCGGCGCGCCGCCCGAGTAGATCTTGGTGAGGGTGGCGAGGTGGTCCGGCGTCACGTCCGGCGCGTTGAGCAGCGCGATGAAGACTGTGATGGCGCCGACGGTGAAGGTCGCGCGGTGCTCCCGTACGGCGTCCGCCACCACGCCCGGCTCGAACCGGTGCGCGAGCACCAGCGTGCACGGGTTCAGCAGCGCGAGCGCGATGTGCCCGACGAGCCCGGTGATGTGGAACAGCGGCGCCACCCCGAGCACCACGTCGTCCTCGCCGACGCCGATCCACTCCCGGTAGGACTGCGCGTTGAACACCATGTTGCGGTGGGTGTTCATGGCGCCCTTGGGCGGGCCGGTGGTGCCGGAGGTGTAGGTCAGCACCGCCACGTCGTCGCCGTGGACCTCCAGGTCCGGGGGCGTACGGCCGGCGTAGCCGGTGAGCAGCCCGGCCAGGTCCTCGGTGCCGGCCGCGCGGGCGCGCCGGACCCCGGCCAGCAGGCGGGGGTCGTCGCGGCTCTGATGGTCCAGCTCGGAGGTGGTGATCACGAGCCCGACCGCGGTGCCGGGCACGACCTCGGCGGCGACGTCGGCGTACAGGCTCTCCAGGCAGACGAGCGCGGTCGCGCCCGAGTCGGTCAGCAGGGTGGCGAGCTCGCGGTGCCGGTACATCGGGTTGATCGCCACGGCGATCGCGCCGAGACGCCACAGCGCGAGCAGGGTGATCACGTACTGGGGGTCGTTCTGCAGGTAGACCCCGACCCGGTCGCCGCGCCCGACCCCGCGGTCGGCCAGCGCCACCGCGAACGCCCCGGACAGGGCGTCGAGCTCCCGTACGGTCAGCGCGCCGTCGAAGTAGGCGATGGCGGTACGGTCCGGCGCGCGCCGCACCGCGTCACGCCAGGCGTGCACCATGCTCGGGTACGCGAGCTTCAGGCCGGGCGGCTGCCCCGCGTCGTAGCGGGCGAGCCAGGGACGTGCGGGGTCGTCCATACCGCTCCTCACGTCGATTCCGCTACACCTCCAGTTGTACGACAGGTCGCAACCGGCGGCCGACGCCGGGGGGTGTATCGCGGCCGGAGGCTTCCAGGCATGCGACGCCGAAGGTTTCTCACCGCCACCGCCCTGACCGGGTTCGCCGCCGGGCTCGGGACCACGCTGACCGGATGCGACGGCGGTGGGTTCGGCGGGGGGAACGGCAACGCCGGCCGACTGGGCTTCACCAATCGGCTAAAGATCCCGCCGCAGTTGCGCCCGCGCCGCGACGGCGACGGCGTACGCCGGTTCGAGCTCGGGCTACGGCCGGGGCGGCGGGAGTTCCGCCCCGGCGAGGTGACCGAGACCTGGGGGATCAACGCCGCGTTCCTCGGGCCCACGCTGCGCGCGAGCCGCGGCGACCGGGTCGCCATGCGGGTCGCGAACCGGCTGCCCGAGACCAGCACCCTGCACTGGCACGGCATGCGGCTGCCCGCCCGGATGGACGGCGGGCCGCACCAGCCCATCGAGCCAGGCACCACCTGGTCCCCCAGCTGGACGATCGACCAGCCCGCGGGGACCCTCTGGTACCACCCGCACCCGCACGGGGAGACCGCGCGGCACGTCTACAAGGGCCTGGCCGGGATGTTCATCCTGGACGACCCGGAGTCCCGCGGGCTGGCGCTGCCGGACACGTACGGGGTCGACGACGTGCCGCTGATCGTGGCGGACCGGCTGTTCGGCGAGGGCGACGGACGGGGCCGGGACATCGCCGAGCGGGCGGTAGCCGGCTCCACGTTCGGCCTGCTCGGTGACGACATCCTGGTCAACGGGACGTACGACCCGTACTTCGCCGTCACCACCGAGCGGGTGCGGCTGCGCGTCCTGAACGCGGCGAACGCGCGGATGTTCCATCTCGGGTTCTCCGACGACCGGACGTTCCAGGTGATCGCCACCGACTCGGGGCTGCTGCCCGAGCCCGTCGAGGCGGACCGGGTCCGGCTCAGCCCCGGCGAGCGGGTGGAGATCGTCGTGGGGTTCGCCCCCGGCGAGCGCGTGGTGCTGACCAGCGCGAGCGGCGACGAAGGCATCGACGAGGAAGACTTCGACCTGATCCGGTTCACCGCGGCGAGGACCCGGTGGCAGCGTGGGCGCACGCGCGCGACGCCATGCAGGACCTGATGGAGGACCCGGCACGGGCCGCCGCCGAGTACGACGGGTTCTTCGGCCGCACCACCGTGCAGGACACGGTGAACCGTTTCCTCGGCTTCGACCTGCTCGTCCACGGCTGGGACATCGCCCGCGCCACCGGCGGGGACGAGAAGCTGCCGCCGGAGGAGGTCCGGGCCATGATCGACGATCTGGACAGCTGGGGCGAGGCGATCCGCTCCGAGGGCGTCTGCGGCCCGGCCGTACCGGTGCCCGACGACGCCCCCGGCCAGGACCGCCTCATCGCCTTCCTCGGCCGCACCCCCTGACCCAAGATCAACAAGTTGATCTTGGGGTCTGTCAGGCGCGCACGCTCTCGATGCCTACTTGACGGGCGCAGTTGGCACAGCAGAAGAAGTGTCCGTCCGCCTCCACGCCGTGGCCGAGCACACGGCAGCCACAGTGCTCGCAGACCGGGGCGACCACGTGCGCCGCGCACTCGATGCTGTCGAACACGTGCGCCGCGCCGTCCACGGTGTGCACGCTGAAGGTCTTGTCGTACTCGTTGCCGCAGACCTCGCACTGAGCCATGACACGCCTCCTCAGGTCGCTCACCCGGCGATCACCAGGGCCCCTACCCGCGCGGGTGGTTCTAACCGTTCCCACCCTGAGCGGAGGCCCGCTCCAGCTGGTCGTCCGACAGCGCCCGCGCGTCCGGATCGCCCGCCCCGGCCCCCGTCGGCGCGAACCGCAGCCCCTCCATGTACGGGGCGGAGTCGCCGCGCCGTACGGCGAGGAACTCCTCGGCGTAGTAGTCGCGCGCGTCGTCCACCGTGCGGTCCCCGTTGACGATGTCGTTCATCAGGTTGAGCGCGAGGAGGTTGGCCTGCTCGTCGTGGCAGCGCGCGGCGACCTCGCCGGCCGTACGGGCGACGACGACGCTCCCGTCGAACTGGGTCAGCTCGGTGACCTTCTCCGGCGGGACGCGATGGTCGATGACCGAGGTCACGCTGTCGATGTGCGGGGCGGGAAAGCTGTGCCGGGCGAACGCGCGGCTCGCCTCGATCCGCTTCCACGGCCCCACGCCGTGCCAGACCAGCATGGACTCGGTGGCCTCGTGCGGCTCGCCGTACGTATCGATGACGAGCTTCGCGGCCTCCTGCGACTCCTCCGGCCAGATCTTGATGACCTCCGACCCCCGTGCGGCGTTCATCGGACCTCCTCGGCTGTGTCGCCCGGACCGTCCGCCTACCGCGCTCGGATCCGCTCAAACGCCGTGATCGAATGGCGGTATGAAGATTCGCATCGGGATCGGCCTGGGCACGACGGGGGCGGAGGAGTTCACCGAGGCGGTGGACCGGCTGGAGGAGGCGGGGGTCGACTCGCTCTGGCTGTCGGAGGTGGTGCACGGGCCGATCGTGGACCCGTTCGTCGGCATGGCGCACGCGCTGGCCCGTACCACGAACCTGAAGGTGGGCACCGGCGTGTCGGTGCTGCCCGGGCGGCATCCGGTGCTGGTGGCCAAGCAGATCGCGTCGCTCGCCGCGCTGACGCCGCGGCGCGTGCTGCCCGTGTTCGGGCTGCGCCCGGCCCGACGGGCCGAGCGGTATCTGTTCCCCGCGCCGCCCGGGGAGCGGGCCGCGCTGTTCGACGAGTCGATGGAGCTGCTGCGGCTGGCGCTGCGCCAGGAGCGGTTCGACTTCCACGGCCGGTTCTTCACCGTGGAGGACGCCGCGATCGGGCCGCTGCCGCCGCGGCCGGTGGACATCTGGCTCGGCGGGTCGGTGCCGGCCGCGCTGCGCCGTACGGGCCGGTACGCCGACGGCTGGCTGGCCAGCTTCCTCACCCCGGACCAGGCCCGCGCCGGCCGGGAGGCGATCGAACGCGCCGCCGCCGAGGCGGGCCGGGAGATCGAGGACGACCACTACGGCATCTCCCTGGCGATCTCCCTCGACGGCACGATCCCGGACCAGCTGGCCCGCGCCGCCCGGGAACGCCATCCGGACGCCGAACCGGCCGCGCTGGTCGGACTCGGCTGGGCGGACGCCCGCCGGATGATCGAGGAGTACGTGGCCGCCGGCCTCACCAAGTTCGTGGTCCGCCCCGCCACGCCGGTGCCGCTGCACGTCTTCCTAGAGGGCTTCGCCGCCGAGCTTCAGCCACTGGAGAACTGATCGCGGGCACCCTGAGCTCGTCGAGGGCCGGACGGACCAGAATTCG
>WHSL01000093.1 GCA_009380095.1 Streptosporangiales bacterium | reverse complement strand
GTTCAGTTTCGTACTGATCGCGATGGCCGTCGCCAACTGGCGTGAGTTCCACGCCGAACGCCAGGCCTGGCTGCGGATCCAGCGCCGGCGTCAGGCGGAGGAACTCACCGAGCACGTGTCGGAGACGCTGATCTCCTCGGGTCTGATCGAAGAGCCAGAGGGCCGTACGAACGACAAGAGCGCCGGCTCCGGGGCGCGGAGCTCCCCGGACGGCTGAACGCGCGATGCGCGCGGGCGGGGCGGTGGCCGCCCCGCCCGCCGCCAGGCCATTGGTGAATCGGGCGCATCGTCTCGATATGTGATCGGCGCCTCGGGCATCCGTGTCCTTCAGGTCTCCCGGTCGTTGTTCACGATGCATCCCCCCGGCTGGACGAAAGGTGACGAGTGGGCGTCGAGATCAGAGTCGATGGCCTCACGAAGGCCTTCGGCCGACAGGTCATCTGGGAGGACGTCTCGCTGACGCTGCCGTCCGGCGAGATCTCCGTCCTGCTCGGTCCGTCCGGCACGGGTAAGTCCGTGTTCCTGAAGACCCTGGTGGGTCTGCTGCGCCCGGACGCCGGTGGCATCTGGATCGAGGGTCAGGACCTCACCCGGCTGACCGAGCACAAGCTGTACGAGGTGCGGAAGCTGTTCGGGGTGCTGTTCCAGGACGGCGCGCTGTTCGGCTCCATGAACCTGTACGACAACATCGCGTTCCCGCTCCGCGAGCACACGCGCAAGTCCGAGGCCGCCATCCGGGACAACGTGCTCGAGAAGATGGAGATGGTCGGGCTCTCCGGCGAGGGCGGCAAGCTCCCGGGGGAGATCTCCGGCGGCATGCGCAAGCGCGCCGGGCTGGCCCGGGCGCTGGTGCTGGAGCCGGAGATCGTGCTGTTCGACGAGCCCGACTCGGGGCTCGACCCGGTCCGTACGGCGCTCATCAACCAGCTCATCGTGGACCTGAACGCCAAGACCGGCGCCACCTTCCTGATCGTCACGCACGACATCAACACGGCGCGTACGGTCCCGGACAACATCGGCATGCTGTTCCGCCGGGAGCTCGTCATGTTCGGGCCGCGGGAGATGCTGCTGTCCAGCACCGAGCCCGCCGTCCGGCAGTTCCTGAACGCGCGCACGCAGGGCCCCATCGGCATGTCCGAGGAGAAGGACATCTCCGAGCTGGAGGCCGAGGTGGCGCTGGGCCACGACCCGGGTCACCTGCCGCCGATCCCGCCGCAGCTGCTGCCCAGCGACAGGCGGCTGCGCGCGTCGCAGCACCCGCCGGGCGAGTGGTGCATGGCCAACGGCGTGCTGCCGCCCGAGGGCTCGTTCGTGGACGACGAGGGCCGCGACTGGACGCGCGAGTGGCCGAGGTACGTCCAGGCCGCCTCGCTCGGCGCCGCCGGCTACTACGGGCCGGGTGATCATCGGTGACACCAGCCGACGGGCTGGGCCGAACGACGACCACCGAACGGCGCCGAACCGGGACGACGCCCGCCCGGTGGAAGCCGGTGGCCGACGGTGCGGTCAACCTTGGTCTGCGGGAGCCGGGCCGGCTCTTCGCGATGAGCCTGGACACGTTCCGGGCGATGTTCCGGCGGCCGTTCTACCTGGCCGAGGCGATCCAGCAGGCGTGGTTCATCGCCAAGGTCACGATCATCCCCACGATGCTCGTCTCGATCCCGTTCGGCGCGGTCTTGGCGCTGCAGATCGGGAACCTCGTCCGGCAGCTCGGCGCGCAGTCCTACACCGGCTCGGTGGCGGTGCTCGCGATCGTCCGTGAGGCGAGCCCGATCGTGACCGCGCTGCTCGTGGCCGGCGCCGCCGGCTCGGCCATCTGCGCGGACCTCGGCGCCCGCAAGATCCGCGAGGAGATCGACGCGATGGAGGTGCTGGGCATCAACCCGCTGCAGCGCCTCGTCGTGCCGCGCGTGGTGGCCGCCGCCTTCGTCGCCGTCTTCCTGAACGGCCTCGTCTCGGTGGTCGGCATCATGGGCGGCTACGTCTTCAACGTCATGCTCCAGGGCGGTACGCCCGGTGCGTACATGGCGTCGTTCGCCCAGCTCACGCAGATCGAGGACCTGTGGATCGGGGAGTTCAAGGCCCTGCTCTTCGGCATCCTCGCCGCGCTCGTGGCCTCGTACAAGGGCCTGACCGCGGGCGGCGGGCCCAAGGGCGTGGGTGACGCGGTGAACCAGACGGTGGTCATCACGTTCATGCTGCTGTTCGCGGTCAACTTCGTCATCACGGCCATCTACGGGCAGCTCGTGCCCGCGAAGGGGATGTGATGGGCACCCGGTCGCTGCCGTCCCGCTCCCCCCGTACCGTCGTCGGGCAGGGGCTGCGCCGCATGCTCGCCGCGCCCCTGGACACCCTGGAGGACCTGGGCCGGCAGCTCTCCTTCTACGGCAGGGCGATCGCCTGGACCTGGCGGGTGGGGCTGCGCTACAAGCGCGAGGTGCTGCGGCTGCTCGCCGAGGTCAGCTTCGGCACCGGCGGGCTCGCCGTGATCGGCGGCACCGTCGTGATCGTCGCGTTCATGACGTTCTTCACCGGCACCGAGGTCGGGCTGCAGGGCTACAACGCGCTGAACCAGATCGGCACGGCCGCCTACACCGGCTTCATCTCCGCGTATTTCAACACCCGCGAGATCGCGCCGCTGGTCGCCGCGGTGGCCCTGTCCGCCACGGTGGGCTGTGGCTTCACCGCCCAGCTCGGCGCCATGCGGATCAGCGACGAGATCGACGCGCTCGAGGTGATGGCGATCCCCTCGGTGCCGTTCCTCGTCACCACCCGGATGATCGCGGGGTTCCTCGCGGTGATCCCGCTGTACGTGATCGGTCTGCTGGCCTCGTACCTGTCCACGCGGGTCATCGTCACGTACTTCTTCGAACAGTCACCGGGCACCTACGACCACTACTTCAACCTGTTCCTACCGGAACAGGACGTGATCGCCTCGTTCGTCAAGGTGCTCATCTTCTCGGTGATCGTCGTGCTGGTGCACTGCTACTACGGCTTCCACGCCAGCGGCGGTCCCGCCGGGGTGGGCGTCGCGGTGGGCCGCGCCGTACGGGCCGTACTCGTGCTCGTCAACATCACCGACCTGCTCCTGTCCATGGCGCTCTGGGGCGCCAACGCCACCATTCGGATTGCGGGGTGACGTAGATGGCGGACAATGCCGGCGCCGTGGAGCGCTCCGCGGTGCTCATCCGGATCAGGCACCGGCTGTACGGGCTGGTGCTCGTCGCCATCCTCGCCGTGCTCGGCGGTGTGACGGTGGCCCTGTACAACAAGGCGTTCACCGACACGGTGCCGGTCACGCTGCTGACCAGCCGGGCGGGCCTGCAGATGCTGCCCCAGTCGGACGTCAAGGTGCGCGGCATGATCGTGGGCGAGGTCCGCGAGATCGACGTGACCGAGACGGGCGCGGCGCTGCACCTGGCGATCAAGCCGGAGAAGGCCGGGGAGATCCCGGGCAACGTCACCGCGCGGCTGACCCCGAAGACGCTGTTCGGCGAGAAGTACGTCGACCTGCAGATGCCGAAGACCGCCGGCCCGCCGATCGCCGTCGGCGCGGTGGTCCGTCAGGACAACTCGGTGGCCGCGGTGGAGCTGGACCGGGTGCTCAACAACCTGCTGCCGGTGCTCAAGGCGGTCAAGCCCGAGGAGCTGAACGCCACCCTGAACGCGCTGGCCACCGCCCTGGACGGGCGCGGCGACCAGATCGGCAGGAACATCGAGATCGTCGACGGCTACCTACGCAAGATCAACCCGCACCTGCCGACGATCCTCCACGACCTGCGTGCCATCGGGGACGTCAGCTCCGCGACCAACCAGGCCGCACCGGACCTGCTGCGGCTGCTGCGCAACCTGCTGGTCACCAACCGCACCATCGTGAGCCAGGAGCGGCGGCTGGTCCGGCTGATCGACCAGGGCCAGCGGGCCACCGACACCACCAACGCGTTCCTGATGGCGAACGAGAACAAGATCTGGGGCGTCCAGTTCGCCAACCGGCCGGCGTTCGAGGTCATGGCCAAGTACTCGCCGCAGCTGCCCTGCGTGCTGCACGGCATCGCCGAGGCGCGGGAGCAACTGGAGGCCGCGTCCGGCGGCAAGGACCCGATGATCCACGTGACGCTCGAGGTCGTTAGGCCCAAGCAGGGCTACAAGGCGGGCCTGGACGCGCCGGAGTACAACGACCACCGCGGCCCGCGCTGCTACGGCCTGCCGAACAACCCGATCAAGCCCTTCCCGCAGATGCAGGTGCTGGACGGCACCGAGGACGGCGGCGGCGACCCGCTGATGCGGAGCATGTCGGCCTACCTCGGCGCACCGGCCGCGTCGACCGCCGAGGATGAGGAGAGCGTGGTCAACACCGTCATGGCGCCCACGCTGGGCATGCCGGCCTACGAGGTGCCGGACATCGCCAGCCTGTTGCTCGCTCCGTCGATGCGCGGATCGGTGGTGACCGTCCAGTGAAGACGTCGGCGGCGGCGATCAAGCTGCTCACCTTCGCGATCATCACCGCGGCGGCCACCGGCATGCTCGCGGTCACGATCACCAACGCCCAGTTCCACCCGACCAAGCGGGTCAAGGCGGTCTTCACCGACGTCGCCGGGCTGGTCGAGGGCGACGACATCCGCATCGCCGGCGTACGGGTCGGCACGGTCGACGACATCCAGGTCTACCAGGGCAAGCTGGCCCGGGTGACGTTCACGGTGCCGCGCGAGCGGGACCTGAAGGTCGGCACGCGCGCCAGCATCCGCTGGCGCAACCTCGCCGGCGCCCGGTACATCGCGCTCGAGGAGGGAGCGGGGCCGGACCGGTCGCTCCCCGAGGAGGGCACGATCCCGGTCACCCAGACCCGGCCCGCGCTGGACCTCACCGTGGTGTTCAACGGCTTCCGGCCGCTGTTCAACGCGATCAACCCGAGCGACGTGAACAAGCTGACCGGCGAGATCATCCAGGTCTTCCAGGGGGAGGCCGGCACGGTCAACAGCCTGCTCAGCCACGTCGCCTCGGTCTCCAACACGCTGGCCAACCGGGACCAGGTGATCGGCCGGCTGATCGAGAACCTCAACCTCGTGCTGTCTACGGTGAACGAGCGGGACGAGCAGCTCACCGAGCTCGTCGTCCAGCTCCGCCAGGTGGTGCAGGGCTTCGCGCAGGACCGTACGGCCATCTTCGACTCGCTGGAGGGCATCAACGAGCTCGAGGCCGTCACCAACGACCTCATCGTGGAGGCCCGGCCGCTGATCAAGGACGACGTGGTGGCGCTCCGTGCGATGGCCAAGGAGCTGAACGAGGAGGGTCCCGGGCTGGACCGCGCGTTCAAGCTCGTGCCCAAGAAGCTGAACGCGCTGTCCCGGGCGAGCTCGTACGGGTCCTGGCTCAACTTCTACATGTGCGGCATCGACGTGCGCATCGGCCCCGACGGACAGAACGCGGTGCAGAGCGCCGCGTTCGCCGCCGACGTCCCACGGTGCGAGGGGTGAACTGAGCGGATGAGACCCTTCAGGGAGCGCAACCCGCTGGTCGTCGGCGCCGTGGGGCTCGCCGTGATCGCGGCGCTGATCGCGGTGGCGTTCAGCTTCGGCCGGGTGCCCTTCCTCGGTGGCGACGACGCGTACGTCGCCCACTTCAGCGAGGCGGCCGGTCTCCGCGAGGGCGAGGAGGTACGGCTCGCCGGCATCCGCGTGGGCCAGGTGCGCGCGGTCGAGCTCGAGGGCGACCACGTACGGGTCGAGTTCGTCGTGGACAGCGGCACCCGGCTGGGCGACCGGACCTCCGCCGAGATCAAGATCAAGACGATCCTCGGCGCGCACTTCCTCTCGCTGTCCCCGAACGGGCCGGGCCGGCTGGAGCCGGGCGACGTGATCCCGACGAGCCGGACCACCGAGCCGTTCAACGTGATCCCCGCGGTGGAGCAGCTCACCAAGGAGATCCAGGCCATCGACGTGAAGCAGCTCGCGCGGTCCATGGACACGCTGTCCTCGACGTTCAAGGACTCGCCGCCGGAGGTACGGGCCGCGCTGTCCGGCCTCACCCGCATCTCCAAGACCATCTCGTCGCGCGACGACCAGCTGCGTGAGCTGATGGAGCACTCCAAGAACATCACCGGGACGCTCGCCGACCGCGACCGGGACTTCACGCTGCTGCTGCGCGACGGTGACGCGCTGCTCAAGGAGGTCCAGGCCCGGCGGAACATGATCCACCAGCTGCTGCTGAACACGGTGATGCTGGCCCAGCAGATCACCGCGCTGGTGGAGGAGAACAACGCGGCCCTGAAGCCGGCGCTCGCCGACCTCAAGGGCGTGGTCAAGGTGCTGGAGCGCAACACCGACAGCCTGGACCGCAGCCTGCGGCTGATGGGGCCGTTCGTACGCCAGTTCACCGACGCGACCGGCAGCGGCAACTGGTTCGACTCCTACGTGCAGAACCTGCTCCCGGTGCCGCCCGCCATCGTCCAGCAGCAGGAGAACCGGGTGGAGCGTCAGGAAATCCTCTCCACCCGCCCGCTGCTGGAGGACCTGCTGGCGCCCAAGGGCGAGACGACCTCCGGAGGTGGCCGATGAACGCGCGCGCGAGGCTCGCCGCCGTGCTGTCCCGCGCCGGCGGCGGCCCGCTGCGGCTCGGGGCCTGCGCCGTGGCCGCGTCGCTGCTCGTGTCCGGCTGCGGGTTCACCGGCATGCGGTCCGTGACCCTGCCCGGCGGCCCGGACGTGGGCGACGAGCCGTACGCGGTGCGGGTCGAGTTCTCGAACGTGCTGGATCTCGTGCCGCAGTCGCTGGTGAAGGTCAACGACGTGACCGTGGGCCGGGTGGAGAAGGTCGAGCTGGCCGGCGCGGACAAGTGGTACGCGTCCGTGACGCTGCGGCTCCGTAAGGACGTCCGGCTGCCGGACAACAGCACCGCCCGCATCCAGCAGACCTCGCTGCTCGGCGAGAAGTACGTGGCGCTGGCCGCACCCACCGCGGAGCCCCGCACGGGCGCCCTCAGCGAGGGCGACCTGATCCCGCTGCGGCGTACCGGCGCGAGCGCGGAGATCGAGGAGGTGCTGTCCGCGGCCTCGCTGGTGCTGACCGGCGGTGGCGTGGAGCAGATCGCCACCATCAACCGCGAACTGAACGCGGTGATGGAGGGCCGTACGCACAAGATCAAGGACGTGCTGCGCCAGGTCGACCACCTGGTGAAGCAGGTGGACCGGCAGAAGGCCTCCATCGTCCGGACGATCGACAGCGTGGACCGGCTGACCGCCACGCTGGCGAAGAACCGCAAGGTGCTCGCGGACACGCTCGACGAGACCCCGGCGGCGCTGAAGGTGCTCAAGGAGCAGCGCAAGGACCTCACCAAGCTGCTGGTCAGCGTCGACTCGCTCGGCGAGGCGGCCACCCGGGTGATCCGCCGCTCCAAGGACGACACGCTGGCGAACCTGCGCAGCCTCCGGCCGCTGCTGACCGAGATCGGCAAGTCGGCGGAGGCGCTGCCCGAGGCGCTGCCGACCGCGCTGACGTTCCCGTTCCCCGACTCCATCGTCAACACGCTGCGCGGCGACTACGCCAACACGTGGTTCACCCTCGAGCTCGGGGCCAAGGACGTGCTGAACAACCTGCTGACCGGCACTCCGCTGCAGTCGCTGATCGCCACCGGTGGCAAGGGCCCGCTGCTCGGCGACTCCGGCCGGACGCCGAGCCGCAAGGGCCCGCTGGGCCTGCTCCCCGAGTACGGGGGCGACGGCGGCCTGCTCGGCGGCGGTTCGGGTGGCTCGGGCGCGCCGGGTTCCCCGGGCACCGGGTCGCCAGGACAGTCGCCGGACGGCGGGTCCGGCAGCGGCCTCGGTGATCTCCTCCTGGGAGGCTCGTGATGATCCGTACCGGCGTCAAGCTCCAGCTGATCGCCTTCCTGATCATCACGGTGGTCGGGGTCGCCTACACCGCCGTGCGGTACGTGGGCGTCGGCGACGCCATCGTCAACAACACGTACCACGTGGCCGCCGACTTCCCGGACTCCGGCGGCATCTTCGAGGACGCGGAGGTCACGTACCGCGGCGTGCCGGTGGGCCGGGTCGGCCCGCTCAGCCTCAAGGGCGACGGCATCCAGGTGCGGCTGGACCTGGAGCGCGGCACGCTCATCCCCGCCGACACGGTGGCCGTGGTGGCCAACCGGTCGGCGGTCGGCGAGCAGTACGTGGACCTGCAGCCGCGCAGGGCGACCGGCCCGTACCTGGAGGAGGGGTCGAGCATCCCGCGGCAGAACACCAGGATCCCGGTGAGCACCGCGGAGCTGCTGCGCAACACGAACGCGTTGCTGGCCTCCGTGCCCACCGAGGACCTGGCCACGGTGATCACCGAGCTCAACGCGGCGTTCTCCGACATGGGGCCGGACCTGCAGCGGCTCATCGACAACGGGAACTCGCTGGTGGAGTCCGCCGACGAGGTCTATCCGGAGACGGTGCGGCTGATCTACAACGGCCGGGACGTGCTGGACACCGCGCGCGCCACCAGCGGCGAGTTCCGCTCCTTCGCGCGCGACCTCGCCGACCTGACCGACCAGGTCCGCGAGGACGACAAGGCGTTGCGCAGCCTGATCACGCGCGGCGGCACCGCCGCGGACGAGGGCGCGGACTTCATCAACGACGTCTCGCCCGCCCTGTCCCAGCTGCTCGGCAACTTCGTTACGGTGGGGCAGGTGCTGTCGGCGCGGGTGCCGAACCTGCGGCAGACCTTCGTCATCTATCCGATGTCCGTGGCGGCCGCTTACACTGTTGCGCCCGGCGACGGCACCGTGCACTTCGGCGTCGAGCTGAACGAGAACGAGCCGCCGCCCTGTAAGGAGGGGTACGACACCAAGCAGCGCTACCCCCAGGACACCTCGAAGAAGCGCGCCGACATGTTCAACCGTTGCGAGGATCCGCGTCAGGACGTCGTACCGCGTGGGGCCCGCAACGCGCCCCAGCCCGGCCCGACCCCGTACGTGCCGCCCGACCCCGGTGACCCTCGCGCGTCGAGCTCCGGCGGGAACGGATCGCAGGCGCAGGGGCCGAGCGGCTCCTCCGAGGACGGCAAGTCGCTCGACAGGTCCTGGAAGGACGTCTATGCCGGACTGTACGACCCCACGACCAACGTGGCGTACGGGCCCGACGGCCGTCAGTACTTGATCGGCTCGCTGGGCCAGAACCCGAACATCATGGGAGACACCTCGTGGCAGTGGCTGCTTCTGGATCCGCTCGCCCGCTGAGCCGGCGCACCCTGCGCCTGCTGATGGGCCTGCTCGCGGTGCTGATCGCCGGACTCACGACGGCGGCGGTGATGCTCGCGATGACGGTTCAGGAGGCCCAGGCCCAAGCCGAACGGCGGGAAGAGGTGCTGGGCGCCGCTCGGCAGTACGCCGTGAACCTGCTCTCGGTGGATTACCGCAACACCGACCAGCACATCCAGCGCGTGCTCGAGGGCGCTGCGAGCCCGTTCCGCGAGGAGTACGCGGGCAAGCGCCAGGCGATCGTGGATGCGGCGCGGAAGGCGGAGGGCGAGTCCAAGGGCGAGTCCAAGGACGCCGCGGTCATCTCGATGGACGACGACTCCGCCGAGGTCATGGTGCTCGCCGACGCGGTGGTGTCCAATAAGCAGACGAGGGAGGCCTCCCGGCAGGGGGTCCGTACGGCCTACCGGTGGAAGCTCGGCATGCAGAAGGTGCGCGACCGCTGGCTGGTCTCGAAGGTGGAGATGGTCTGATGCCCACGTTGCTGCGCCGAATGACCGGCAAGTCGGCGAAGACGGCCAAGGACACCGGCGAGAAGACGGGGAACCCGGAGGACACCGAGAACCCGGGGACCACGGAGAACGCCGAGGCCGCTCACGCCGAGGACGCGCAGGCCGACGACACAGAGGCCGCCGGCACCGAGGCGACCGAGGCCGCCGCCGACGTGGCCGAGGCGGAGGACGCCGCGGACACCGAGGAGCCCGCCGAGGCCGCGGCCGGCAAGGGAAAGAAGGCGGACGCCGATGCCGACGACGAGGAGGAGACCGACGCCTCCGGGAGTGGCGCATCGACCGCTCGCCGCTCGCTCGGCGCCTTCCGGCGACTGCCGCGGCCGGCGATCCAGGCGCTCGGGCTGCTCACCGTCGTGGCGCTGGTGCTGTCCGTGGCGGTCGGCGTGCTCGCCTTCAAGGTGGCCGACCAGCGGGCCGCCGAGGAGGCCGGGCCCAAGGCGATGAACCAGGCCAAGTCCTCGGTCCAGCAACTGCTCTCCTACGACTACCGGACCATAGAGTCCGACCTGGAGAACGGGAAGTCCCTGGCCACCGGGGACTTCCGCAAGGAGTGGGAGCGGGACGCGCCCCGCCTGCTGCAGGTCGCCCAGGAGAACGAGACCGTGCTGCAGACCGTGCCGATGGCGGCCGCGGTCTCCAGCGCGACCGAGGACGAGGTGGTCGTCCTGGTGTTCGCCACCCAGGCCTCGACGACGGCCAAGGACACCCGGACCAAGCTCGGCACGCCGCGGCTGCGGCTGACCATGCGGCTGGTCGGGGACAAGTGGCTGATCGCCCGGCTGCAGCGGCTGTAGCGCCGCGGGATCGGACGAAGGCAGGCGAAGCGCCACCCGGACGGCGAGGCCGTCCGGGGGCGTGCGCATGCCCTGTCCCGGCGCGCCGGCCGTGTGGGAAGCCCCGGTGGGGCAGGCGTTCCCGTACGCGCGCAACTCGCCGTTCTTCCCCGCCGGCGGCGGTTCACACCGTCCGAAGCCTGTGGGACCCATCACGGGGGTGAAATGTCGTGTTCGTACCGTCTGGGCTTGACGTTTGGGCGGCCGGGAGCGATGCTGCGTCTCAGCGTGAAGAGTAGAGCAGAGTACCGTTTGCCTGTGGTGTGCCAGTCGGCTACACTGCCCCTTTGCGCTGCCCTTTGACGATCCGTTAACCCTGTCCCGGTGCCGGGTCGTCTGGCGTGCGCGTTTCTTCACCGCCACAAGCCTTCGGAAGGACCCCTGTTGGCAGCCTCGCGCAACGCCTCCGCTAACACTCTCGGTCCGAACCGCGTCTCCTTCGCACGCATTCAGGAGCCGCTCGAAGTCCCGGATCTCCTCGCGTTGCAGACCGAGTCATTTGACTGGCTGCTCGGCAACGAGAGGTGGAAGAGCCGGGTCGAGTCGGCGAAGGCGGCCGGTCGCAAGGATGTCCCGGAGCAGTCGGGCCTGGAGGAGATCTTCGAAGAGATCAGCCCGATCGAGGACTTCTCCGGCACCATGTCCCTCTCGTTCCGCGACCACCGGTTCGAGCCGCCCAAGTACTCCGTCGAGGAGTGCAAGGACAAGGACATGACGTACTCCGCTCCGATGTTCGTCACAGCGGAGTTCATCAACAACACCACCGGCGAGATCAAGAGCCAGACCGTGTTCATGGGCGACTTTCCGCTCATGACCTCCACGGGCACCTTCATCATCAACGGCACCGAGCGCGTCGTCGTCTCGCAGCTCGTCCGTTCGCCCGGTGTCTACTTCGACCGTCAGCTCGACAAGACGTCCGACAAGGACATCTTCGGCTGCAAGATGATCCCGTCCAGGGGGGCCTGGCTGGAGTTCGAGGTCGACAAGCGCGACAGCGTCGGCGTACGCATCGACCGCAAGCGCAAGCAGGGCGTGACCGTCCTGCTCAAGGCCCTGGGCTGGACCAACGAGCGCATCCTGGAGCACTACGGCCAGTACGAGTCGATCCGCCAGACCCTGGAGAAGGACCACACCACGGGTCAGGACGACGCGCTGCTGGACATCTACCGCAAGCTGCGCCCGGGCGAGCCGCCCACGAAGGAGTCGGCGCAGACGCTGCTGGAGAACCTCTACTTCAACCCCAAGCGCTACGACCTCGCCAAGGTCGGCCGCTACAAGCTGAACAAGAAGCTGGGGCTGGCCAACGAGATCTCCCAGGGCACCCTCACCGAAGAGGACATCGTCGCGACGATCGACTACCTGGTGCGGCTGCACGCCGGGGAGGAGGACTTCGAGTCCGCGGCGAGCACGGTGCCGGTCGAGGTCGACGACATCGACCACTTCGGCAACCGGCGGCTGCGCACGGTCGGCGAGCTGATCCAGAACCAGGTCCGGCTGGGCCTGGCGCGGATGGAGCGCGTCGTCCGTGAGCGCATGACCACCCAGGACGTCGAGGCGATCACGCCGCAGACGCTGATCAACATCCGCCCGGTCGTCGCCTCCATCAAGGAGTTCTTCGGCACCAGCCAGCTCTCGCAGTTCATGGCGCAGGAGAACCCGCTGGCGGGGCTGACGCACAAGCGCCGGCTCTCCGCCCTCGGCCCGGGTGGTCTGTCCCGTGAGCGCGCGGGCATGGAGGTCCGCGACGTCCACCCGTCGCACTATGGCCGCATGTGCCCGATCGAGACGCCTGAGGGCCCGAACATCGGCCTGATCGGCTCGCTGAGCTCGTACGGGCGGGTCAACTCCTTCGGCTTCGTCGAGACGCCGTACCGCAAGGTCGTCGAGGGCCGGGTCACCGAGCAGATCGACTACCTGACCGCGGACGAGGAGGACCGGTTCGTCGTCGCCCAGGCCAACGCGCCGCTGAACGACGACGGCACCTTCGCCGAGAAGCGCGTCCTGGTCCGTACCAAGGGCGGCGAGATCGAGTACATCCGCCCGAACGACGTCGACTACATGGACGTCTCGCCGCGGCAGATGGTCTCGGTGGCGACCGCCATGATCCCGTTCCTCGAGCACGACGACGCCAACCGCGCGCTGATGGGTTCCAACATGCAGCGCCAGTCGGTGCCGCTGCTGCGCAGCGAGGCGCCGCTGGTCGGCACCGGCATGGAGTACCGTGCCGCCACCGACGCCGGTGACGTCATCGCCGCGGAGAAGTCGGGGGTCGTCGAGGAGGTCACGGCCGACTACGTCACCGTGATGAACGACGACGGCACGCGCACCACCTACCGGGTGGCCAAGTTCCGCCGGTCCAACCAGGGCACCTGCTACAACCAGAAGCCCATCGTCGACGAGGGCGCACGCGTCGAGGCCGGCACGGTCATCGCCGACGGCCCGTGCACCCAGAACGGCGAGATGGCGCTCGGCAAGAACCTGCTCGTGGCGTTCATGCCGTGGGAGGGCCACAACTACGAGGACGCGATCATCCTGTCCCAGCGCCTGGTGCAGGACGACGTGCTCTCCTCGATCCACATCGAGGAGCACGAGGTCGACGCCCGCGACACCAAGCTGGGGCCTGAGGAGATCACCCGGGACATCCCGAACGTCTCCGAAGAGGTCCTGGCCGACCTCGACGAGCGCGGGATCATCCGGATCGGTGCCGAGGTCTCCACCGGCGACATCCTGGTCGGCAAGGTCACGCCCAAGGGCGAGACCGAGCTGACCCCGGAGGAGCGGCTGCTCCGCGCGATCTTCGGTGAGAAGGCGCGCGAGGTCCGCGACACCTCGCTGAAGGTGCCGCACGGTGAAGAGGGCAAGGTCATCGGCGTCCGCGTGTTCAGCCGGGAGGACGGCGACGAGCTGCCGCCCGGCGTGAACGAGCTGGTCCGGGTGTACGTGGCCCAGAAGCGCAAGATCACCGACGGTGACAAGCTGGCCGGCCGGCACGGGAACAAGGGCGTCATCTCCAAGGTTCTGCCGCAGGAGGACATGCCGTTCCTCGAGGACGGCACCCCGGTCGACATCGTGCTCAACCCGCTCGGCGTGCCCGGCCGGATGAACGTCGGCCAGGTGCTCGAGACACACCTCGGCTGGGTCGCCAGCCGCGGCTGGAAGGTCGAGGGCACCGACGCCGACTGGAAGAAGCACCTCAAGGCGATCGGCGTGGGGGAGGCCGCGCCGAACACCAACGTGGCGACGCCGGTGTTCGACGGTGCGCGTGAAGAGGAGATCAGCGGCCTGCTGGCCTCCACCCTCCCGAACCGCGACGGTCAGCGCATGGTCGGGGAGACCGGCAAGGCGCGGCTGTTCGACGGGCGTACCGGCGAGCCGTTCAAGGACCCGATCGCGGTCGGCTACATCTACATCCTGAAGCTGCTGCACCTGGTCGACGACAAGATCCACGCGCGCTCGACCGGCCCGTACTCGATGATCACCCAGCAGCCGCTGGGTGGTAAGGCGCAGTTCGGTGGCCAGCGCTTCGGCGAGATGGAGGTCTGGGCGCTGGAGGCGTACGGCGCGGCCTACGCCCTGCAGGAGCTGCTCACAATCAAGTCCGACGACGTCGTCGGACGCGTGAAGGTCTACGAGGCCATCGTCAAGGGCGAGAACATCCCCGAGCCGGGTATTCCGGAGTCCTTCAAGGTGCTGATCAAGGAGATGCAGTCGCTGTGCCTCAACGTCGAGGTGCTCTCCAGCGACGGCATGTCCATTGAGATGCGCGATTCGGACGAGGATGTCTTCCGCGCCGCGGAGGAGCTCGGCATCGACCTGTCCCGGCGCGAGCCGAGCAGCGTCGAAGAGGTCTGATCCAGCTACTGATTACTGAAGCGATAGAGCAACAGGGGACGATTCACTTGCTCGACGTCAACTTCTTCGACGAGCTCCGGATCGGCCTCGCCACCGCTGAGGACATCCGTCAGTGGTCGCACGGCGAGGTCAAGAAGCCGGAAACCATCAACTACCGGACTCTCAAGCCGGAGAAGGACGGGCTCTTCTGCGAGAAGATCTTCGGTCCGACTCGGGACTGGGAGTGCTACTGCGGCAAGTACAAGCGCGTCCGCTTCAAGGGCATCATCTGTGAGCGCTGTGGCGTAGAGGTCACCCGCGCCAAGGTGCGGCGTGAGCGGATGGGCCACATCGAGCTGGCCGCGCCGGTCACGCACATCTGGTACTTCAAGGGTGTGCCGAGCCGGCTGGGCTACCTGCTGGACCTCGCCCCGAAGGATCTCGAGAAGATCATTTACTTCGCGGCGTACATGGTGACCTGGGTCGACGACGAGGCGCGTGCGCGCGACCTGCCGTCGCTCGAGGCCAAGATCTCCGTGGAGCGTCAGCAGGTCGAGCAGCGCCGCGACTCCACCATCGAGGAGCGGCAGAAGAAGCTCGAGGCCGACCTGGCCGAGCTCGAGGCCGCCGGGGCCAAGGGCGACGCGCGCCGCAAGGTCCGCGAGGGCGCCGAGCGCGAGATGCGCCAGGTGCGCGACCGGGCGCAGCGCGAGATCGACCGGCTGGACGAGGTCTGGAACCGGTTCAAGTCGCTCAAGGTCCAGGACCTCGAGGGTGACGAGCTGCTCTACCGCGAGATGAAGGACCGGTTCGGCCGGTACTTCCGCGGCGGCATGGGCGCTCAGGCCATCCAGGAGCGGCTGGCCGGCTTCGACCTCGAGGCCGAGGCCGAGCGGCTGCGCGAGATCATCCGTACGGGCAAGGGGCAGAAGAAGGCCCGGGCGCTCAAGCGCCTGCGGGTCGTCTCGGCCTTCCTCAACACGAGGAACAGCCCGAACGGCATGGTGCTCGACTGCGTACCGGTGATCCCGCCGGACCTGCGTCCGATGGTCCAGCTCGACGGTGGCCGGTTCGCCACCTCGGACCTGAACGACCTCTACCGCCGGGTGATCAACCGGAACAACCGGCTCAAGAGGCTGCTCGACCTGGGCGCGCCCGAGATCATCGTGAACAACGAGAAGCGGATGCTGCAGGAGGCCGTCGACGCGCTGTTCGACAACGGCCGCCGCGGCCGGCCGGTGACCGGCCCGGGCAACCGTCCGCTGAAGTCGCTGTCCGACATGCTCAAGGGCAAGCAGGGCCGGTTCCGGCAGAACCTGCTGGGCAAGCGCGTCGACTACTCCGGCCGTTCGGTCATCGTGGTCGGCCCGCAGCTCAAGCTGCACCAGTGCGGCCTGCCCAAGAACATGGCGCTGGAGCTCTTCAAGCCGTTCGTGATGAAGCGCCTGGTCGACCTGAACCACGCGCAGAACATCAAGAGCGCCAAGCGCATGGTGGAGCGCGCCCGCCCGGTGGTCTGGGACGTCCTGTCCGAGGTCATCACCGAGCACCCGGTGCTGCTCAACCGGGCGCCGACGCTGCACCGCCTCGGCATCCAGGCCTTCGAGCCGCAGCTGGTCGAGGGCAAGGCCATCCAGATTCACCCGCTCGTCTGCACCGCGTTCAACGCGGACTTCGACGGTGACCAGATGGCCGTGCACCTGCCGCTGTCCGCGGAGGCGCAGGCCGAGGCGCGCATCCTGATGCTGTCGACGAACAACATCCTGAAGCCGTCGGACGGCAAGCCGGTGACCATGCCCACCCAGGACATGATCATCGGGCTGTTCTACCTGACGACGGTCAAGGAGGGCGCCGAGGGCGAGGGCCGGGCGTTCGGGTCGATCGCCGAGGCGATCATGGCCTACGACCGGAGCGAGCTCGACCTCCAGTCGAAGATCACGATCCGTCTTCGTGGCATCACCCCGCCGCAGGGCTTCGAGACCCCCGAAGGCTGGGAGGTCGGGGACGCCCTCCGGCTGGAGACCACGCTCGGCCGGGTGCTGTTCAACGAGACGCTGCCCGACGACTACCCGTTCGTGGACTTCGAGGTCGGCAAGAAGCAGCTGTCCGCGATCGTCAACGAGTTGGCGGAGGCGTACCCGAAGGTCGCCGTCGCCAACGCGCTGGACTCGCTGAAGGAGGCCGGCTTCCACTGGGCCACCCGTTCGGGTGTGACCATCGGCATCGGCGACGTGGTGGTCCCGCCGAAGAAGCGGGAGATCCTGGACTCGTACGAGGCCAAGGCCGACAAGGTCCAGCGGGAGTACGACCGCGGTCTGATCACCGACGACGAGCGCCGTCAGGAGCTCATCGAGATCTGGACGCACGCCACCGCGGACGTCGCGAAGAACATGGAGGAGGCCTTCCCCGCGACCAACCCGGTCTGGATGATGGTCAACTCCGGTGCTCGCGGTAACCCGATGCAGCTGCGTCAGATCGGCGGCATCCGCGGCCTGGTCTCCAACCCCAAGGGTGAGACCATCCCGCGGCCGATCAAGGCGTCCTTCCGTGAGGGCCTGTCCGTGGTCGAGTACTTCATCTCGACCCACGGCGCCCGTAAGGGCCTTGCCGACACCGCGCTGCGCACCGCCGACTCCGGGTACCTGACCCGGCGCCTGGTGGACGTCGCGCAGGACGTCATCGTCCGCGAGGAGGACTGCGGCACCGACCGCTCGGTCCCGATGACCGTCGGCGAGAACACCGCCGACGGCCGGGTCGTCCGCCTGCACAACGTGGAGAACACCGGTTTCGGGCGGACCATCGCCGAGGACGTCGAGGTCGACGGCAAGGTCGTCGTCCCGGCCGACTCCGACACGACCGAGCCGGTCATCGACCAGCTCGTCGAGGTGGGCATCGAGACCGTACGGGTGCGCAGCGCGCTCACCTGTGAGGCCAAGATCGGTGTCTGCGCCGCCTGCTACGGCCGTTCGCTGGCCACCGGCAAGCGGGTCGACGTCGGTGAGGCCGTCGGCATCGTCGCCGCGCAGTCCATCGGTGAGCCGGGTACCCAGCTGACCATGCGGACCTTCCACACCGGTGGTGTGGCCGGTCAGGACATCACGCACGGTCTGCCCCGAGTCCAGGAGCTGTTCGAGGCGCGCATCCCGAAGGGTGTCGCCCCGATCTCCGAGGTCGAGGGCCGGGTCCGGATCGAGGAGACCGAGAAGACCCGCAAGATCACGGTGGTGCCGGACGACGGCTCCGACGAGATCTCCTACACCGTCCCGATGCGGGCCCGCCCGCTCATCTCGGACGGTGGCAAGGTGGGTGTCGGCCAGCAGCTGGTGCAGGGTGCCATCAACCCGCACGAGGTGCTGCGGATCCTCGGCCCCCGCTCGGTGCAGCTGCACCTCGTCTCCGAGGTGCAGGAGGTGTACCGGTCGCAGGGTGTGTCGATCCACGACAAGCACATCGAGATCATCGTGCGGCAGATGCTCAAGCGGGTGAACATCCTGGAGTCCGGCGACACCGCGCTGCTGCCGGGTGACTGGGTGGAGCGTCCTCGCTTCGAGGAGATCAACCGTTCGGTCGTCGCCGAGGGCGGGCAGCCCGCGGCCGGCCGGCCGGTCCTCATGGGCATCACGAAGGCGTCGCTGGCCACCGAGTCGTGGCTGTCGGCGGCGTCCTTCCAGGAGACGACGCGGGTGCTCACCGACGCGGCGATCCACGCCAAGTCGGACCCGCTGCTCGGGCTCAAGGAGAACGTCATCATCGGCAAGCTCATCCCGGCCGGTACCGGCATGCCGCAGTACCGCAACATCCGGGTCGAGCCCACCGAGGAGGCGAAGGCCGCGATGTACTCGGTCAGCTCGTACGAGGAGCCGGGCGAGTACACCTTCGGCCAGGGCTCCGGCGAGGCCGTGCCGCTCGAGGAGTACGACTTCGGTCAGTACAACCGCTGATCCTTGTCGTCGGCTCTTGTGACGGGGCCGTGTCCGCTTAGCGCGGGCGCGGCCCCGGCCGCATTTCCCCCGCCTCCCTGCCCTCTGTCCTTCCGGGTCCGGCCGGTCCGCCCGGTCCTTCGGGATCGGGCCGGCCGGCCGGGCTTCGCCTTCCGCTCCGGGGTCCGGCCGGGTGTGGCCTTCGGCTCAGGGGTGGCGTGGCGGGCGCCCGTTCTGCTCGGCGCCGGGCGGCTTGGCCGGATTGCGTGGGGGCGCCGAGTCAGGCAGGGTGTGCGGCGTACGACAAATCAATGAGGCCGGGGCCGGGTCGCCGCGGATGCCGCGGAAAGCTTCGCGTCCGGCCGTGCTCATGATCTGCGAGTGCTCGTGGCCGGCCGCGCCTGCGGCAAGCCGGACCTGCTGGTCGGCGGAGTCGGCGATGGCCGCCATCCGTAGGTGTGCCGCCATACGGGGCGCATCAGGGCGCATCGGGGCGCATGGAGAGGGCGCGGGGGTCGCGACGGGGCCGTACCGACGGGTCGCCCTCCGTTCCGGGTCGTACGACTTGCCGCGTTAAGGTGGCCCGTGTCGTGAGCGACGAGGGGGCAGGAGACCGACGTGACTGAGCGGAACGACGCCGGAGGCCGTCCGGAGGACCGGCCTCCCCGGCGCGACGACCAGGCAGGGTACGGCTCATGGGACGCCCCCGGAGTCGAGAACGACCCGGACGCTCCCCCCACCGACCCCACAGGCCGCCCCTACGGCGACGCACCCGCCGCCGGCGGCCCCAGCGGCACTGGTGGGCGCGGCCCGGCAGGCGCCGGTTCAGGCGGCGGCTGGGACGAACCAGGCGTCGAAGGCGGCACCCGGGGCTGGAACACCCCCGCCACAGAACACCCCGCCACCGACTGGGACACCCCAGCCACCCCCGGCCGCCCCACCACCCCCGGCGGCCCCGCTGGCTGGGACGCTCCCGCCCCGCCCGGCGGCCCCGCCGACTGGGACGCCCCCGCCGCGCCCGGTCGCCCCACTGATTGGGATGCACCTGCCGCGCCTGGCCCTACAGATCGGGACGCACCCGGCGCCCCACGTCCTCCGGCGGATTGGGACGCTCCCGCCACGCCCCCGGGCCCCGCTGATTGGGATGCCCCCGGCACGGCTGGTCGCCCCGGCGACTGGGACGCTCCTGGCGCGGCGAATCGCCCTGCGGACGGCCCTGGTGCGGCCGGCGGGTCCGCCGGCTGGGACGACGCCCCCACACCCCGTGGCTCCGGCGATTGGGATGAGCCCGGTGCGGAGCGCCGCCCCGGCGGCTGGGACGACGGCGTCGAGGGCGCCGCCCCCGGCCAGGACGGCCCGACTCCGCCTGTCGCTCCACCCTCCCCCGGCGGACTGAGCGACCTCGTACAGCCAGGCGCCGCCCCCGGTAAAGCGGGGCCTCCGTCCGAGCCGCCGATGCCGCCGGAGCCCCCGATGCCGGAGGCCTCGCACGAGGCCGCCGCGATGACCCTGGAGTGGCGAGCGGGCGGCCAGCCGCAAGGCCCGCAGATTCCACCACAGGCCCCCCACGGCCCCGAAGGCCCGGAAGGCCACGAGAACCCTGGCGGGTACGCGTACGGACAGCAGCCCGCATACGACGCCCCGGATCAGCCGGAGTACGGCCAGATCCCTCCGCAGGGGGCCGCACCTCAGCCGGAATTCGGTCAGGTGCCTCCACAGGGGGGTCCAGACCAACCGCAGTTCGGTCAGATTCCGCCGCAGGGCGATCAGCCGCAGTTCGGGCAGGCACCGTCAGGTGGCGCTGATCAGGCGGAGTTCGGTCAGCAGCCCGCGTATGGCGCGCCGGGCCCGGGCGGTGGTGCCGAGGGGCAGCAGCCGCCCCAGGCTCCTGAGCCGCCGATGCCGCCGGAACCGCCGATGCCAGAGGCCTCGCATGAGGCCGCAGCCATGACGCTGGAGTGGCGGGCGAGCGGCCAGTCGAGCCCTCAAGGTCCCCAAGGCCCTCAGGGCCCTCAAGGCATCCAAGGCCCCCAAGGCACCGAAGGCACTCAAGGCCTCCAAGACGCCGAAGGCATCCAGAGCCCTCACGGTCCGCCGCCCCAGCCGGAGCAGCCGGCGCGGTCCGGTCCGGCCGCTCCGCCGGAAGGTCAGGGCTGGGGTCAGCAGCCGCAGACGCCGGATCCGGGAGAAGCGCCGGTGTTCCCTCCCGCCGCCCCTGAGCCGCCCATGCCGGAGGCGTCGCACGAAGCCGCGGCCATGACGCTCGAATGGCGGGCCAGCGGCGGCCCCTCCCAGGACCCGTCGAACGCGGCCGCGTCGGCAACGCCGCCGCACGCCCCCGAGACCCCCGTACCCGGCCATGACTGGAGCCAGCCCGGCACCGAGGCGCCGCAGGGAACCGGCGCCGAGGCCGGCCAGGACTGGAGACAGCCTGGCCTCGGGGTGCCGCAGGGAACGGGTGCCGAGGGGCCGCAGGATTGGGGACAGGCGGCGGCGCAGGCGGGCGACCCCGTGACGGCCGAGCCGCCCATGCCGCCGGAGCCGCCGATGCCGGAGGCCTCGCATGAGGCCGCGGCGATGACGCTCGAGTGGCGCGCGAGCGGCGCGCCGCCCCAGGATCCGGGCGGTGCCGACCAGTCTCCACAGGCCCCGCACGGCCCTGTATCCGCCGGCGACGAGCCGGTCGGCTTCGCCGAGCAGCCTGGGGCGCAGCCGCCCGCGGGTTGGGAGCAGCCGATCGCCGGACAGGGCGGCGACGCGTCGCAGGGCGCCGGATACCCCGGCGCCAGCTCGCCGATGCCTCCCGAGCCGCCGGCGCACGAGGCGTCGCATGAGGCGGCGGCGATGACGCTCGAGTGGCGAGCCTCCTCGCCACCGCTCGTCGACGCCCCTGGTGATCAGCCGCACGTCTCCGCCGAAACTTCCGCCGAAGCCGGCGCGCCCGGCGCCACCGGCACTCCCGATGAGGCCGGCGCCTCCAGCGCCCTCGGCACTCCTTCCGAGGTCGGCCTGTCCAGCGCCGCCGACACTTCGGGGGATGCCTGGGAGACCGGTGCCGGTGAGGCTCCGGCCGTGCCGGGGGAGCCCGTGCAGGCGGGCGGACCTGGGGTTGAAGGGCCGGAAGGGCCTGGGGGCGAGGCTTCCGTGGACCCGGACGGGCCGGACGGGCCGGACGGGCCGG
>WHSL01000133.1 GCA_009380095.1 Streptosporangiales bacterium | reverse complement strand
CTGCGGCCGGCGACCAGGGCGAGCACGGGGACCCGGATCGACCGTAGTTGGTCGTCGGTGAAGACCGTGGGCGTTGGCAGCGCGATGCGGTAGTCCCGCATTCCGGCGTTGATCACCTCGGCGACCCCGCCGCCGGACCGCCGCCGAGTGGAACCTGCCGGTCTCCATCAGCCACCCCCGGAGGTCGAATTGCCGGCGGACGGTTCATCTCTTGACCAGGGTTACCACTTGCGCCACGCTTTGCGCATTCGGGGGCGCAAACACGCTTCTCGTGCTGGAGGGCTATGAGCTCGCTGCAAATCGATCCGGGACACCCATGCAGCGATGTGAGCCCCAGCCGCCTCAGGCCGTCTCCCCCAGCCTCCACGCGGCGTTCGACGTCGCGTGCAGTCGGCAGGTGAAGGGAAGAACACATGACCCCCGCCAAGGACAGCCGCAACGACCCCTCGGGCGCCAAGCCGCGCCACCGCCGGCCGCGCAGGGCCGCCGGCGCACTGCTCCTGGCCAGTGTCGTGGTCGCCGCCTCCTGCACCACGGGGGAAGGAGGCGAGGGGCCGCAAGGCCAGGGCGACAACACGTTCGACATCGCCATCGGTATCGACCTCGACACGGTCGACCCGGCCCAGATGACCACCACCACCGTGGCCAACGTGGTCGACTACTCCGTCGAGACGCTGACCAAGCTGAAGAAGGACGCCGGCATCGGCCCCGGGCTCGCACGGTCGTGGGAGGTGTCCGAGGACGGCCGGACGATGACCCTGCGCCTCCGCGACGGGGTCACCTTCCACGACGGCACGCCGTTGGACGCCGAGGCGGTCAAGTACAACCTCGACCGGCTGCTCGACACCGACGTCGAGGTGCCGCAGCGGGCTGCCTACACCGTCATCGACAACGTCGAGGTCGTCGACGACTCAACGGTACGGCTGAACCTCAGCAACCCCTCTCCCGCGCTGCCTTCGGCCCTGTCCGCCAGCACCGCGGGCATCATCTCTCCCACCTCGGCAGAGAAGCGGGGCAACAGCTACAAGAACATCACCCACCCCGTCGGCACCGGTCCGTACACCTTCCAGAGCTTCCGCAGCGGCGACCGGGTGGTCTTCCAGCGGTACGACGCCTACTGGGGCCGCAAGCCGCACTACCGCCGGGTCGTCTTCCGCCTCACGCCCGAGGCGGCGACCCGGGAGAGCCAGCTCCGGGCCGGCCAGGCCGAAATGATCATCCTTCCGCCCGTCTCCGACCTGAAGGCGCTGCAGCAGAGTCCCGACACCGACGTCTTGATCGCGCCCAGCGACCGCACCATCTTCATCGCCCTGGACACCACCGAGCCGCCCTTGGACGACAAGCGGGTGCGTCAGGCGCTCAACTACGCGGTGGACAAGAAGGCCTTGGTCGACAACCTCATGTTCGGAGCGGCGAAGCCGCTGGACTCCCCCATGGCGCCCCCGGTCGACGGCTACTGCCGGACGGGCGGTTACGACTATGACCCGCAACGGGCCAGGCAGCTCCTGGCGGAGGCGGGCGTACGCGACCTGTCGATCACCCTGGGCACGCCGACGGGCCGCTACCTCCAGGACAAGCAGGCGGCCGACGCCATCTCCGGAAACCTGCGGGAGGTCGGGGTGAACGCGCAGGTTCAGACCACCGACTGGGCGTCCTACATCGCCGCCACCGCAGTGCCGGCCGAGCAGCAGAAGTACGACGTCCATGTGCTCGGCTGGGCGCCGGCGTTCCTGGACGCGTCACAGCAGTTCCAGCAGTTCCAGACCGACCAGCACCCGCCCGCGGGCCTGGCCACGTCCTTCTACAGCAACAAGGAGGTCGACTCGCTCGTCGCGGACGCGAACCAGGAGCTCGACGCGCAGAAACGCGATCGGCTCTACTGCGACGCCCTGAAGATCGTCTGGGATGACGCTCCGTGGATCTTCGGGTGGGTGCAGCAGTTCCCGATCGCGTACTCCAGCAGCATCACCGGCGTCTCGTACCTGCCGAACGAGAAGTTCGATGCCATCTATGCCCGTCCAAAGGGCTGACGGCCGGAACGGAGGCCGCGAGTGCGAGGGTTCGCCCTGTACATGGGTCACCGGCTGGTGGCCTCCGTCATCACCCTGCTGGGAGTCGCCTTCATCGTGGTGGCGCTCGTCCGGCTGCTCCCCGGCGACCCGGCCCGGGTGATCGCGGGGCTGCAGGCCGGCCAGGAGGAGGTGGATCGCATCCGGGCCACGCTCGGCCTGGATCGGCCGCTGCTCGTGCAGTACGGGTTGTTCCTCGAGGACCTGGTCCACGGTGACATGGGCGAGTCCGCCCGGACCAACAATTCGGTGGTCTCCGAGATCCTGACGCGGCTCCCCTTCACCCTCGAGCTCGCCTTCGCCGGCACCGCGATCGGCGCGGCCGTCGGAATTCTGATGGGCGTGGCGGCGGCCACCCGCCGGGCCACCTGGGTCGACCACCTCACGTCCACGGTGGCGGTCATCGGTGTCTCGATCCCGGTCTACTGGCTCGGAATTCTGCTGATCATCCTGTTCGCGGTGAACCTGCAGTGGCTGCCCGCCGCCGGGGCGGAGCATCTCTCCAGCCTCATCCTGCCGTCGTTCACGATCGGGATGTTCTCGGTCGGCCTGGTGTCCCGGATGACCCGGGCGAACCTGCTGGACGTGTTAGGACAGGACTACGTGCGCACCGCGCACGCGAAAGGGCTGACGGACCGGTTCGTCATCTACAAACACGCGCTGCGCAACGCCTTCATCCCGGTGCTCACCGTGATCGGGCTGCAGTTCGGCACTTTGCTCGGCGGGGCGGTGCTGACCGAATCGGTGTTCGCGTGGCCGGGCATCGGGCGGCTTCTCGTCGACTCGATCTTCGCGCGGGACTTTCCGATGATCCAGGGGATCGTGCTCACCTACGCGACGATGTTCGTCGTCGTCAACGTCATCACCGACCTGCTCTACACGGTTGTCGACCCACGGGTGCGTTTGTATGGCTGAAGAGATTCGAGAGCAGACGTACGCCGAGCCGGCGGAGATGTCGGTACGGCGGCCCTGGGTGCAGGCGCTGCGCGCGCTCGCCAGGAACCGGGCCGCGGTGGCCGGCATCGTGGTGATCGCCATCCTGGGTTTCCTGGTGGCGGCCGCACCGCTGCTCACCTCGTACGACCCGATGCAGCAGAACCTGTCGTCCGCGCTGCGGCCACCGTCGGCGGAACATCCGCTCGGCACCGACAACCTCGGCCGGGACATCCTCGCGCGCATCATGTTCGGGGGCCGGATATCGCTGCTGATCGGGGTGCTGGCGGTCAGCATCGCGATGGCGATCGGCGTCCCTCTCGGTCTCCTCTCCGGGTATTTCGGCGGCTGGGTGGACATGGTGATCCAGCGGATCGCCGACATGATGCTGTCGTTCACCACGTTTCTGCTGGCCCTCGCCCTGGTGGCGGTTCTCGGCGTCGGCCTGAGAAACGTCATCATCGCCACGGGGGTCGGCGTGGCACCGCAATTCATACGGCTGGCCAGAGGATTGGCGCTCTCGCTACGCGAACAGGCCTATGTCGAGGCCGCGACGGGTTTCGGGGTGAGCGACCTGATGATCCTCTGGCGTCACGTGTTGCGGAACAGCCTCACTCCGCTCATCGTCTACGCGACCCTCAACATCGGCATCACCATCATCGTGGCCGCCGGTCTCGGCTTTCTCGGATTGGGCGTGCAGCCGCCGACACCGGAATGGGGGACGATGCTCGGCGAAGGACGCGACTACATCTTCCACGCCTCCTATCTGGCGACCTTTCCTGGGCTGGCGATTTTCCTGGCGGTGCTCGCGTTCAACCTCATCGGAGACGGGCTCAGGGATGCGCTCGACCCGAATTTGCGGGCCTAAGTCTCTAATCGAGAGGAGACGTCGTGCGGCCGCTGCTGTCGATACGGGACCTGACCGTCGAGTTCGAGACCGACGACGGAGTCGTACACGCCGTCGACCGGATCGGCTATGACGTCTATCCGGGCGAGACCTTGGGAGTCGTCGGAGAGTCCGGCTCCGGCAAGAGCGTCTCGGTGATGTCCCTGCTGCGGCTCATCCCGGAGCCGCCCGGCAGGATCGTGTCCGGCGAGGCGATCTTCGACGGCCGGGACCTGCTGCGGATTCCCAGGAGCGAGCTCCGGCACATCCGGGGCAACGACATCGCGGTGGTGTTCCAGGACCCGATGACGTCGCTGAACCCGGTCTTCACGGTGGGGGCGCAGATCGCCGAGGCGCTGACCGCGCACGATCCCACCATGTCCGGCGCGGACGCGAGGGGGCGGGCGATCGAGCTGCTGGGCATGGTCGGCGTGCCCCAGCCGGAGCGGCGGTACGAGCAGTACCCGCACGAATTCTCGGGCGGCATGCGCCAGCGGGCCATGATCGCCATGGCCATCGCGAACCAGCCGGCGCTGCTGATCGCCGACGAGCCGACCACCGCTCTCGACGTCACGATCCAGGCGCAGATCCTCAGGCTGCTGCGGACCGCGCAGCGGGAGACCCAGGCCGGCGTCATCCTCATCACCCACGACCTCGGGCTGATCGCCGAGATGGCGGATCGGGTGGTGGTGATGTACGCGGGTCACGTCGTGGAGACGGGAGACGTGAACACGATCTTCCACAGCCCCCGCCACCCGTACACGCTGGGGCTGATGGGCAGCCTGCCGCAGCTGGACACGAGCGATGAGTGGCTGAAGCCCATCCCCGGCAACCCGCCGAACCTGACCCGCGTACCTCCCGGGTGTCCGTTCCATCCCCGCTGCCTGCTCTCCCGTGGCAGGGAGCGATGCCGTACCGACGTACCGGCCCTGCGGCCGGCCGGCGATGACGAGCACCTATCCGCGTGCCACTTCTCGGACGAGCTCGCGGAGGAGGCGGCGAACATCCTGGCGGCCGCGGAGAAGACGCGATGAGAGCGCGGCCGGGCGAGAACGACCGGAGGCCCGTGGCCAAGGGCGAGGTGATCCTGCGTGTGGAGGACCTCGTGAAGCAGTTCCCGGTCTCCACCGGTCTGCTGCGCCGGCACAGCGGAGCGGTGCACGCGGTCGACGGGGTCAGCTTCGAGCTCGCCGCCGGCGAGACGCTCGGGATCGTGGGCGAGTCCGGCTGCGGCAAGACGACGCTCGGCCGCACCATGATCCGGCTGCTCGAGCCCGGCAGCGGACGCATCGAGTTCAAGGGCACGGACATCACCCACCTCACCCGCCGGCAGCTGCGGCCACTGCGGCGGGAGACCCAGATCGTGTTCCAGGACCCCTTCTCCTCCCTCGACCCGCGGATGGTGGTGCGCGACATCATCGCCGAGCCGCTACGCGCGCACGGCATCCTCCGGGAGAGCGGGGGGCGGCGCAGGATCCGCGAGCTCATGGAGGTCGTCGGCCTCAACCCCGACCACGACAACCGCTTCCCGCACGAGTTCTCCGGCGGGCAACGGCAGCGCATCGGTATCGCCCGGGCGCTCGCCCTCAACCCGCAGCTGCTCGTGCTGGACGAGCCGGTGTCCGCGCTGGACGTCTCCATCCAGGCGCAGGTGATCAACCTGCTGCGGCGGATCCAGCAGGAGTTCGGCCTCGCGTACGTGTTCATCTCGCACGACCTCACCGTGGTCCGGCACATCTCCACCCACGTCGCGGTCATGTATCTCGGCAAGTTCGTCGAGACCGGCACCCGCGACAAGGTGTACGGGAAGCCCAGCCACCCCTACACCCAGGCACTGCTGTCCGCCGCCCCCATCGCCGACCCCGCTCAACGCGGCAGGCGGGAGCACATCGTGCTGGAGGGCGACGTACCGAACGCGGCCAACCCGCCGTCCGGCTGCCGGTTCCGCACCCGCTGCTGGAAAGCCGAAGAAGTCTGCGCCCGCCAGGCGCCGGACCTCACCGACCGCGGCCAGGGCCACCCCAGCGCCTGCCACTTCGCCCAAGTCGATACCGAAGTAGCCCTACCCACAAGCTGAGTCTCGGGGGAACCCCGCTGAGATGACCTCGTCATGCCAGGAAAGGGCATGTCAGGGAAAGTTCGAGGCCTGGCCGCCTGCACCGTACTTCTGCTGGGCCTTGCGTCCTGTTCCCAGGCCCCGTCCGAGGAAGAAGGTCAGACGTCCACCAACGTCGGCTTCGCCTCCTGTCCCAAGGCACGCGACACCTGCAACTCGGGGAAGCGCCGTCAGGGCGGTCAGCTCGTCTTCGCGCTCGAACAGCAGTGGACGAACTGGAACATCGACTCCGCCGCCGGGAACCTTGTGTACACGTCCCAGGCGCTCGCGCCGCTCCAGCCGGGTGTGTTCACCGAGACGCCAAACCGGAGGCGGTACTCAATTCGAACGTCATGACGTCGGCCGAGCTCGCCGACCCGAAGACGATCGTCTACAAGATCAAGCCCGAGGCGGTGTGGGACGACGGCACGCCGGTCTCCGGCAAGGACTTCGAGTTCATCTGGCGTGTCGCCAACGGCAGGGACTGCAGCGCGGAGAAGTGCACGCCGTGGACCCAACGCGGGCTATGACCGGATCACCGAGCTGGAGATCACCGACGGGGGCAAGACGGTGACGGCCAAGCTGTCGCAGCCGTACGCCGACTGGAAGGGCCTTTTCGTCCCGCCGCGCATCTACCCCGCCCACATCGCGAAGAAGGAGGTCGGGCCCCTGGACAACGAGGCGGACCTGGCCAAGGCGATGGACTACTTCGGCGAGACGGTGCCGACCTGGTCGGCCGGCTGATCTTCAAGATCATCACTGATGTGCCGCAGCTGCCGACCGCCCTGGCCAACCGTGAGGTCAACGCCATCGCGCCGCAGCCGCAGGTCGACATGATCTTGGGCGAGGTGCACGCCGTCTGCGGTGTCTCGTTCACCGTACGGCAGCACGAAACGCTCGGCCTGGTCGGCGAGTCCGGCTGCGGCAAGACCACGACCGCCCGGGTGGTGCTCGGCCTGCGCCCGGCCTCGTCGGGCAGCGTGCTCTTCAACACGGCCGGCCTGGCCGGCACCGGGGCCCTCGATAGCGCGCTCGACCTGCTCAAGGATCTCCAGGAGGAGCTTGGTCTGTCCTACCTGTTCGTCTCGCACGATCTGTCCGTGGTCCGGCACGTGGCCCATCGGGTCGCGGTGATGTACCTCGGCAGGATCGTCGAGATCGGACCGGCCGAGCAGATCTACGAACGCCCGGCACATCCGTACACCCAGGCGTTGATCACCGCGATCCCCATACCCGACCCGGACAAGGAACGGTACCGCCGTCGCGTCCTGCTCACCGGCGACGTGCCCAGCGCGGTCACCCCGCCCAGCGGCTGCCGCTTCCGCACCCGTTGCCCTAACTTCGCCAGCGAACTGACCGACGACCAGCGCCGGCTCTGCGCCGAGGAGGCTCCCCAGCTGGTACGGCGCGGCACCGCCGCCCCGGTCGCCTGCCACTACGCCGAGGAGCGGCGCCTGCTCACCGGGATCCCGCCCACCTGATCGTCGCTCTATCGGGGGCGTTGACCGCGGCCCGTTCCGCGCGTAACAACAGAGGCGGAGCCGATCATGACGGGAGCTGTCCGAGCATGCATGAGGTCGAGACGCTGCTGACCGGATACGGCCTGGTGGAGGGCCCCGTCTGGGACGGTGACGGGCTGCTGTTCACCGACGTCCCGAACGGCGGGCTGCACCGCCTCGACACCGACGGCTCGGTGTCGACCGTGCTCCCCCACCGGCGCGGCATGGGCGGCGTCGCCCTGCACGCGGCCGGCGGCTATGTGGTGAGCGGGCGCAACGTCGCGTACAAGACACCCGGCACGACCACCGTGCTGCTCGAACCGGGAGATGGACACACCGGCCGCAGCTACAACGACCTCGGTACGGACTCAGCAGGCCGGGTCTACGTCGGCTCTCTCGAGTTCGACCCGCTCACGCCCGGTGCCGACGGGCCGCACGGCGAGCTCTACCGGATCGAGCTGGACGGATCCGTCACCACGCTCGCCGACGACGTCGCGCTCAGCAACGGCCTCGCCGTCTCCCCCGACGAGCGGTCGCTCTACCACTCCGACTCCCGGCGCGGCCTGGTCTGGCGCTACGCGCTCGACGCGTCCGGCGAGGTGACGGGGCGCAGCGTGCTGGCCGAGTTCGCCGGCGGCACCCCCGACGGGCTGGCCGTCGCCGCCGACAGCGGTGTCTGGATCGCGCTGGCCCGCGGCGGCGTCGTCGCGGTCGTCGAGGCCGACGGGACCCGCCGCACGGACATCCCGATGCCGGTCCCCATGGTCACCAGTGTCTGCTTCGGCGGCACCGGGCTCACCGACCTCTACATCGTCACCGGCCCCGAGGGCGCTCCCCAGGAGGTGGGCGGAGGCGTCTACCGGCTCGCCGGTGCCGGCCCCGGCCACCCCGTCCCGCTCGCCCGCGTACGCCGCGAGGGCTGAGCCGCCCGCCATACGGTCACACGTCAGTGGTTGCGGAGCGCCTTGACCAGCTCGGACTTGTTCATCTTCGAACGGCCCTTGATGCCGATCTCGCGGGCGCGCTCCACCAGGTCCTGCTTGGACCAGTCGTCATACGACCCGCCCTTACCACCCCGGCGGCTCACCTGCTTGCGGGAGCTCGCGGCCGAGGCGTTGGCGATCCGCGCCGCCTTCTCCTTGGACTCGCCGCGTTCACGAAGCTTCTGGTACCGGCCCTCATCCTTGATCTGAGCGCGTGGCATCTCTCCGGTCACCCCTTCCCATGGTGGGGGCGAATCCCCCGTTTGGCGTACCACGACCTATAGGTCACTGCCCGTAGCCGCGGTCGCCTAACACGCTCGCGCTCGGTGACCGGCTCCGTCGAGATCAGGTACGGGCCATGCTGGGGCTTGCGCAGCGCGAGTCCGTTGCCCTGGTAGCCCGCCTCGCCGCGACCCGCGTCGTGGACAGGTACGCCCCGGAACTGGTCGGCGAGCACTGGGAGACACTGCTCGAGGACCTCGTGAAACGGCGCGAGTCCGGCGAGCCTCCCCTCTCACCCGTACCGGCGATCCTGAGTCGGCCCTTCGCCGAGCTGGGCCTCTTCGGAGCCCACCTTCCTCGGACAGGGGGCTGCCAGGCCGACTCCCTGCGACTCGAGGACCCCGGCGTGTTGGGAACGGACACGGCATGATGCTGGAGCTCAACAACCGCCGGGTTCTCCAGGTCATCCTCGCCTGGCTCGGGAAGGCCGTGGCCTGAGGCCTGGTTCATCCGACGCTGGACCGGCCGGTCACCAGGGCCTTGGCCACCACGGTGCGCAGGATGTCGTTGGTGCCTTCGCCGATGCTCATCAGCGGTGCGTCGCGGTACAGGCGCTCGATCTCGTACTCGGTGGAGTAGCCGTACGCCCCATGCACCTTCATCGCGTCGATGGCGTTCTCCAGGGCCATCTCCGAGGCGAAGATCTTGGCCATGCCCGTCTGCGCGTCCGCGCGGCCGTCGCGCACTTCGGTGGCGGCCCAGTAGGTCATGAGCCGGGCCGCCTGCAGGTTGGTCGCCATGGTCGCGAGCTTGAGCTGGATGGCCTGGAACTCCGCGATGGGACGGTCGAAGGCGACGCGCTGCTTGGCATAGGCGAGAGCCTCCTCGTACGCCCGCTGGCCGACCCCGACGGCCCGTGCGGCGATGTTGACCCGTCCCCATTCCAGCGCCGACAGCGTCTGCTGCATGCCACGTCCCTCGAGGCCGCCGAGCAGGTTCGCCACCGGCACCCGGGCGTTGTCGAGGAGGACCTCGGCCGTCTCGGGTCCCTTGTAGCCGAGCTTGGGCATGTCCTTGAGGACCTGGAAACCCGGGGTGTCCTTCTCGACGAGGAGAACGCTCATGCCCGCGTGCTTCGGCGAGGCGGACGGGTCGGTCTTGACGATCACCGGGAGCGGGTCGGCGAAGCGCGCGTTGGTGATCCACGACTTGGTCCCGTGGACCACGTAGTGGTCGCCGTCGAGCCGGGCCGTGGTCTTGATGCTCTGCATGTCGGTCCCCGCACCGGGCTCCGTGAGGCCGAGCCCCGTCCGCCGCTCACCGGTCGCGAGCGCCGGCAGGAACCGCTGCTTCTGTTCCTCGGTGCCGTGCATGGCGATCATGCGGCAGGACAGCGAGTGGCTGCCGAGTACGCCCGCGATGCCCATCCACCCGCGGGCCAGCTCTTCGAAGACCAGGGCGAAGGAGACCGGGTCGAGGTCGAGGCCGCCGTACTCCTCCGGGACGGTGATGCCGAACAGGCCGAGCTCCTTGAGGCCGCCGACGATCTCCGTGGGGTAGCGCCCCGACCGCTCCTGCTCACGGGCGACCGGGATGATCTCCTTCTCGACGAACGACCGCAGCGTGGCCTTGAAGTCCTGCTGTTCCTGGGTGAGTGCGAAGTCCATCTGGTCCCGTCCTAGTCGGCGGTGGTCGTGGTGTCGTCCGAGTCGGGGGGCAGATCGCCGAAGGCGCCCTCGGAGGCCAGTGCCTCGACCTCGCCGGCGTCGTAGCCGGCGAGGTTGCGGGTGACGTACGCGAGGTCCTCGTTGCGCATCGGTGCGCGGCGATACGCCGGACGCTCGGGCCCGACCCGGACCGGCGAGGCCAGCTGGCGCACGGTGCCGAAGCGAGGGTGCTCCGTCTCCACGAGCAGCTCCCGAGCGAGCGTGTGCGGTTCCTGTAGTGCCTGGCCGACGCTGTTGATCGGCGCGCACGGGATGCCGTCGGCGGTGAGTTCCTCGATCCAGTCCGCGGTGTCGCGACCGGCGAACTCGGCCTCCAGCAGCGGGAGCAGCTCGTCCTTGTTCGCGAAGCGGTGGGTGAAATCGTCGAACCGCGGGTCGGCCGCCCACTCGGGGTGGCCGAGGCGGTTCGCGAGCCTGACCCAGAACTTCTCCTTCGGACACGCCACGACCATCCAGCCGTCGCGCGTCTCGAAGGCCTGGAACGGCACCAGCGACGGGTGTGCCGAGTGGCGGGTCCGGGCGGGTTCGAAACCCTCGTTGAGATGCCACGCAGCGGGATAGTTCAGCAGGGTCACGGCGGTGTCGTAGAGGCTGACGTCGCAGTCCATTCCGATGCCGTCCCGCTTCGCGGCGTGCAGACCGGCCAAGAGCGCCAGCGCCGCCACGTAGCCGCCGGTGAAGTCCACCAGGGAGACGCCGGTCTTGACCGGTGGGCCGCCCGGTTCGCCGGTGATGTCCATCCAGCCGGCGAGTCCCTGGAGCAGGTAGTCGTAACCCGGCTGGTCGCTGCGCGGGCCCGTCATGCCGTAGCCGGAGAGCGAGCAGCACACGATGGCCGGGTTGAGGTGCTTGAGGTCGTCGTACGTGATGCCGATCTTGGCCGGTACGTCGCCGCGCAGGTTGGAGAAGACGGCGTCGGACTCGCCGACGAGGCGCTCGAACACCTCGCGCCCGCGCGGGTTCGTCAGGTCGAGCGAGATGCTGCGTTTGTTGCGGTTGAACGCCTCGAAGAAGAGCGAGTCCTCCCCCGCGCCGTACGGCGGTACGTAACGCCCGACGTCGCCGCCGGAGCGAGGTTCCTCGATCTTGATGACCTCCGCGCCGAGGTCGGCGAGGTGCAGGCTCCCCCACGGTCCGGCGCCGTACTGTTCCACGGCCAGGATGCGCACGCCCTCCAGGGGCGGCCGCCGGTTCACCGCTCCCCCGGCACCGTCAGCGGCACTTCACCCACGGGAAAGATGTCCTGGACCTGCTCGGCGCCGCGCCTGTGCACCAGGAAGGTCCGCAGGAACGAGCACACCTCCTTGCCGTCCTGGTTCAGCGTCCGCGTCTTCACGGTCACGATGCCGGCGGTGGGCCGGCTCGCACTCTCCCGCTTGCTCACGACGATCGACTCGCTCCACAGCGTGTCGCCCGCGAAGACCGGGTGCGTCATGCGGATGTCGTCCCACCCCAGGTTGGCCACCGCGTTCTGGGTCAGGTCGGTGACGCTCTGGCCGACCGCGATGGCGACGGTGAGAGTGGAGACCACCAGGGGCCGCTCGAACTCGGACCGCGCCGCGTACTCGCTGTTGAAGTGCAGCTGGTTCGTGTTCATGGTCAGCAAGGTGAACCACGTGTTGTCGGCCTCGCTGACCGTACGTCCCAGCGGGTGCTGGTAGATCGCGCCCACTTCGAAGTCCTCGAAGAAGCGCCCCTGCCAGCCGGGTTCCAGATGTCGCATGCAGTGACTCACTTTCGCGTGGTGGCCGTCGCGAGGGCATCCAGGTAGGAGAGGTCGTGCGATGTGGCGAGCGCCAGCGTCGACCGCTCGAGCGTGGCCACGTGCTCGGACGGGAGGCCGTACGCGGCGTTGGTGCGGAACTTCGCCAGAACCTCGTCGGTGCTCAGGGGATTCTCGGCTCCTCCCCGCTGCCAGCGGAGCTCGTGCTCGAGAACCCGGCCGTCGACCGTCTCGATGCGGACGCCGCCACCGAAGGCGTCGGGGGTCGGGCTGTACTGGCGGAGCTCGAAGCCGATCCGCGGGGTCAGCACCGCGACCTCGGGGTCGGCCACGGCCTCGGGCGTGAACGACCCGACGTCGAGCCGGCCCGTGACAAGGCGCGTGGCAAGGCAGTACGGAAGGCTGAACTTCGCGTCGTACGGCGTCCGAGGATGGACCTTGTCGGCGGCGGGCTCGCAGACCAGCGCGACGCCTGTCTCGTCGGTGAAGCCGACGATCGTCTCGACGTCCTCGGCTCGGAGGGGAGTCTGGGCGAGGAGCTCGGCCAGCGCGTCGACCGGGGCGTGGGTGTAGTGGCACGCCGGGTACGGCTTGTAGGCGATCTCGTCGGTGACCCAGTGGTTCCCGATGCCGGCCACCTGGGTCTCGAGGTCGGTGCCCTCGCCGTACATGTAGGTCGCGAAGAAGCCCCGAGCCCCCTCGAAGACGGTCGAAGGCCCGGTCGCTCCGTGGGCCGCGAGCGCTGCGGCCGAGAGCCCGGCGCGTGCGGCCCACCCCGGGTGAAGGCGCTTGGTCTCGGACCCATCGGCGAGGAACTCCAGGAGTCCCGACGCCATGCTTCCGGCGATACCGAGCGCATCGGCCGTCTGGACGGCGTCGAGACCCCGGGCGCGCGAGGCCGCCGCGGTGGCACCGAAGACGCCGCACACACCGGTGGGGTGGAAGCCGCGGGCGTGGAACTTTCCGCTGGCCGCGTTGCCGATGCGGATCGAGACCTCGTTGCCGGCGACGATCGCCGCGAGGAGGTCCGCGCCGCTCGCGTCCGCCGCCCGCGCAGCGGCGATCGCGGCCGGGACGACGCCCGCGCTGACGTGCACCACCGAGTTGGGGTGAGTGTCGTCAAGGTCGAGAGCGTGGCACAACGTGCCGTTGACGAACGCCGCGTCGGCCGGGGCGAGGTCGCCGGCACCGATCGCGGTGGCCGAGCCGCGCCCGCCGTACTCCCGTACGGCGCTCAGCGCGTACGCCGCCTCCCCGAAGGCGTGCGCCGCGATGCCGCACCCCAGGCCGTCCAGCGCGTGGAGCACCGCGTGCTCGGCCGTGGTCGTGGGGATCTGCTCGATCTTGAGCTGCGCGACGAATTCGCTCAAGCGCTCCGAGTACGTGGCCACGGCGGAGCTCCGTTCGCTAGACGCCCAGAAGTACTGTGAACGTACGGCGCGCGGGAACGGGGTGTCAACGAACGCATCTCAGAGTGACTGCGGGTGCCGCAGCGATCAGGCCAGGCCCTCCCGGGCGTCTCCTCGGGACAGGCCGGCCGAGATGGAGCGAGCCGTCTCCTGGAGGGCGGGCAGGCAGCGTTCTCGCAGGTCCTCGAGGGTCGTGCGGGCGGAGTTCGAGGAGACGCTGAGTGCGGCGACGCCCACCCCCGACCGGTCGTGCACCGGCACCGCGATACCGCGCAGGCCGATCTCCAAGGCCTGGTCGTTCAGGGCCCAGCCCCGGGCGCGAGCGGTCGTGATGACCGTCTTCAGCTGCTCCGGGTCCGTCGTGGTGTGCGGGGTGTACCTCTCGAGCGGGGCCGTGAGGTACTCGTCGAGCTCGTCATCGCCGAGCATGCCGAGCAGGACGAGGCCGGACGCCGTGGCATGGGCGGGCAGGCGCGACCCGATACCGCCGCCGATGGTCATGATCCGCTTGGTGTGGACCCGGGCGATGTAGACGATGTCCGGCAGGTCGAGCGTGGCCATGGAGCAGGACTCGTCGACCTTGTCGACGAGGTCGCGCATCTGGGGCTTCGCGATCTCGTCGACGCCGAGGGAGGCGAAGTAGTTCCACCCCAGTTCGAGGATGCGCGGGGTGAGCGAGAAGTGCCGGCCGTCCGACCGCATGAGGCCGAGCGCCTTGAACGTCAGGAGGATGCGGCGCGCGGAGGCCCGAGTCGTGTCGGTGAGCTGTGCGACCTCGCTGACCGTCAGGCGGGGATGCTCCGCGTCGAATACCCGGAGGACCGCGATGGCTCGCTCGAGCTGCTCCAGTCGAGGCTCGTCCAACTCGGCACCCATGGCCGAAGGGTAGACCACCACTGGCTGAAGGGGCCCGTAGCGCCCAGGTGTTCGATACGGGCCCGCCTTGCCCGGGCGCGCGCCGCATTCACTTGACGCTTCAACTGATAGGACTTATCGTCACTTGAAGCATCAAGTGAATGTGAAGGATTTCGACACCGTGAACGTCACCCTCTGGGCCGTCTCAGCCCACCCATGAACGAAGCAGCCACCGTCGGACTTGAAGCATCAAGTTATCGTGCCGGTATGAGCACCGACGAACCCAACTGGCTGGACGACGAGGAACAACAGACCTGGCTCGCCATGGTCAGCATGCTGGTCAGCCTCCCCGCCGCCCTGGACGCCCAGTTGCAGCGCGACGCCGGCATCTCCCACTTCGAGTACCAGGTCCTCGCCGGCCTCTCGATGTCCCCCGAACACACCCTGCGGATGAGCGACCTGGCCGACTTCGCCGAAGCCTCCCTCTCCCGTCTCTCCCACACCGCCAGACGCCTGGAAGGCAAGGGCTGGCTCACCCGTACGCCCGACCCCGCGGACGGCCGGTTCACCCTCGCCATCCTGACCGACGCCGGCTGGGACAAGGTCACCGCCACCGCACCCGGCCACGTCGCAGAGGTACGCCGCCTGGTCATCGATCCCCTGACCAAGGCGCAGTCCAAGCAGCTGCGCGAGATCAGCCGCCGCGTCAACGACGCCATCGACCCCTCACGCACCTGCCCCCCATCGCTCTCCACCTGAGAGGGGCAGTCCCGCCTGACCTGCGGTGCCCCGGCCCCGACAACCACCACGCACTCGATTGCCCGCATCCGCCCCGGAGGCCACCGTGACCGACCCGCTGAACCCCCCGACCCCCGCCGGAAACATTACAGATGGGAACGGCGTCCATGGAATGGCAGCCGGTTGATCTGCGGAGCGGAACCCGGCCGGTGTTGCGAAGCGAGATCGTCGGGCCTCGGAGCAAGGCGAGGACAAGGCCGTCCCGAAACCGGCCCCAAACGAAAGCCCCAGACCAGAACCAACGTTCTGACCTGGGGCCCCGTGGTGGGCGATACAGGACTTGAACCTGTGG
>WHSL01000138.1 GCA_009380095.1 Streptosporangiales bacterium | reverse complement strand
GCGCGGTCAGAATTTGGTGAAGTGGTGGAAGCATTCGTAGGCGGCGTCGTGGGTGGCGAAGTCCTGGGCCTCGGAGCGTTTGACGGTGAGGTAGGCCGAGCTGCGCAGGGGGCCGAGGCGGGACATCAGGAGCTCGTCGGCCTCGAGGGCGTTCAGGGCCGCGTCCAGGGAGTCGGGGAGGCGCTCGATCGCGGCCTCGGCGCGTTGTTCGGGTGAGAGGGTGGCCGGGTCGACGTTGACCGGGGTGCCGGGGGAGATGTTCTCGCGGACCCCGTCCAGGCCGGCGTGGATGAGGGCGCCGAGCGCGAGGTACGGGTTCGCGCTGGAGTCCGACGGCTTGAACTCGATGTTGCTGCTCGCCGCCTCCCGGCCGCGCATCGGAGAGCAGATCCGCACCGCCGCCTCCCGGTTGTCCATGCCGTAGCAGGTGAACGCGCTGCTCCACATCCGCGGCGCGAGCCGCCGGAAGCTGTTCACACTCCCGCAGGTCAGCCCGGTCAGCGCGGGCAGATGCGCGAGCAGCCCGCCGATGAAGTGGTACGCGGTGGACGACATGCCGTACGTGTCCGCCGCGTCGTACATGAGGTTCCGCCTGCCGGGCTCACCGCCCGAACCGAGCTCCCACAGCGACAGGTGCACGTGGCAGCCGTTGCCGGCCTGGTCCGCGATCGGCTTGGGCGCCAGGCTGGCCCACAGTCCCTGCCGGAACGCCGTCCCCCGCACGGTCTCGCGGTAGATCACGTGCCGGTCCGCCGCGGCCAGCGCGGGCGCGTGCCGGATGGACAGCTCCTGCTGCCCGTGCCCGAGCTCGGGGTAGTAGTGCTCGGGCTCGAGCCCCTGGGCGTGCAGCGCGCGGAGCAGCGTCACCGCGTAGTCGTGCGCCCGGTCGAAGCCGGTGCTGGAGTAGCAGAGGCTGTCGTCCACGGGCTCCAGCACGTCGAGCCCGCCGTCCGGGGAGGGGACCCGCCGCCCGAGCGTGAACTCGGGCTCGAACGCGGCCACCAGCGCGAGCCCGTGCTCGGCGAGCTCGGCGATCGCGTCGCGCAGGAAGGCGCGCGGGCAGGCCGCCCACGGCGAGCCGTCGAGGTTCCGCAGGTCGGCGAGCATGGCCCCGGCGCCGGGCGCGTACGGAAGCGGCACGTACGTCGTCGGGTCAGGCACGATCCGGACCTCCCCGACCGGCCCCATGCCCCGCACGTCCTGCAGCTGGTCCAGCATGTTCATGGCCATCATCGCGACCGTGTGGCCGATCCCGGTCGTCACGCGCTCCTGGAGGCGGGAGTGGGACGCGGCCTTGCCCCGCACCACGCCGCCGTGGTCCACGTACAGGAACCGCACCAGCTCCGCCGCGTCGAAGTCCGGTGCCCAGCCGCCGCCCTCGTTCTCCATGGGGACTAGCGAACACGTCCGGCGCCGGGCCGTACAGAGGACACGAGGAGGAGGGTCAGATCCCCCAGGTTGCTGCGCGCAGCCGCTCCACGGCCTCGGCCGGGCCGTCGTAGGAGATCTTGGCCTGCTTCTTGCGGCCGAACGCCCACAGCACCAGCTCGGCGGCCGGGCCCTCGACGGTCACCGACGGCTCGCCGCCGCGCGCGACGACCCCGCGGCCGCCGGGCTCCCGCAGCACCACCCCGACCGGCGCCTTGCGCAGCAGCAGTTTCGCCATGGCCAGCCGGCCCCACAGCTTCTCGGTGAACGCGGGGTCGAGGTCGCGCTCCGTCCAGCCCGGCGCGGCCCGCCGTACGTCCTCGTGGTGCACGAAGTACTCCACCGTGTTGGCCTGCTCGTCCAGCAACCGGAACGGCGACCAGGCCGGGGGACCGGTACGGATCCGCGCGATCAGCCGCGGATACGGGTTGCCCTCCTTGGTCCGCCGGTAGATCCCGTCGGTGTAGCCGGACAGCCCGGGCACGATCATGCCGATCCCCGCGTCCGGCCGGCCCTCCCGGACCACGAGGTGCACGGCGAGGTCGTACGTCGTCCAGCCCTCGCAGAGCGTGGGATGATCGGCGCCGACCTCCTCCAGCAGGTCGCAGAGCGCCTCTCGTTCGCGCCGTGCCCAGGCCGTCATGCCGCCTCCCGGATGTGCCCGTGTGGTCCCGCGCGGAAATGTCAGTGGCGGACTTCAGACTACGGGTCAGACCAGAGCGCGATTCGCCTGTGCGGGAATAAGTCGGCGGTCGCGGAGGATTCGAGCTTTCGGACCATGGTGCCGATCCGGCGAAGGGACAGTGTGTGGCGACCCGGGTGACCTCCGACATCCTGCGGCGCGGGCTCCGTCAGCTGCGCGACGCGATCCGCGAGCAACCCCGCATCTTCTCCCTGGCGGTCGTGGCGAGCGCCGTCTACGGGACGATGACGGTGGGCAGCGCCTGGGTGCTTGGGCGGGTCACCGAGGAGGTCGTGCTGCCCGCCCTGCGCGACGGCCGGACCACGACGGCGGCCCTGGTGGCCGCAGCCGCGGCGATCGTGGCGGTGGCGGTGCTGAAGTCGGTGGGGGTGATCGGCCGCCGCTACTGGGCGGGCGTCATGCAGTACCGGCTGCAGGCCTCGTACCGGAGACGGGTGACGCGGCAGTACCTGAGGCTGCCGCTCGCCTGGCATCACCGGCATCCCACCGGGCAGCTGCTGTCCAACGCCAACGCCGACGTCGAGGCCATGTGGGGGCCGATCGCGCCGCTCCCGATGGCGATGGGCGTCGTCGTCATGCTGGTCGTCGCCGGCATGGCGATGATCTTCACGGACATCTGGATGGCGCTGGTGGGGTTCACCGTGTTCCCCGCCATCGCGCTCATCAACTTCGTGTACCAGCGCCGCCTCTCGCCGCGCGCCACCCGCGCCCAGCGGCTGCGGGCGGAGGTCAGCGAGGTGGCGCACGAGAGCTTCGACGGCGCCATGGTCGTGAAGACGCTCGGCCGGGAGGCGGCCGAGACGGAGCGCTTCGCGGAGTCCGCCGGGCGGCTGCGTGACGCCAACGTCTCCGTCGGCCGGGTGCGCGGGCTCTTCGACCCCGTGCTGGAGGCGCTGCCCAACCTCGGCGTGCTGCTCGTCCTGCTGATCGGGTCCACCCGGATCGAGGCCGGCTCGATGAACCCCGGCGAGCTGGTCCAGACGGCGTACCTGTTCACCCTGCTGGCCTTCCCGATCCGCGCGCTCGGCTGGGTGCTCGGCGAGCTGCCGCGCAGCGTGGTGGGCGGGGACCGGGTGCACGCGGTGCTCCGCGCCTCCGGTTCCACCGCGTACGGCGACGCGGCGCTCGGCGGGGTGGGTGGCGTCCACCTCACCGCACGGGACCTGCGCTTCTCCTACGAGGACGCCTACACCGAGGGAGGCCACCGCGCCGGTGACTCCGACCTGGCCGACGACGACGAGCGGGCGGTCCTGCCCGGCACGACGGTGCTGCACGGCGTCGACCTCGACGTGCCGCCCGGCCGGGTGGTCGCGGTCGTCGGCCCCACCGGCTCGGGCAAGTCCACCCTGATGGACCTGCTGGTGCGACTCGTCGACCCGGACTCCGGCAGCGTCACGCTGGACGGCGTGGACCTGCGCGCGATGGGCCGCGGCGAGGTGCCCGCGATCGCCGCCCTGGTGCACCAGCAGGCGTTCATCTTCGATGACAGCGTGCGGGAGAACGTCGCGCTGGGCCGGGGCCTGAGCGACGCCCAGGTCTGGGAGGCGCTGGAGGTGGCGCAGGCCGACGAGTTCGTACGCGCCCTGCCGGGCGGCCTCGACACCCAGCTCGGGGAGCGCGGCACCTCGCTGTCCGGCGGGCAGCGGCAGCGCATCGCGCTGGCCCGGGCCATCGCCCGCCGGCCAAGGCTGCTCATCCTCGACGACGCCACCTCGGCGGTGGACCCCCAGGTGGAGGCGCGGATCCTGGGCAAGCTGATGGACGCCGGGCTGCCCTCCACCGTGCTGGTGGTCGCGTACCGGATGGCCACGATCGCCATGGCCGACGAGGTCGTGTACCTCGACCGCGGCCGCATCCAGGACCGTGGCACCCATCGCCGGCTGCTGGAACGCTCCGACGGCTACCGCAAACTGGTGACCGCGTACGAGCGCGCGCAGAGCGAACGCGAGGCGCTGGAGGACCTGGAGGACGCCGACGGCGCCACCGACACCGCACCGGACGACGAGGAGGCGGTCGCGTGAGCGCCGTGACGAAGGAGATCGAGGCCGGCGGGTCGCTGCGTACGGTCCACGAGTCGTCGCTGGCCACGCTGCGCCGCGGCATGGCGCTCTCCCCGGAGTTCGTCCGCGGGCTCGGCGTGACGCTGCTGTTCGCGCTGGGCGCGACCGCGGGCCGGCTGGTCGTGCCGATCGCGGTGCAGCAGGTCCTCGACCGCGGCCTCGGCGGGCCGGGCGGCACCGACCTCGGCTTCATCCGTGCTGCCGTGCTCTACTGCGCCGTCGCGGTGCTGGCCACGGCGCTCTGCGCGTACCTGATGAACGTGCGGCTGTACCGCAGCGCGGAGGGCGGGCTCGCCACGCTGCGCACCAAGGCATTCCGGCACGTACACGACCTGTCGGTGCTGACCCAGAACACCGAGCGCCGCGGCGCGCTGGTCTCCCGGGTCACCACCGACGTGGACCAGATCAGCCAGTTCATGCAGTGGGGCGGGCTGCTGCTGCTCGTCAACACCGGGCAGCTGCTCGTCACCACCGTGCTCATGGCGGTCTACTCCTGGCAGCTCACGCTGCTGGTCTGGGCCTGCTTCATCCCGCTGGCGTTCGCGCTGCGGATGTTCCAGCGCTGGCTGTCCGCCGCGTACACGCGGATCAGGGAGCGGATCGGGGAGCTGCTCGGCGCGGTCAGCGAGGCCGTGGTCGGCGCCGCCGTGGTGCGCGCGTACGGCGTCGAGGACCGTACGGCCGCGCGCGTGGACGGCGCCATCGAGGCGCACCGGGACGCGCAGACTCGCGCCCAGCGGCTCGTCGCGCTGACGTTCTCCACCACCGAGATCGTGGCCGCGCTGGCCACCTCCGCCGCCATCGCCGCCGGCGTCTTCCTCGGCATCGGCGGCGAGATCAGCCCTGGGCGACTGGTGGCGTTCCTGTTCCTGGTGACGCTGTTCATCAGCCCGCTGCAGACCGCCACCGAGGTGCTCAACGAGGCGCAGAACGCGATCGCCGGCTGGCGCCGGGTGCTCGGCGTGCTGGACACCCCACCGGACGTGTCCGACCCCGGGCCGGAGGGGGTCACGCTGGACCGCGGGCCGGTGGCGTTCCGGTTCGAGGACGTCGGGTTCGCGTACCCGGGGTCGGAGAAGGTGCTCATCGGGGTGACCGAGGAGGTGCCGGCCGGCCGGAGGATCGCCGTCGTGGGCGAGACCGGCTCCGGCAAGACCACCTTCGCCAAGCTGCTCACCCGGCTGATGGATCCGACCGAGGGCAAGGTCTTCGTGAACGGCGTGGACCTGCGGGACGTCGCGTTCGCCTCGCTGCGGGAGCGGATCGTCATGGTTCCGCAGGAGGGGTACCTCTTCGACGGCTCGCTGGCCGACAACGTCAGGTTCGGCAAGCCCGACGCCACCGCTGCCGCCATCCGGCTGGCCATGACCGAGCTCGGTCTCGTCGATTGGCTCGAGTCGCTGCCGCATGGGCTGGACACGCCGGTGGGGCAGCGTGGTGAGTCGTTGTCCGCCGGTGAGCGGCAGCTCGTCGCCTTGGTCCGGGCGTATGTGGGGGATCCCGACCTGCTGGTGCTGGACGAGGCGACGTCCGCGGTGGATCCGGCGACCGAGGTGCGGTTGCAGCGGGCGCTCGAGGGGCTGACGCGGGGGCGTACGTCCGTGGCGATCGCGCATCGGCTGTCGACCGCCGAGGCGGCGGACGAGGTGATCGTGTTCGATGAGGGCCGGGTGGTGCAGCGGGGGTCGCATCGTGAGCTGGTGGGCGAGCCCGGGCGGTATGCGGAGTTGCATGCGTCCTGGGTCGCGCAGCAGCGGGTGTGAGCGGTCCGAGCGGGGGCGTGCGGAAGGCAGAATTGGGGCATGACCGGCCGAGGCGATATGCCGGCGCAGGACCGGGCCGACCTTGTCCTGCCCGAGCTGAAGACCACTCCTGAGGGGCTCGTCCCCGCCGTCGTGCAGCAGTACGACAGCGGGGAGGTGTTGATGCTCGCGTGGATGGACCGGGAGGCCTTGCGGCGCACGCTCAGCAGCGGGCGGGCCACGTACTGGTCCCGTAGCCGGGGTGAGTACTGGGTCAAGGGGGAGACCTCCGGCAATCCGCAGTGGGTGAAGCGGGTCGCGGTGGACTGTGACGGGGACACGTTGCTGGTGCAGGTGGATCAGGTTGGGGTGGCCTGCCACACCGGGGACCGTACGTGTTTCGACGCCGGTGAGATCCCGTTCGACTCGGCCGGGGAGGGCTGAGCGCGTGTCCGGCTCGGTGCGCCGGGAGCGGATGGCGGCCCTGGTGCTGATCGTGGCGGGGGCCGGTTTGCTGCTGTTCAGCACGGGGCGTACGTGGGCCGACGCGGTGGTGACGATGCCGGAGCCGCTGCCGGTCCAGCATCGCGGCATCAGCGGGGCCGCGCTCGTGCCGCTGGCCGCCGCGATGGGGTGGGCCGGGCTGGCCGGGGTCGCCGGGGTGATCGCGACCCGCGGGCTGGGGCGGGTGTTCGTCGGCGCGTTCCTGCTCGTCGTGGGTGTGGCGGCGGTGGCCGTGGTGCCCGGCGGGCTGAGCCACGCCAACGTGGTGGAGGCGGCCGGTGGCGGGACCGCGGTGCCGGAGGCCGCCGTCGCCGCCACCACGACGCTGTGGTGGGCGGGCGCCGTGGCCGGGGGAGTCCTGATGGCGATCGCCGGGCTGTTCGCCTGCGTACGGGGCCGGGCCTGGCCCGGGATGTCGAGCCGATACGATCGTCCCCGATCCGGTGCGGCCGAGGCGGCCGGTGCCTCGGCGGCGGAGGACATGTGGGCCTCCATGGACCGGGGCGCGGATCCCACGGACGAGCCCGCCGGCGGTCCCGGCGAGGCGCGCGTGGCGACACCCGAGCAGGGCCCGAGCAAGGAGCAGTGATGGCCGACAACCACGATCACGGCAACACCCCGGCGGCCTGGACCACCGTCGTCCTCATCATCGCGGGCTTCTGCGTGGGCGGCCTCGGCATGGTGCTGAGCACGTACAAGATCACGTGGACCATCGTGGGGCTGGGCATCGTGGTGGCCGGCGCGATCGCCGGCAAGGTGATGCAGCTGATGGGCCTGGGCCGGCCGGGCTACGGTGAGGGCGCGGCAGGCGGCTGAGCGGCGGTACGGCGCACGCTGGAACGGGTGCGCCGGCGCAGCGTCGAGGGAGGCGGCATGGCCATCGTCCGGCGCCGGTACCGTCTCGTACGGCTGGCCACGACCCTTGTCCTCGCCCAGGCCTGCATGGCCGCGCTGACCGGTCTCCCGTACGCGCGGCGCGGTGACGGCACCGTGCCCGGCGTGCTCGCACTCGTCCTGATGCTGCTCGTCCTGGTCGTCCTGCTGCGCACCGGCACGCCCGCGGCGCGCAACACGGTGCTGCTCGTCGAGACCGTCGCGTTCCTGATCGGCGCCGGGATCTTCGTCTCCGGCGGCCGCTGGGTCGGCGGCACGACCTTCGCGGGGGTCGTCGCGGGAGTGCTGCTGCACCCCGCGGTGGCGGCCGCCTTTGGCGTATCACGGCCGGTTTCCGCTGACCGGCGGCGGCTCGGGTGGCCGATCGGCGACCGCCGTGCCGTTCCGCCCCGGCCGGGCCGATACGATCGTGGGGACGGGCGGCATGGGCCGTCGCGCGACTGAGGGGGGCAGGTCCCAGGTGAACGTGCTCGACGAGATCCTTGACGGCGTTCGTGCCGATCTCGCCGAGCGGCAGGCTGCCGTGCCGCTCGAGCGGCTCAAGGAGATGGCGGCCGAGGCCCCGGCCCCGCGCGACGCCCTCACCACGCTGCGTGGCGTGGAGGTCAGCGTGATCGCCGAGGTCAAGCGCTCCAGCCCGTCCAAGGGCGCGCTCGCCGCCATCGCCGACCCGGCCGCGCTGGCCCGCGACTACGAGGCCGGGGGCGCGGCGATGATCAGCGTGCTCACCGAGCGCCGCCGCTTCGGCGGGAGCCTCGAGGACTTCCGCTCCGTCCGGGCCGCGGTCGACGCGCCGCTGCTCCGTAAGGACTTCGTCGTCACCTCCTACCAGCTGTGGGAGGCGCGCGCCTACGGCGCCGACGCCGTGCTGCTGATCGTCGCGGCGCTGGAGCAGAACGCGCTCGTCTCGCTCGTGGAGCGGGCCGAGTCGCTCGGGCTGCTCCCGCTCGTGGAGGCGCACACCGAGGACGAGGCGCGCCGCGCGCTGGACGCCGGGGCCAAGGTCATCGGCGTGAACGCCCGCGACCTGCGCACCCTCGAGGTGGACCGCTCCGCGTTCGCGCGGATCGCCCCGCTCATCCCGCCGGACGTCGTGAAGATCGCGGAGTCCGGGGTCCGCGGGCCGCACGACCTGCTCGCCTACGCCGGGGCCGGCGCCGACGCCGTGCTCGTCGGGGAGAGCCTGGTGACCGGCAAGAACCCGCGGGACGCGGTGGCCGACCTGGTCACCGCCGGTGCCCACCCGGCCCTGCGGGACCGGCGATGATCAGCCGCCCGGCTCCCGCGTCCGCCGCCGACCCGGCGGCGGGGACGACCGCGGCGTCCGTACTGGCGGTGGCACCGCCGGCCGTTCCGGCGCGCCGGCCGGGCGGGCGATGGCTCGGGGGAGCACGGGCCCCGCACCGCTGACCGTGGCGCTCGTGCTCCCGGCACCTGTGTCCACCTTTTCCGAGGACGCCGGTGGCGCGTGCCCCAGGTGATCCACGAGACCGAGAGCCGATACGACCGTGACCGTTTCTGATTCCAACGTTTCCGCCCAGCCCGACCCGGGCGGGCACTTCGGTCCGTACGGGGGCCGCTTCAGTCCGGAGGCGCTCGTCGCCGCGCTGGACGAGCTCGACGCGGCCTATACCGCGGCCAAGACCGACCCCGCGTTCCAGGCCGAGCTGGCCGCACTGCTCACCGACTACACCGGGCGGCCCAGCCCGCTCACCGAGGCCCCGCGGTTCGGCGAGCACGCCGGTGGCGCCCGCATCCTGCTCAAGCGGGAGGACCTCAACCACACCGGCTCGCACAAGATCAACAATGTGCTGGGCCAGGCGCTGCTCACCAGGAAGATGGGCAAGACCCGGGTCATCGCCGAGACCGGAGCCGGCCAGCACGGCGTCGCCACCGCCACCGCCTGCGCCCTCTTCGGCCTGGACTGCGTGGTCTACATGGGCGAGGAGGACACCCGGCGGCAGGCGCTGAACGTCGCGCGGATGAACATGCTCGGCGCCGAGGTGATCCCGGTGACCATCGGCAGCCGCACCCTCAAGGACGCGGTCAACGAGGCGTTCCGGGACTGGGTGACCAACGTGGAGAACACCCACTACATCCTCGGCACCGTGGCCGGCCCGCACCCCTTCCCGGTGATGGTGCGCGACCTGCACCGCATCATCGGCGTCGAGGCCCGCGAGCAGGTCCGGGAGCGGACCGGGCGGCTGCCCGATGTCGTCGCCGCGTGCGTCGGCGGCGGCTCCAACGCGATCGGCATCTTCCACGCGTTCATCCCCGACGAGGGCGTCCGGCTGTACGGCTTCGAGGCCGGGGGCGACGGCGTGACCACCGGCCGTACCGCGGCGTCGATCACCGCCGGCAGCCCGGGCGTCTTCCAGGGCACCCGGACGTACGTGCTGCAGGACGACGACGGCCAGACCCTGCCCAGCCACTCCATCTCCGCCGGGCTGGACTATCCCGCCGTCGGGCCGGAGCACGCCTGGCTGTCGGACTCCGGCCGGGCCACGTACCAGGCCGTGGACGACGCGGACGCGATGGACGCCTTCAGGCTGCTGTGCCGGACCGAGGGCATCATCCCGGCCATCGAGAGCGCGCACGCGCTGGCCGGCGCGCTGCGGCTCGGCCGGGAGCTGGGGCCGGACGGCGTGATCCTGGTCAACCTCTCCGGGCGCGGCGACAAGGACGTCGACACCGCCGCGCGGTACTTCGGCCTGATGGGAGAGGGCGCATGAGCCGGCTGTCCGAGGTGCTCGCCGCGGCGAAGGCCGAGGGGCGGGCCGCGCTCGTCGGGTACCTGCCCGCCGGGTTCCCCAGCGTGTCCGGGTCCATCGCGGCGATGACCGCCATGGTCCGGGGCGGCTGTGACGTGATCGAGGTGGGGCTGCCGTACTCCGATCCCACCATGGACGGGCCCACCATCCAGAAGGCCGCCGACGCGGCGCTGGAGGGCGGCACCCGTACCAAGGACGTGCTGCACGTGGTGGAGGGCGTGGCCGCCACCGGGGCGGCCACGCTGGTGATGACGTACTGGAACCCGGTCGAGCGGTACGGCGTGGACCGGTTCGCCGACGACCTCGCGAAGGCGGGCGGCGCCGGGCTGATCACTCCGGACCTCATCCCGGAGGAGGCCGGGCCGTGGCTCCGCGCCTCCGACGCGACCGGCCTCGACCGTGTCTTCCTCGTCGCGCCGTCCTCCACCGACGCGCGGCTGGCGCTCACCGCGGACGCCTCCCGCGGGTTCGTCTACGCCGCGTCGCTGATGGGGGTCACCGGGACGCGGGAGCAGGTGGGCGCGCACGCGGAGGGCCTGGTGGCCCGTACCCGCGCGGTGACCGAGCTGCCCGTCTGCGTCGGCCTCGGCGTCTTCAACGGGAGGCAGGCCGCCCAGGTCGCCCGCTACGCCGACGGCGTCATCGTCGGCTCGGCGTTCTGCGACCCGCTCCTCAAGGCACCCGACGAGGCCACCGGCCTCGCCGCCGTCGAGGCCCTGGCCGCCGAGCTGGCCGCCGGAGTCCGCGACCGCTGACCCGGGCCCAAGGCCGCCCGTCCTCCGGGGCAGGCGGCCTTTCCGGCATCAGCGGATGAATCGGCTGGTGGCGGCACGGTGAGTGCCGGGCGCGTGACAGTATGGAATCCACGCGACCCCCGGGCTCACAGGCGCGGACCGAGCCGGTGCGCGCGCCACGACGCGCGATCACATCCCGCCCGCCCGGGGCGCGCTTTGCCGTGACGTCGCTCCATCGACAAGGGGGACGATGGTGACCGAGGGTGTCCTGTCGCGGTCCGGCCGCGGCCGCCGGCCCGTGGTGCAGCCATGGCTGACCCTGTTGGCCAGGCTCGGGCTGGCCGGCGTGCTCGGGTTCGCCGGCATCGCCAAGCTCGCCGCGCCCGCGCTGGCGGTGCGCGCGGTGGCGGCGTACGAGCTGCTGCCCGCCTCGCTGACCACGTTCGTCGGGTACGCGCTGCCCGCCCTGGAGATCGCGCTCGCGCTGCTGCTGGTGGCGGGGCTCGCCACGCGGTTCGTGGCGATCGTCTCGGGGCTGCTGATGGTGGTCTTCATCGCCGGCATCGCCTCCGCCTGGGCGCGCGGCCTCACCATCGACTGCGGCTGCTTCGGCGGTGGCGGCACCGTCGCGGCGTCGGAGACCCGTTACCCGCAGGAAATCCTGCGTGACCTGGGATATCTGGCGCTCGCGGCCTTCATCGTGATCTGGCCGCGTGGCCGGTTCGCCCTCGACTCCACCCTCGGCCTGTACTCCGCCCCGGTCGCCGGCCCCGACGAGGCCGGCACCGCGGCCGAGGACGGCGAGGGCTCCGGGGACGCCGAGGGCTCCGGGGACGCCGAGGGCTCCGGGGACGCCGGGGACGCCGGGGACGCCGGGGACGTGGAGGACGCGGCGGCGCGCGAGGCGTGAGCGGCGGCGGCCGGCGCGATGACATCGTTCGTGACTATCTCGGAGGGGGATCCGACATGGGTAAGGCGGCCAAGCTCTCGGCACGGGAGCGGCTGCGGGAGGAGCGCTCCCGCGCGGCTGCACGGCAGCGGCGCAACCGCACGCTCCTCATCATCGGCAGCGCCGTGGCCGTGGTGGCGGTCGTGGTCGGGGTGATCGTCGCCGTGCAGTCCGGCCGCGACGAGCAGAGCGCGTTCGCCGGCCAGGCACCGCCCGCCACGCTGCAGTCCGACGGCAGCATCGTGATGGCCAGGCAGGGCGTGACCAAGCCGGTGCTCGAGGTCTACGAGGACTTCCAGTGCCCCGCCTGTAAGGAGTTCGAGACCGTCAACAACGGCACTGTGCAGCGGCTCGCCGCCGAGGGCAAGGTCAAGGTCGTCTACAAGACCCTCGCCTTCGTGAACCCCGAGGGGTCCCTGCGCGCGGCCGGAGCCGGTCAGTGCGCCGCGACCGCGGGCAAGTTCACCGAGTTCCACGACGTGGCGTTCGAGAACCAGCCGGACGAGCGCGTCGCGCTGACCCTGAACGACCTGAAGGGATTCGGCGAGCAGGCCGGCATCACCGACCCCGCGTTCGCCACCTGCGTGGACCGGCAGAAGTCCGCGGCACAGATCCAGGCCTTCACCAAGCAGACGCTCAGCGACAAGAATTTCCGGGGAACCCCGACCCTCATCTTGGACGGCAGGCAGCTGAATCAGTCCGAGATCTATACAGTCGATGGTCTGACGAAGGCCGTGACCAACGCGGCATAGCAACGGAAGCAAGGGCAGACGATGACTACAACAGCGGTGCTCGCCTCGTTCCCCAGCCCCGCCACGGGGGTGTGGCAGCTCGGGCCGATCCCGCTCCGGGCGTACGCGCTGTGCATCATCCTCGGGCTGATCGTGGCGGTCTGGTGGGGTGAGCGCCGCTGGGTCGCGCGCGGCGGTGAGAGCGGCACGATCATCGACATCGCCACCTGGGCCGTGCCCTTCGGCCTCGTCGGCGGCCGCCTCTACCACGTCATGACCGACTGGCAGCTCTACTTCGGGGCTGACGCACGCAAGACCCCGATCCACGCCCTGTACGTCTGGGAGGGCGGCCTCGGCATCTGGGGCGCCGTCGCACTCGGCGCGGTCGGCGCGTGGATCGCGTGCCGCCGCCGTGGCCTGTCGCTGACCGCGGTGGCGGACGCGGTCGCGCCCGGGGTCGCGGTCGCCCAGGCCATCGGGCGCTGGGGGAACTACTTCAACCAGGAGCTGTTCGGCAGCCCGACCAACCTGCCGTGGGCCGTGGAGATCGACCTCAACCACCGCCCGGAGCAGTACCTCGACGTCGCGACCTACCACCCCACGTTCCTGTACGAGTCGCTGTGGTGCCTCGTCGCGGCCGGTGTGCTGGTGTGGGCGGAGCGCCGCTTCGACCTGCGCAACGGCCGGCTCTTCGCGCTGTACGTCGCGATCTACACGGTGGGCCGCGGCTGGATCGAGTCGCTGCGCATCGACGACGCGCACGAGTTCTTCGGCATCCGGCTGAACGTCTTCACCTCCGTGCTGGTGCTCGCCGGCGCGCTCATCTACCTGCTCCGGGTGCGGGGGTCGGACCAGCCGGCCGCCGCGTACACCGGCACCGCCACGGATGGGGATGACGACTCCGCCGAGGACGGCGCCGAGCCCGCGGAGGCGAAGGACGACTCGGGGGAGCGTGCCGACGCCGACGCCGACTCCAGCGCCGACGCCGACGCGGACGCCTCCGCGCCGTCCTCCTCCGAGGACACGAAGGACGAGAGCACCGGGGACGCGGAGGAGACCGAAGGCACCCAGGACGCCGAGGGCACCAAGGACGCCGAGGACACGAAGGACGCCGGTCCCCGCGCCGAGGCCGGACGCGCGCGAAAAGGCTGAGGCGGTGGCGCAGAACGCGAGGGACGACGTACCGGGGCATCCTCGGGCGGAGATCCATCATGAGCACCGGGATGTCACCGGCGGCTGGCTGCGACCGGCCGTCTTCGGGGCGATGGACGGTCTCGTCTCCAACTTCGCGCTCATCGCCGGCGTCGCGGCCGGATCGGGGCACGACGCGAGCGTCGTGCTGCTGTCCGGCTTCGCGGGCCTGGCGGCGGGGGCGTTCTCCATGGCGGCGGGGGAGTACATCTCGGTCGCCTCGCAGTCCGAGCTCGCCGAGGCGGAGATCCAGGTGGAGCGGCGGGAGCTGCTGCGCAGCCCCGAGGCCGAGCAGGAGGAGCTCGCCCAGCTGTACGAGGCCCGCGGGCTCTCGCCCGAGCTGGCGGCGGAGGTCGCGCGGCAGCTGTCCCGCGACCCGGAGGAGGCGCTGGAGATCCACGCGCGGGAGGAGCTGGGGGTCGACCCGCACGACCTGCCCTCGCCGACGCTGGCGGCCGGGTCCTCGTTCGTCTCGTTCGCGGCCGGTGCGCTGCTGCCGGTGATCCCGTACCTGCTCGGCGCGGTGAGCCTGTGGCCCGCCGCGGTGATCTCCGCCGTCGGGTTGTTCGGCGCGGGCGCACTGGTGTCGAAGGTCACCGCCCGCTCCTGGTGGTTCAGCGGCCTCCGCCAGCTGGCCCTCGGCGGGGCGGCCGCCGCCCTCACCTTCGGCCTCGGCTCCCTCCTCGGCGCGACCGGCATCTGACCCGCCGGCGCGCCGGGGGCGTCGTACGTTCCTGTCGCTCCGACGGTGGGGGGCGGGGCGAGACCGATAAGGTGCGTGCCGATGAGTACCCACGAGCCCCCTGATCACGAGTCCGGCGGCGCGGCGGATGGCCGCCGCGGCGCGGGGTCCCGTGGGCGGCGGCACGCGGGCCGGCGCCGCGCCCCCGAGCGCACCGAACGCGTCGCACTCCCCTCCCAGCCGGGCCGAGGAGGCCGCCGCCGGCGCCCCGACCCCCAACAGCCCGACCCCCGCGACCCCGACCCCCGCCGGGGCGAGCCTCGCCGCGGCGAGCCCCGCCGAGGCGATTCACGGCAGGGCGACGACCCGCGCCAGGGCGACCCACGCCAGGGCGATCCGCGCCG